>CAZQXX010000049.1:0-15920 GCA_964597105.1 uncultured Anaerolineales bacterium
TCAGGTGAGGGTGCGGCTGCGCGATGCCGCTACCCTGAGGGAGGTATCCCCGGCGGTTCTGGCAAATGCGGCCTTTGGGTACCGCTTTCTCGTGACGGCGGAGCTGACGTGGCAGGCACACGTGCCCTTTATGTCCCTCTCCTCCCGGCTCCTGCAGTCATCTCACCACGGTGCGGTGGACAGGGTGCGGCCGTGATGGATTCAGCCCGGTACAGGTCTCGGACTCGGATATGGGGGCGCGACGAGACCGGGCAGGCCGCGGTGGCCAGCTTTGTGCTGACGATGATCCTGGTTCTGATCGCAGGCGGATTGGTCGATGTCTACCGCCTCCAGGAGGCCCGCAACTGGGGCTACCGAGCCGCCGAGGCAGCCGCGCTGGCCGGGGCGACGCTGGGTCGGGATCTGGCACCGCTGTACGACCCCGCCATCGAAGGCCCTCGCGTGGACCCGGTGACGGGCCACATCCGGGCGGAGGAGGTGCTCCGGGAGAGCCTCGATCGGCGCGGAGTGACCGACGCTTCCTATCAGATCGAGGTTCTCGAGTGGGGCGGGACGATGCTTGGCTTCCCTCCGGTGGCGCGGGCGGATATGTGGATGGCGTCCGACTGGACCTCGAGCGAGCCCGCGGTCGGGGTTTACCTGGAGATGCCAGTCGAGACCTGGCTCTTAGGATTGGTCAGCGGCGATAAGGCCGTGGACGTCCACGTTTTTGCGGCAGCGGCAGTAACGGAGCAGTGAAAACGATGCTCGTTGGAAGAGCCCCCAGAGCGAGATGCTTGCCGGGAACTCAGCTTGAGGAAGAGGTGACGATGAGACGATGTTTGGGATCATGGGCCACGGCGGCTATGCTGTTGCTTCTGGCGATCGTTCCTGTGGGGCTGGCTCTGGCTGCGCCGATTCCGTGGACCTCAAACGTGAGGGCTCAGCAGGCGCAGCGGGTCTACACCCTCACCAAGCTGGTGAGCTTTGATGACTCAGCCTGTACCTCCGGATGGGCGTCCTCCAACCCCGGCGGGAGCTGGCAGATCCGCTGCGTCACGGACGGAAGCACCGATGGATCGCGAGGGGTGTGGCTCCATGGCCCCCGATTTGGTGTCAGGCAGTCGGCCATGCTCTGGCGCAACGATCTTTTCCCCTCCTCGGGGAACGTGGCCGTCGAGATCCGCTTCCGGTATCCTCGGATGCGCCAGCCCTACGGACAGGATGCTTACATCTTCTATGACCGCGCGTATGGCGGAGAGCGACTCGACGACCAGTGGGGCAATCTGTGTGGTCTACCCGAGAATGCCCGCAAGACCTGGATCGACCCGGTCTGCTCCGGTAGCCGCGTGGCCGGGTACAGCCACGGCCCGGGCTACAACCGCGACCGCATCGTCGGTCTGGACTACTCTCACCGCCGCCAGTGGGCGGCCGTCGACCCGGCTGAGTGGTGGTCGGCCATCTACCATTATGAGGCAGCTACCGGCGATTGGTCGGTGGAGGTCAGAAGAGACTCCCCGCCTCAATGGGGACGCGGAGGGTTCGCCAGGCCTCTGGCCGGGCCCTACGCCTGGGAGACGCTGGCAGCCACCGGTCGCGGGCATCCGGTAGGATTCAAGATCGGGCACCACGTAACCAAGATCAGCCCCGCCCAGCCGGGCGAGTGGAACGAGACCATGGTCGACTACGTGGCCGTATGGACCTGGAGTGAGGCCACGCCCACACCTACCGCGACACCAACAGCCACCAGCACGCCCACGAGCACGCCAACGCCAACGTCTACACCTACCACCACGCCCACGCCGACACCCACGTTTACACCGACGCCCTCGAGTACTCCGACTCCTACCCCGTCTCCTACGCCGACCCTACCACCGGTCAGTGACGTGACGCTGAGCGCTCGCTACGGACGCCTCGTCCACTATGCCCCCGCGCTGGGGCTGCCAGCGCAGACCCTGGACGTTCTGGTCACCGGTGGAACACCTCCTTATCACGCGGCGTTTCGCATCACGCCACCGGGCACACCGCCGCGACTGCTGCCCTACACCGCCTCGACCAACCCCTTCTCGTACGGTCCGCCCGAGTCTGGCGATCCGTACTTCGGCGTGGATGCCACCGGCACCTGGTACGCTCGGGCTGAGGTCGACGGAGTGGTGAGCAACCAGGTGTCCTGGGAAGTGCACTGGTACCCGGTGCACGTCACACGCTAGGAAAGCGTCGAATGGTGGCCTGTTTCCACGATCATACCCTGAGGGGAGAAAACGCAGTCATCATGGCCGGAGAGGAGAGGGCAGGGGCCGTGGCGTCCACGTACCGCTGCTCGAGATGCGGCGAACGGTACACCCCGCAGGATGCCGCTGCCCGCAGCTACTTCTGTTGTGCGAAGCCGCTACGCCGATCGGAGACCCATACGCCCCCCGGCGTCCCCGGCTCGAAGGACGCGCTGTGTCGATTCGAAGGCGATCTCGGCGCGATGCTCATCGGGCTCTCACACCGCAGGGTCCCGGCTCTGCTGCAGGATCAGCCGCGAGGAGATCCGACGACCAGGGATGGTCAAGAGGTGCGGGCCTTGGAGGTGATCCCTCCGGCCGATAACGGGGTGGACGCGCTCGGGATGAGCGGGCTGCTGGGCGCCCTGGGCTTGGAGGCGGCCTTCGCCCTGGAGATTGCCGCCGACAGCGGCGGGCGGCGATTTGTCCTGCGGGCTCGCCCCTCTGTGCTGACTTACCTCTGCTCGCAGATGGAGAGCGTGTACGGCCAGGTCGCGTTTCAGCCGCTTGAGGAGCGCGATGTCGCCCAGCGGCTGCGCGTGGCCGGTCTGGTGGGGCGGTTCGAACACCGCGAGCGAACCACCGTCGCGATGGGGCGACTCCATCTCCGGCGTCTCGAGGCCCTGCCATTGCGCACCCACCAGGAGGGGGACTTCGAGGACGCTGACCCGATCCTTGGGATCCTGGGCGGGCTTGGACGGGTGGAGGAGGGCGAGCGGATCCTGAGCCAGCTGGTATTGCGTCCCGCTGCCGACGACTGGGCCGATGGGCTTCAGGATCTGGTCCGTGCGGCCGACGTGCGGCTGCGGACTCAGTCTCCTCTGGGGCTCGGTGGAGGCCTGTTACTCGCCCTGGCAGGGGGCCTGGGCTTCTCGGCTCTGCTTCGTCTGGTGACCTTCGGTATGCAGGGTAAGTGGGGGCCTGCGTTCCTGTTGGCGCTGGGACTGGCCCCTCTCGGCTACCTGGGTGCGCGTGCTGCCCGGTCGTTCGAGCGGAGGCGACACGTCGACCCGGATCTGGTCAGACGGAAGATCTTCCTTCCCGGCTTCCGCTTTCAGTTGCGTCTGGCGGCTGAGGCTAGCACCTCGGTGAAGGCCCGGCGGCGCCTCAGGCAGCTGGCGGCTGCCTACCGCCAGTTCGACACCGGGGCCGGAAATGGCTTCAGGCTCGAGGAGGGGGCCTTCGACCCCTGCGACCTGGACGATGGCTGGTGGGACGGCGTCCGCTGGCCCGGCCGACCTCGCGACATCATCAACGCGGCTGAGGTGGCAAGTCTCTGGCATCTGCCGTGGGGCGATGGGGCGGCGATGGTGCGGCGGAGCCTGGCGCCCCGGCGGCTGCCCCTGCCAGAGGACGTCTCCGAGGGCGTGCCCATCGGCACCTCCACCCATCAGGGCCAAACGATCCACGTCTGCCTGCCGCCGTCAGCCGCCGAGCGGAACAAGCTGCTGGTGGCCAAGACCCGCAAAGGAAAGACGACGTTGATGCTCCATCTGGCCCAGGCAGCCCTCCGAGACCCGCGTGAGGCTGTGGTGTTCATCGACCCCCACGGGGACGCGGTGAAACGGCTGGCGGGACTGGTGCCCGAGGAACGAGTGGACGACGTCGTGTTCCTCGACTTCGGCGCCCAGGCGCGGGTGCCCGCCTGGAACCTGCTGGATGTGGGGATGGGCTTCACGCCGGAACTGCTCGTGGAGAGCTTCATCTACACCGGACGGCGTATCTGGACCGACTACTGGGGGCCGCGCATGGAGGACGTGGTCCGGCACGTCCTCTGGACGCTCGTGCGAGCCAACCAGGTCCGTGAGCGGGAGGAGCAGTACACCGTGCTGGATGTCCAGGCCGCTCTACTGCTGGACGACTTCCAACGTCGGCTCCGTGTTCAATCCAAGGATGACACGGAGGTGAAGATGTGGTGGGGCGCCTACTACGACAGCCTGCACCAGCGGCAGCGTCTGGAGGTGGTCAACCCGGTCCTGACCAAGATACAGCGCTTCGCATCCAGCCCGACGGTGCGGAGAGTCATCTCGCGTCCCTCCAGCACGGTTCTCATTCCGGACCTGATCGCACGGGGTGGCATCCTGCTCATCAACCTCCCCGGAGGCGAGATTGGCCTCGATAACGTCGGGTTTCTGGGATCGGTGCTCCTTTCGTACCTGGAGGTGGCGATTCGGTCGAACCAAGCCTCGGCGCCACAGGAGCGGCCCGGGGTGACGTGCTTCATCGACGAGTGTGGCTCCATACCTTTCTCTTACCAGACATTGCTGGCGGAGCTGGTCAAAATGGGCGCTAACTTCACCCTCGTCACCCAGTCACTGCGGCAGCTTGAGGATCTCGAAGAGGGCATGATCGACACAACCCTGGCCAACGTCGACACCCTGGCTGTGTTCCAGACATCCGGTCGCGATGCTCGCCAACTGACGTGGGAGCTGGGAGATGAGGCCACTCACCCCTCTCACATCGTCAATCTGCCCGATCACAGTTTCTACCTGAAGACGCAGCGCGCAGGGAGGCCGCTGCCTGTGATGCGGGTGACGTTGGACGAGGTGCCCGAGGGCGACGGAACTGTGCTGGCTTCCATCAAGGAGCGGAGTCAGCCGTACACAATCGGTGTTGAGGCAGCAGACGAGGCGTACCGGGAGCGGACCGATGCCGTTTATGGCGTCTCCCTGGAGCAGTATGAGGCGAGGCTGAGACACTGGCAGGAGAGCGCCGAGAGGGCGGACGCCGACCGCCAAGAGCTCCACGAGGCGAGGGAGAGGGCGAGGACCGCCTCTCGGGAGCTCCAAGAAGAGATAGAACGAGCTGAGGAGGGCAAGAGAGGGGCGAAAGGTGCGCAGACGGCCTCTGGAGCGTCAGACGCCCGTCTCAAGCCGGAGGGATCGACGGAGCAATCGAAAAAGCGCAAGGCGCGCAGGAAACACACGCGCAGCAAGATCATGGACTGAAGAAGATGACCACTCTCCCGACGAAGATCGCGCTCACCGGATGTCTCATCACGGCCGCCGTGTGGGACCTAAAGACCCGGCGCGTACCGCACGTGCTCACCTGGGGCCTTCTGCTGGCCGCAACGGCACTCGCGGTCGCCCATCCCGGAGGTCTGTGCTCAACCCTCGGGATGGATGGAAACCCGAGTTGGCCCTCGGAGCAAGGTGGGCTCTCCTTGGCCCCGGATGGATGGGCGTTGCCCCTCCTCTTGGTCGGCCTGCTTCTCATTGAGAGAATGCCTCCAGCCTGGCAGTTGCCGACGTTGGTCTTCCTGGTGAGCGGCACCCGGTTAGCCAGCCTGTCGCTGCACGGCCATCCCGCGACTCGTTTCACCGCCTTCTGGTGGGGCGTGGTCTACGCGCTGTGGTGGTTGCACGTCGTCGGTGGGGCGGACGCGCGCATGTTTATGGCCCTCGTCGCTCTCTTCCCTCGACCCGAGCTGGTGGCTGCCTTGAGTGGAGGATTGCTGTCGGTAAGCGTCGCTTGGCTGATCCTCACGCGTCGACAGGGTGCTCTTGCCTCGCTTCTGGAGGTGAAGGGGAAGATGCTTTGCGGACAGTTTCCCTCTCGGGACGAACTGGAAGAGCATGGCCGTCCGACAACGCCGGGGCTGACGCTGGGTGCGCTGGTCTTCCTGTGGCTGATGAGCTGAACGTGCCGCTACGAGACTGTGGTGAGGAAGTGATGGCGATTCATAGACGAACTGAGCATATCCCTCGCCCGGCAAAGGCTCCGGGGAAGGGGGCAAGGAGAGGAGCGATGACAACACAGCAACCATTGCTGACGGAGATCGGCCGACACCCGTTCATCAGCGTGCGTCAGTTGTGTCGCATGCTGGAGGTCTCGAAGTCCTGGGTCTACGGACGATTAGGACACGCGAGGGGGCTGGTGGCGAAGGTGAACCCGCGCCATCCGGACGTTCGGTCTCGTGCTCTCTACTACCTGACCTCGAAAGGAGTTAAGCACCTCGGTCTACCGAATGAACAGGACGATTCTCAATTGTTGTTTCGTATAGCCACTGCGTACCAGGTGCGCAACTTCTTCATATCGCTCCAGGGCGCCGGGCTAGGCGTCTCAGCGTGGCGCGCGGTGCCGCCTGGCCCGCTAGGGCGGTCATTGGACGGGGTCGCGTCCGCGGGAAGGGGTCGACAGCTGATCGTCGAGTGGGACCGGGGGGAGCGCCCGTTGGGACTCTATCCAGAGCGTCTGGAGCGGGTGGCCAAGATCGCTGCCCGGGCAGGCGCCGGTCTGCTGGTGGTGCCCGCCGATGGGTTTCGAGGTGCTATTATGGCCGGGGTTCTGGCTGATCAGATGGGCGCACCCCAGCTGCATGCCGCTGTTGCCAGACGACGGGCCATGGTTGAAGGGCCGACCGCCGCCACGCTCTGCTATGCGCCCAGGGCGGGACGGGTCGTCAGCCTGGGTCGTTTTCTGGAGGCGGTGCCCACCCCCCGGCGTGCCCTGGCGCTGGCAGATCCCGCCGTGAAGAGCCACCCGGAGGAGTGGTCGGGGGGCTTGCGTCGTTACACTGGGCTCTCACCCCTTCAGAAGGAGCTGCTCTGCCTCCTGGCGGGGCTGCCCCCGCTCACGCCCGAGGAGCTCGTCATCCTCTCCCGGCGTGGCACGAGCCGGGAGTGGATTCGTCGCAGCCTGGTGGATCTGAGACGTCGGGGGCTGGTTGCTGAATACGTCGGCGATCCCGGGTTCCTCCGCCGCTACTACACAGTCACGTGCGCCGGGATAGCCTTCCTGACCTTGTGCTGCGGGTCGACGCCGCGAGCGTACGCTCAAGCCCGCCACTGGGCCATCACCCGCGACGGGCGAAGCGGCGCTAAGTTGGCCGGGGGCCTGAGGGGCTCCGAGGAGGTGCGGAGGGTCGCGATGGCCCTGGCCCGGAAGGCGAATGGCCGCGGGCAGACCATCACTTGGTATGACGGCAGGGAGATAAGGATGGCTTCCCGGCGCGGAAGGGCGCGGCACCTGCTGGCCCCCGATGCCGTCGTACGGTGGGAGAACGATGTCTTCTTCATTGACGCAGACTGCCGACAATTCAGGGTCGTCGGCCCCCGGGAGAAACTGGAGGCCTACCTGGACTTCCTGGGTCGCCCCGAGCTTCGCTTCTTCGGTCAGCGCCTCCGTGTTCTCATCGTAGCCTCGGAGGAGACCGGACGCGATCAGCAGTGGCTTCGAGAAGCCTCTCAGTTGGCCGGGGAGCGAGAGGGCGCTCCGCTGGACGTGTTGGTCACCACCTCACGGGCTCTCAAAGACCGCGGGGCCGATGGTCCAGTATGGAGAGGTGTGGGGGATGAACCGAGGAGAGTGGGGGTGCTCGGCCGATGAGCGGACTGCTGCGTGGCCTACTCCTGGCGGCGGCCCTGACACCCCTCTGCTGGATCGGGGTGCTGATGGCTCTGAGTCAGACGCGCAAGACGGGCCTGGTGGGACCGGGGCTGGGGGAGTTCCTCAATCAGCTGGAGAGAGGCGCCTGGGCGATCGGCGGTCTCCTCGCCCTGGGGATCGGAAACGTGATGAACAAGGCGGGGAGCGCTCTATTCAAGGGCTTCCTGCTGACCGCCGTGGTGAGCCTCGCCTGCTGGCTTGGCCTGCGGATGGCCATAGGTCGAGGAAGGTACAAGGGCTGAGGCGTATGAGGATCTGACTATCGACGGAGGCCACACGCGTGGAGGTAAGGTCTTCGCCGGTGGCCCGGTTAACGATGGAGGAGAGATGAGTGAGCAGTTGATCACGGGGATGGTGAGAAATGGCTAGCAGAGAGCTATGCCGGGTCCTCAACGTCTTGGGGAGCGCGGTGTTGGTCAGGGACAGCGTTGAGACTCGATCAGAGCAGGAGCGATCCAGAGTTCTGAGCGTCGGTCAGCTGCTACCCGACCCGGCCCAACCCAGACGGCTCTTGCCCGAGGATCTGCGAGAGAAGCTGTTGAGCGGTGCGTCGCCGGTCGGCGTACTGTGGGAGAGCTGGCGGCGATGCCTGGGCGATCGTCTCTATCAGATGGTCCGATCCCACGTCGTCAACCCGAAGGAGGCATTGGCTCGTCGCCGAGCAGATGGGGTGCGGGACCTAGCCCTGCATTTGAACCTGGAAGGCGAGACGATGCTGGCCGAGTCGATAGGACGTCACGGTCTACGGCACCCGATCGACGTCTACCGCATCGACCGGCGCCATTACCAGATCGTCGACGGAGAACGGCGTTGGTGGGCCCATCTCCATCTGCGGTATCTTCTGTTGCGGCACGAGTTTTCTACCATCCGGGCCCAAGTTCAGCCGCTGCCTGATGACGCCGGGGAGATGTCTCTCAAACGACACGCCCAAAACGTGCACCGCTCGGACCTCTCGGCCGTCGCACGGGCACGTGCCCTACATAGCGTCGAGGAGTTGCTCAGAGAGGAGCACTTGGTGGCCGCCGCGCCCCCGGGAGATAGCCTCGGACACGGACGGGATGAGGCCTGTGGGCGTATGCACAGGCGGCGTGCATGGAACAAACGCATCAGCCGACGTCTGCAGGAGATGACAGGTAAGGGGATGAGCGCACGCAAGCTCCGCCACTTCAGGGGCCTGCTGACGCTGCCTCCGGAGGCTCAGGCTCTAGCCGAGGCCGCCGATCTGTCCGAACGGTCGCTACGTCCCGTGGTCTCACTGGATGACTGCACGCAGCAGGCTCGCCTGGTTCACACATTGGCTCTGGGAGAGATGACCCCGGCGGAGGCGGAGCAGGAGGTGCGGCGTCTGATCGGCAAAGAAGAGCCAACCGAAGACACGATGAGAGACGTTTTTTCTGGCGACCTGTGTTCCAGCTTCCGCTTTCCTGACGGAGCACTGCCCGATCCGAGCGACTTGGCCGCTGAGATGGCACAACTGCCCTTCGAGGAGCAGGCGCGACTGCAGGATGAAGCGCACCGCCTGCTCTTTTTCCTGCAGTCGTTTCTGGATGCCGGAAGCACAGAGGCCTAGACTGGCTCAGGCTTGTCTCAGGGGCTTCGGTGGGGCGGAACCCGGGTGGCTATGGCGAGGTGCGCCCGAGTGCACCGCGGTCCGGACCGGCTGCCCTTGTGAGGGCTTGAACGAGGATGGGCGATGGAGTTGGGTGGAACCGGGTCCCAGATGCTTAAACACTACTGTCTCGGTTCTCATTCAACGGAGAGCTGCTCCTTGAGCGCGTTCAGTCGTCTCGTTATCCCCTCTTGCATCGGGGTTAGGAGCAAAGAGTCGTGCGACACGGCGGAATTGGGGGAGCGATTCCGAACGGGGCCCAGGTGATGACCTTTACTCGACGTGCATCTTGCTGCGATCCGAGACCGTTGAACAGGAGGTAATGCGATGTCGCAGAAACAGCTCATCCTTCCCACCGGTCTCGATTTCCCCCAGACCGTGGGGCAGATCAGCCGCGCCTTCGACGAGCGCATTCGAGACGGCCGACTTGAGGGTTATCGGCCGGTCTCCACCGGCTACGGAGCCCTTGACGACGTCTTGGGTGGGGGCTTCCTCTCCGGTTCTCTCATTCTCCTGGGTGGGAGACAGAACGTGGGAAAGACGATCTGGGCGCTGCAGGCGGCGCGAAACGTCGCCAAGGGAGGGAACGTGGCGTGCGTCGTCTGCTACGAACACAGCGAGATCCATCTTTTCCATCGCCTTCTATGTATGGAGAGTTACTTGGCAGGCCAACGTACGAGTTCGAGGTCGACGCCCGATGGCCCTGCGGCGGTGACGGTGGCGGACATACGAGATGCAGTTCTCGATTCAGTAGCTGGTTCGACACTCCCTCACGGGCGCGAGCGCGAGGCCTTCTCCACCCAGGCCTTGCAGGCGGTGCTCAAGGCCCACCCGTCGGCCCGCTCGGCGTGGCACAGCGTAGGCGACTATATGGACCGCCTCCTTGTCGTCCGTGGGCATCCTATCAAGAGCACGTTGAGTGTACTCAGGATCTATGCTGAGTGGCTGCAACAGGAGTGGCCGGATCGTCCGGTGGTGCTTTTCATCGATTACCTGCAGAAGGTCCCCTATTCGCTGGACAGCGCCCGGTCAGACAAGGAGCGACAGGTCATCCTCGTCACCGAAGGGTTGAAGAACGTGGCACTTGACCTGAATATCCCCGTCGTGGCTGTCGCGGCCGTCGATCCGGAGGGTCTGAAGCGGGAGGAGCCACGCGTCGAGGACCTGTTGGGGGGCTCTGCGGTGAAGTATGAACCGGATGTGGCGGTGATGATGATCCGTCGCTGGAGAGACGGGGAACGGCGGATCAGCTTCGTGGTGGGCAAGAACCGCGCGGGTCCGACGGATATCGAGGTCGTCTATCAGCTGATGGGCGAGCACTTCTGTTTTCACCCGGAGGCCGCGGTCATCAGGCATTGTGACCGGGACCGTGTTCAAGAGGAGGGCTTACGGGTCCCCAGGGCCTCCCTTGAGGGCAGCGATCGGTAGCCGCCCGGAGCGAGCGAACACGCTATGACACCTTCCAGACGCGAGCACCTATATGGCCTGCACGGCGTCTACCTGGACGCCTATGACGCCGTCGTGCGACCGCACCAGATATGGTTGGTGCCCGTCTACACTCTGCGCCGCTGGGCGCCGATCCTCGGGGCGCCAGGGTTCTGGCTTCTGATCGCGCTCCAGCAGTTTTGCTATCGAAACCACCAGGGTGACTGGTGTGCTGCCAGGAGGGCGGATCTGGCCAGGGAGAGCGGGATCAGTGAGTCCACGGTCCACCGTCTTCTGCACGGGGAGCGATATCGCTCAAGCGGTCTTTGTCATTGGGTCCGTCTGAGGCAGCGCCGGGCGTGGTCGGCCGACGCCGAGCGGGTGGTTCAGAGAGCAAATCGCTACGACGTTGCTCTCGACCCACCCTTGGCCCCCATTGACCAGCGAGGGCTGGCCCAGTTTCTGTTGGAGCATAATGTGCGGCGAGATACGCCGTGGGACTTGGCCCAAGGTCCGCTCGAGGAGTTGGCCCGAAAGCCGTTGAATGAGTTGCTGGATCTGCTGGCTGATTGCGCTGCCCGCTTCGATCCCCCTCCCGGATGGTCCGGGGAGGCGTTCTTGGGCACACCCGCTGACGTGGTGAAGGCGCTGGGCGTGCGGTTCCCGGGGGAAAGAGACGAGCGAGCCGACTTCCTGGCCCTCTGCAGCGGGGTCCATCAAGCGCTCATCGGGCAGAGGCTTCTCCAGAGCCAGTATTTCCGGCGGGAATGGCTGCCCGAACTGGGCCCCACCTTGGCCCTTGCCATCGTGCAGCTCCGTTCGCGTTGCTTCTGGGATGAGCGGGAGCTCCGAGACGAGGTCGAGGTGCATTTCACCGTCCTCGCGCGGACGGTGGGTTGTACGCCCCAGTGGCTGCGCCATTCACTGGAGACGTCCAAGGGAGCTCGGTTCGTGACCATTCTTGGCTCCGGTCGTGGCCGCAAACCTACCTTCAGGGTCCTGCTGCGGGAGCCTATCGTTGCTGCCGACTGGGCTCTTTACCAGGAGCAGCTGACCGAGACCATGGCACCTGGCGATGTCGAAACCTGTCAGAAACGAGGTCCTGACCGTCTGAGGGTCAGTGAGAGTGAAACTGGTGAACACCTGGGCAGTAGTGAGAACGCGACTGGCGAACGTCTCAGGCCTCCCCAGAACCAGGCTTCTGAACAGCTCGGAGCGTCTGAGAATGAAACTGGTGAACGCCATGGAAGCACCATGGTATTCGTAAGCACCGATCCTGAGAGAACACTGGAGGAGAAGCACGTGGCTGATCCTTCTGCTGAGACGCCTTTGCTATTGGAGGCCTTTGGCATCGGCCCGCCGAGCAGCCACCGCATCGCTGCCAAGTCGAGGCCCGAGGATGTGCGAGCTTGGATGCTCTATGCGCTGACCCAGCCTGGGCTTCGGCGCCCGGACGTCGCTCAAGGATTCGTGGTCAACCGGCTGCTGCAAAGGGACCGGCCTCCTCCCCGATTTGGCGTATGGGCTCAACTGAGCCCGGGCGCGTGGCAGGCGCTGTGGCGTGCCTCTCACTATGGCGGGCGCTACCGGAGACAGGCGTTGGCGGCTCTGGAGTGCCACCGCGGGCCTGGATGGAGTGAGGAGGGGCTTGCTCAGGCCTGGGAGGACGACTTCGCCGGAGTCTTCCCCCGAGGCCCCTTTGGTCGGGGGGTGGTCGACTGGGCAAAAGCGGGATCAGAGTTTCGACAACAGCTGCGGCCACCTCGAGGCGTGGAGATATTTGAAGACGGCAGTGGCATCGTCGCCAAGGCGACAGATGCCTCCGCCAGCCGGTGGTTGGCCGATCACGAGGAGAGGATCCGATGCTTTTTGAGGGCGCGAGGGATCTTCCACCATCTGCGGATTGCGGATGCCCCTCCAGCACGGACACCGGCTGAAGCAAGCGCGCCAAGCGGTGGGGCAGGTGATCTGTGGCAGAGTGTGCTGGAGGCCCTTCAGCTCCAGATGACGCGAGCGACATTCGAGACCTGCCTGCGGGACTCTCGACTGGTGAGGCGCGATGACCAGGTACTCGTGATTGGGCTCGGGAGTGCTTACGCGAAGGACTGGGTGGAAGCACGTCTGAAGGCGGTCATTACACGCACCGTACACCGGGTTGCCGAGCGGCCTCTGGAGGTCCAGTTCGCAGTTGTAGTGAAAGAATAGGGGCAGACGAGTCCAGGCCGTCGTCTCGTCTGTTGGAGACCGTGGCTTGACGGAGTTGTTCTTTGTGTCGCTGAAGGGGTGTTCTCCAGGGAGTGGAGCAACCCGGCGCAGGAATATAATGTCATCGGTCAGATTGCCTGAAGGGCGATGACAATGTTCAACAGCTCACAAACTGGGGAAAGACCCCCATCATCGCGTTGTGTTACTCCGTACTTGGTTCACCAGCCTCATCGGTTTCGACTAGAGTGCGAAGGTCCACGACGGGCAATGGCGGCACTGGGAGTCGCATTCTCCTAGTCAGGCTGTGAACTTGCTCACGCAAATAGGGCCATAAGAGAAGAAAGATGTCTCTTTCCATGAACTCCTGCGCGATTTTTTGATCAATTTCGTCCAAGTCACCAAGCGCTTCAAAGGCGCCTTCAACGGTCACCGCTAGCGTGAGGACTTCCTCCTCACCCGCCATTCGACACGTGTCGAGTCGCAACGTTGCAAAGAACCCCTCTGGATCAGGGTTCTCTTCAACTGTCGAAGAGACTCTGGTCGTAGCTTCTTGCTCGCCTTCTTCAGTAGCCTCGACCACCTCGGCGTGGATCTCTTTCAGCCGAACGTCCGTGAGCTGGATGGGAAAGAAAGGAACAGCGCTGTCGCCTTGAATGCCCGCCTCGGTTTTTCTAGTCTGCTGTTTCATAGTTCCCTTGCATTGGCCAACAATTCCCAAAAGGGGACTGTCTCTCCTCTGGGTCGGCTTCCTTCCCTTGAGTGGCTTCAAGCACATCAGGGAGTTGCCAGGAATGACGGACTGGAGAACAGCTTGGTTTGTTTAGTCTCTCCTTCGCTTTTTCTCCTCTGATTGAGGTTGTTGCGAATACGTCGCCAGCGTGTTCAGGGGAAGGTATTCGCTGCCACTGCCGTACGGCTTGCTTCAAGAGTGCAACCTGAGCGGGTGCAGAATACCTAACTAGGTATGAAAGCAAGGATGACTTGGCTCTCTGCCGACGACGCTCAACACCCTCTGATAGCAACGCTACGACCAACTGATTGAGGCTTGTATCTTCCACTTCTGCTACTTCGGCTAGTCTCCGATGCAGATACCGCGGCAAACGAACGTTGAATCGGCCACTGTATTCTTTGACTTCCTCCTCCGTTGGTTCGGGGATTGGCCATCCTTCTTCAAGAGCGATATCAATCCAAGCCTCTTTTACTTCGGCAACCATTTCGTACGCCTCTTCAACGGTTTCACCAAAAGCGATACATCCCTTGAGAGCTGGAATTGTAGCCGTGAACCCAGTTCCATCCTCAGTAGGGGCAACCTCGACCCTATAAGGCAATGCCATATAGTACTGTAGATCTCTATTATTCGTCATAGTACTCTTTTACCTCCTCAACGGCATTAAGGGCTTGCTTGCAGATTCGGGGTTGAACGTCGCCTCCGTGATGCGGTTTCTGTATGTTGACAATGCCTTGGAAGTCCTGATGCTTGTAAATGTGATGACTACTGCTTATCCTGTTTAGTTCAAAACCGTATGACTCGACAAGGGAACACAACTCTTCGAACTTGACGTTCTTGCAACGCTTGTCCTTGATTCTCCGAAGTTGCTTCTCTGGCCGAGTCATGTCTGATGGCACTTATAGTACCATATATGGTACCAACTGTCAATAGTCAATTTCCAGCCCAGCCTGCAGTTAATTCGTCAACTCCCTGCGCTTACTGCCCTCCCCAATCTCTGTTACATCGAAGTCCGATTTGACAGCCTCGCCGCTTGATGCATCCAAGGATACATGGGGAACACGCCACCAGTCTTCTTGGCGGCATCCTCTCATTGGCACGCCACAAGTCCAGTAGACCGACGAAAGACTTGTGGATGGTTGGGTATGGGAACCGGGCCGGTGACCGCCCCAGTCTTCAAGACCTTAGGATCGTGGCCTACTTGACCTCCACTTCAGATTCTCACGACTCGGGCGGTGCTTGTCGCCAGCAGGTAGCCATCCGGAGCATCTTGGATCCCACCGTAGGCCAGAATCGCTTCCCAGTCCGGGTTTGGTAGTTCTTGATTGGGTGTCGTGGGGATGGTCGCTGGGGTGCCGTCAGTGCAGGGGAGTGGGCGGAGCGACGTCGGGGTCGACGTTGAAGGTTGTCAGCGCCCACCAGAAGAAAGGAGCCACCATCAGGACCTCACCGCCCCGGACGGTCCCGCTCAAAAGGTTCTTGTGGATGATCGTCGACGGAGGGGCGCCACACCGACCACTCATGCGATGAGTCCGATTCCTGTGACGATGCCGAACCGATTCAACTAATCGCGGACCGCGAAGACCTCGATCGCCACCATAGACCGCTGAGTGCGAGAAGAAACAGCCCAGCCTCATGCGTGCTTCCGCTGCCGAAGCTGAATCAGGAGCCCCAGGAGATCCGGGCCAGAGCCGCCCAGGGTGGTCCCGGCACGATCACGAAACACGGGGGCAACGGCCCCAGTGGTGAAGCCGAAATAAGCGACTCCGGCAGAAGCCAACCTGCTCACAGAAGCAGGCTTCTACATTTGAAGGCGTCTATCTCGTCACGTGCAGCCTGTCTGCCGGTTACAGGTCAGCGGTCACGTTCCGAATCGTGTTGCTTTGCTCCCTCGCGCCAGACTTGCAGTATTCCTGGCAGGTCGTCAGGGAACGGGATCAACCCACGTTCCCTTGCCGGTTGCCACAGCTCGAGGTCGAATACAGCCATAGTCACTGGCTGATCAAGACTTTCTTGCCACAGCAAGGCCGATGCCAGGTGGACGGCATCGTAGCTGCGCAATCCGAGTTCCCAGGCCAGCGCGTCAGCTCGGGCGATCAACATCTCCGTCGTTTGTACACGTGTTAATCTAGACCACTCGTTACGGAAGACCTGTAGCTCCGACGCTGCCGATTCTTGGGTGAGGGTCCCATACGTACCGCTTTCGACAGGGCCGCAGCTATCTCCGCCCGGCTGACGAGCGAGGTCCCCACTGCGTCCGCTTTGGCAATAGCTTCCGCTGTCTCGGGGCTGCCCGGCTCGGCGACGTATCGCTTGA
>CAZQXX010000050.1:0-9759 GCA_964597105.1 uncultured Anaerolineales bacterium
ACACGACCAACCCGGCGGCTGCGCCCGCCAGCAGGAAGAAGGCTGAGAGGATCCAGCGTAAGTCAAATGACACCATGTCGGAACCACCCTGACGATTCAATCACGAGCTGGACGGCATACGGCCTCAACCCCACACCATCCGCCTCTACCGATTCGCCATCTCTCTGCTAACCCCCCATACCATACCATGACGATCCCACCGCCGCGAGGCACGCACCGTGCGGCATTGTTCGTAGTGCGGCACGTAACACAGTGGAGTGCCGCCACTCGCCCTCCCTACCACACCCCCGGCACCAGACGCGACCGCACCTCCCTGGCGTACTCCTTGTACCCCTCCAGCTGCTCGCGAAGCGTCCTGTCCTCGAGCCCGGTCCGGATTACCAATACAAGCACGAGAAACGCCGCCGGGACGAACGCCCACGCCGAGTCCAGGAACACCGGCGTGGCTACATAGACTACCAACGACCCCGCGTACCCCGGATGCCGCACCCAGCGATAGGGCCCGCTCGTGACCACCCGCTGACCCCGATCCGTCTGCATGCGCACCATGCCCGAGAAATAGGCGTTCTCGATCAGGGCATACGACCCCAGGACATATGCGGCCAGGATAAGACCCATCGCTGCGATCTTCAGCGGGAGACTGAACGGGGCCGACCAGCCAAACCGTGCGTCCAGTCCGGCCATCAGCGGTATCAGTCCCGAGCCCAACCCCAGCAACGGGGCCAACACCCGGTCCCACGGCTCGGCGTTCTCGTGCCGCAGGAAGCGACCCCGTTCGGCAAGCAGATCCGGATGGTGGCGGGCCGCCAGTGCCCGGCTCACGACGAACCCCAGGATGGCGACAGCCGCATAGACCCACGCTTCCCACCAACCCCACCGCCACGAGATCAACAGCGGCGAGAGCGGCACCACCACGATAAACACCAACAGCAGTAGAACAGTGCCTGGAGTGATTGAAGTCAGCGCAAACATCCCCTTCCTATCCACCGAAAGCCTCCGACATCCCGCGCACGTGCAAATGCTGCGGCCCAGATAAGACTCCTTGGTGACCGCCGTGCCGCATACCGGTCACCGTTTATCCACCGCTCCCTCGTCCATCAACCGCGCGTATCTTCCCTATTCCCTACTCCCTACTCCCGCCTCTACGCTCTCCCCCCAGCGCCTCCACCGCCTCCCGCACCGCACCCACCTCCGGATCCCGCAGCGCCCCCTCCGGGGCAGGGCAGTCCCCCACCGCGATACACACCGTCCCCTGCCGGCACGGAATCGCCATATCCACCACGTACTCCGCCTCCCCCTCACGCAGCAGGAACTCCCGCTCTGGGTGCAGATCCTCATCCTTTAGCGTCACGTAGAGGCCGTCGGCGCCGGTCGCGTACAGATCGTTGATCTCCTCCGCGGCGATGAACCGGTCCCAGGTCGATTCGATGAACGTCACCCGCCGCCAGCGCAGGCTCGGGATCGGATCGTCCAGCTGCATCAAGGGGCCCAGCTGGAGCTTGTAGTAGGGGTCCTCAGCTCTTGGATGATCGCTCTGCTCGGGGAACAGATCCCGGCGCCGCACCAACTCGTGCCCCTCCACCGGGGCATAGTAATGGACGGCCCACTTCTCAGCGCCGAAGGCTCTCGTGAAATAGAAGGCCAGCACCACCGCCTCCGTCGTGCTCTCCGGCGCGTGCCGCTTAGGGATCCGGTACCAGCCTTCGTCGCGCGCGATCGCGAAGTCGCGGCGGCTGTTCATGATAGCGACCAGCACGCGATCCGATGGGTAGAACATAGCCTTACCTCCGACCCTCTACGGGTGTGTGAATGTCGTGCTCCGGAGAGGGTAAGAATCCGGAGCCTGTGTCTCAGCCGAGCCGGCTCTTCGCCATCTCTCGCAGCTTCTCCTGTCCCTCTTCCGAGAGGCCCAGCATGCCGATCTCCTGCTCCAACTGCTCGAGCGTCCCGTGCCCTCCCACGTAGCCGTTCACCCGTGCCGTCGCCGTCGAGTCGACAAAGTCGTCCGGATCCGGGTAGATCCGCTCGTATTCTTCCCTCAGCGCCTTCACCCCCCGCAGGCGGTACTTCTGATGGTAGTCCTCCGCCCGCCAGAACGCTGTGTAAGGCTCGATCTCCGTGACGATCGTCTGTCCCCGCTCGGCCTCTTCCCGCTCCTTCGTCTCCAGCGCAAGCTCCCTCTGATCCTCGTCGTGCGTGAAGATGATTGATGCGTACTGTCGCGAGAACGATCGGCTCGTCGGGTTGTGATTGCTCCAGAACACGTCCAGCAGCTCCTCATAGCTGATCTCGCTCGGATCGTAGTCGATCTGGATCGTCTCGCTGTGGTTACCCAGGCTGTGGTAGGTGGGATTCTCCTTCGACCCGCCGGCGTACCCCACGCGGGTGCGGACGACTCCGGGCAGACTCCCGAACCGGGAGTCCGGACCCCAGAATCAGCCCATCGCGAACGTCGCCGTCTCCGTATCGGTGGGTGCTTGCGCGTCTATCGGCGGTATGCCAGTCGTCATCTCTGACGGTGTCTCTTTTGGTCCCATGGTTTCCCTTCCTTTCATCGAGCTGAGCACGATCGCCACGATGATCATCACCGCGATCAAGACTGCTCCAACGATCACCGCCGGTCCGACGCGTCTCCACGTCGACCGCGTCACTTCCGATCGTCTCCTCATCGCTCCCTTTCAAGGCCCTTGACGGGCTTCTCAGCATATCCGTTATCCATATCATGGATTCTAGCATGGGCAGGGGGTGGGTCAACTCGACATACCACGCGAGATGCCCAGCAACGCCCATCTCAACCAGCGGGTATTCCACAGCCCTCATTCTCGCTCTCGCCACCCATATCGCCCCTACGATGCTTCTACGCGGTAGTGTTTCACCCCCTAATCCTTACTTGTCATCCGTCAGGACATCGTAGAACGAAGCGGCACTTTAACAAGCGAAGAAACCTTCACCACATCGTGGAATAGCGCGGCCATAGCGGTGATGGAGGCGGTTAACAAGCGCCTCTTCGGTGCTGGGGGCGACCGTCGAAACTGCGGATGTAGTGGAAGCACCGGCTCCTTCAGAGGAAAGGGGTGTTCGGCCAAGCAGCGTCGCTGCAGGATATCAGGTGCGGCGTCAAAGACTTGTAGCTTGGCGCCCGATTGACGGAGTTCCAAGGTTGCCCAGACCCCTTGTCCCGGTTGTGCCTGGAGAACAGCCCAGCACACATTCAGAATCTTGATGCACTGATCCGCGTCTACCTGGCGCATGAAGTGAACCTTTCCCTCGGTCAGGGGCAAGGCATCAAGCGGGCGGAAGTCCTGAGGCCACTTCACGGTGGAACCTGTCGCGTGCACAGCTGCGGGCGACTGACCGCGGAGCTCGGAGTGATGTTCGCTGCAGCGATAGCGGTCAAAGAAAGGGAGAGAGTGCACGTGCACCGCTTCGATGGTTTCCAGATAGTGCTTCTGCCATACTTCCCGTCCGTAGTCTTGATGGAAGCGCTCCACGCAGCCATTGCTGGCTGGATGATAGAAGGGTGAGAAAACCAACTGAGTCCCGACCAGCAGTGCCAGTCTCACGACTCTTCCCAAGACGTAGGGATGGGTGAACCCGCCGCTGAAACAGCCATCATTGTCGACCTGGGTATAGGTGGGAATGCCCAACGTCTGCCACGTGTGCACGAGGAACGCCGTCGCCTCTTGTGAACGCCGGCGCGTATACTGCCTGCCCGTCGGATAGCGTGAGACAACGTCGATCGCGTTGAAGCAGGAGACCGCCTGGCCTCCGGGCAGATAGCGTGGATAGATGTCCACCTGCACCAGGGTGTGCGCTTTCTGGGGCCGGAGATGCGGATAGACGTCCTGGTCCGGCGGTGATGAACGCCGCGGTCGGGTCATGCCTGCGGCGCGCAGTTCTCGTTCGATACTCGAGAGGCTGGGGATCTGAGGAAGCTGTTCACGCCTCAAGCGACTCTGTATCGCAGGTGCTCCGATGTAGCTCAGATGGTTGGGCTGTTCGGCTTCTGCCTCCAGTTGGCTTCTCACCCAGCGAATGGCATGCCGGACACACTCCGGGAGGCGACGAGGCTGGGTGTGCGGGGCGCGAGAGCGCTCCTGCAGACCGGTCCAGCCTTCTTCCCGAAATCGGGCCCGCCATTTGTAGACCCAAGACAGGCTGCGCTCCAGCTCTACCGCCACTTCCCGCGGCGAACAACCGCCACGCAACAGATGAATGGCTGAATAGCGCGCGGCATCGGCTTGTGCGCTCATGACTTACCTCCTTCCCCCTTAAGGGTGAGGAAATCTTAGCGCAAAACCCGTATTCCACGATGTGCTGAAGGTTCGCTTGTTAAGGTGCTTTCCACGATCTCTTGACGGTTCGGTCAGCTAATCATTCCACGATCTGCTGAAGGTCGACACCTTACTTCTTACTCCCTACTCCCGCTTCCTACTTCCTGCTCCCGCCCTATGCCAGCAGATTGTCGCGCAGCGGCAATCTGCCAAGCTCATGCACAGAGTGGATGAGCTATGTCCCAAAACACCCCTTATTTCCCAAAAGGTATCCCAAACGGACCCTATTGACAAATTGCCCCAAAGGGAGTATAATGTCTTTCAATAGGCACCTGGCTCCGCTGCCTGCCTGGCCCGACCACCGGAGGTCGCTGTGAACAGACGATACCCAACAGGATACAAAAAAGCCACAGTACTGTCATTCCGACCGGAGCGAAGGAAGCGCAGCGACCGCGGCGGAGCGGAGGAATCTCTACTCTCATCGCCGTCTCAACCGTTGAGCGTGCAAGCCATTTCCTTGGGGGCGGGTCGGACCCTCGCCCGCAATACCCCTTCCGATGTCCGAGACAGAGGAACCTTTGTTCCGTAGAAAAAAGTGTTCCGCGAAACAAACATAATCAATATCGATCCGGTCCGCTCCCCCGACGCTCGCGGTCCGCGACAGTGAGAAGCCCCGCCCCTCGGCGCGACGAGGTTTGTCAAAAGGTCCTGGGCGTGCTAGAATACCCGCCATCCGCGGACAAGGGCATACAATGTTGCTTCAAAGCCCGCCTCGGGCTGTGTCTCCAGCCATCCCCAACGCTACGCAAGAACTTCTCTGGATGGTGCTATCGGGGGCACGGTTCGGAAGCGCCGTCCCGGGGTAGGTGAGGGGACCCTCCGCTTCCTCGATCGAGGCAGCCGGGGTTGTCTGGCCCGACCGTGGATTGGATGCTTGCGCAGCGCCCCGGAGTGGCTGTGGTCGATCGATCGTCCGTCGGCTCGTGCGGCTTCGAGGCATTATCCTGCTACAACGCAGGAGATTCGTCAAAAGAGCAGCTTCAGCTGCCTGTGAGGGGAGACACCGATGGATGAGAAGACAAAACCGAACGGAGACATGGAGCAGAAGGGTTCCGCCTCGACGGATAAGGGGGCGGGGAGGAATCCCAGTATGAAGCCCATAGGCAGCAACAGGTATGGGGCATCGTCATCTGGTTCCGTCCTCGGACGGGCGCGAGTCCGTGCCGCAGTTCTGGGGGTCGTCGCCCTGGCCGTGATCGCGGCTCTCTTCGTCCCCCCAGTTTCCCTCTTGGAGCGCCTGGGTATCCTCGGTTACGAGACCGTCAGCGCGGAGAATGTGGCCGTTACTCATGCTGATGGGCTCACGCTGCAGGTCGATCCCCAATCCTTTGATGGGCGTCTCCGGGTGCGGCTTGAGGCGATTCCCCGAGTCGAGTTCCTTGAAGGCTCCGCTGGCGCCGATCTGAAAGCCGCGGCGCAGGCGCTGCCCGAGTATCTTGAGATCAAGAGCCCCTATTATAGAGTCGAGACTCGTGGCGAGGCATCTCAACCGGTCTGGATCGACGTGGACGTCCCCGACGATGCCGAGCCCTGGGAGACCCTCGACCTCTACACCTGGGACGGCGACCGCTGGCTTTGGCTGGGGAGTGATCTGCACACCGAGGTGGCCGAGCACGAGTTCATTCGGGCCGAGGTCAACCCCGTGCCGTCCTCCGTGGTCGCGGTCCAGGCCAAGTCGAAGGAACCCCTCGTCTCCACGTACCTCGATGCCGATGACGATCTGAGTCACGTTCAGCAGTTCGATGTGGTCAACCCCACCGGGTTGTTCCTGGGGACGATGGGTGGGTTCGCAGGCGACGTCGAGAGTCTGGCGGTACCCGAGGCAGGCGCGAACACCGCTGTGGTACCCGCCCTGCGTAACTGGGCTCCGGGTGGAAGCGTGAACGAGGGCCTTCTTGCTGACTTCCTCAACGATGCGACGGCTCAACAGGCTCACGTCGATACCATTCTCGAGCTGTGTGAGGAGCAAGGCTTCGACGGGGTTGAGATTGACTACCGTGGTGTGGCGCCCGAGCAGCGGGAGGCGTTCACTGCCTTCATAGAGACGCTGGCCGCCGCCCTTGACCAGGCGAACCTGTGGCTGAGTGTCACCGTCGACGAGCCAACCTCCGTAGAGGGCGATTGGGATGCGGGCGGCTACGATCTTGCGGCTATCGGAGACGTCGCTGACGTCGTCAAGGTGCCGTTCCCCTCGGATCCCGAGGCCTTCGCCGAGGACGGCGCAGCCCGCCGGCTCCTCGATTGGATCACGGCCCGTGTGTCTCGCTACCAGGTGAACATGCTCGTCTCGTCCCTGAGCGCGACAGTCGTCGAGGGAGCCCATGGATATGAACCGATCTCGCTCGAGGAGGCGCTCAGCCCCTTTGGCCAGATTGAGGCCCTCGCCGATGTGGAGGACGTCGAGCCGGAGACCGAGCTGACCTTTGGCCTCACGGGTTCGTTGTTGAGCACCACTCCCCAGGAGGATGCAGGGACCTATCGCATCCGCTACAGGACCGACGAGGGCGAGCCACGCACCGTCTGGTTTGGGACGGCGGCGAATCTAGCCCGCAAACTCCGCTCGGCGGAGCGATATAATCTGGGTGGTGTGGCCGTTGCCGACGCCCTCGACACGGGCAACATGGATGGTGTGATCGACGTCGTGGCCGGCTACGGGACCGGGACTCAGACCCCGTCCGGTGAGCCGATCGAGGTGACCTGGTCTGTTCAGGATTCAGGTCGATCGCTCGACGAGAGGACGTCTCCGCTCACCGACCTGACGTATAGCTGGACGGCGCCTGAGGACGAAGGCCGGTTCCAGGTCGCCGCGTCGATCTTGGGCCACGACCGTGGATCCGTCACGGTCACGGTCGTTGAGCCGGAGACGATCACGGAGACCGAGACGATCACCGAGACGGAGACGGTGACCGAGACTGAGGAGACAGAGGAAGAAGGCGTCTGCCTCAACGCCACCTTCGTCGCCGACGTGACTGTGCCCGACAATACTCAGCTCGAGAAAGAAGAGGAGTTCGAGAAGACCTGGCGGGTGAGGAACAGCGGTACGTGTGATTGGCCCGACGATACAGTGCTGGTCTTGGTCGGAGGAGAGCGGATGGAGGCTCCCGAGACCGTCGAGGTGGGCGCGCTGGAGCCGGGTGAGGTGACAGAGATCACGGTGCCCATGAAAGCCTCTGCTGAGGATGGGAAGTATACCGGCAAGTGGCAGCTCTCGTCCGATGGTCAGCGCTTTGGTGGTCAGTTCTGGGTCACGATTGTTGCCGGTGAGCCTCAACAGGCAGAACCGACGCCTCCTCCTGCACCTCCTCCCTCTGGGGGTGGGAGCTTCGAGCTTGGCGGCCACATCAGGGACTGGGGCTTCCCCCACGCCGACAGGATGCACTACGCCGGCATGAACTGGGCCAAGGTCCAGATTCGCTATCGGCAGGACGCCTCCGGGATCATCGCTGCCTCTCACGCCAACGGGTTCAAGATTCAGGTGAGCGCTCTCGGGCCTGCCAGCATGGTCACCCAGCCCGGCTTCGAACAGGACATTGCCAGCTGGGTCGCCGAGATGGCAGCGGCGGGCGCCGACGCCATCGAGATCTGGAACGAGCCCAACATCAATCGCGAGTGGCAGGATGGTCATATCAGCCCCCAGGCCTACACCAGTCTCCTCTGCACGGCCTACCGGGCGATCAAGAACGCCAACCCGAGCACGGCCGTCATCAGCGCCGCGCCGGCGCCGACCGGTTTCTTCGGTGGGTGCGGCCCCAGTGGGTGCGACGATCAACCGTGGCTTGAGGGTATGTACAACGCTGGCGCCGCCCAATGTATGGACTACATCGGCGCGCACCACAACGCGGGGGCCACGTCTCCATCGGCCACCATCGGGCATCCGGCTAACCCTGGCAGCACGCACCACTCCTGGTTCTTCCTGCCCCAGACGCGGCTCTACTACAACACGTTCCGCGGCACCCGCAAGCTCTTCTACACCGAGATGGGGTACGTCACACCGGAGGGCACCTGTGGCTCTGGGCTTCCCAGTAACTTCCAGTGGGGTAACGGGACGTCTTTGGCGGAGCAGGGCGCCTGGTTGAGCGAGGCCGTCCGCTTGAGCATAAGCACCGGCATGGTGCGCAACGTCATCGTGTGGAACGTGGACTACGTGCGGAACGATTGTTCTGAGTGCGATCCGTCGACCACGGATTGCGATCCTCAGGCCAGTTTCGCCCTCATCCGTCCGGATGGGTCGTGTCCCACCTGTAATGCGCTCCACAACGTGCTGGGTACCCGGTAGCGTTCCGAACGGGATATCGGGCCGCACTTCTGCACGACGCGAGTGCGGCCGGGAGCTGGCGGAACCATAGGTCAGACAAACGATAGAAATAGCGGCGGAGGTTCGGCTGTGTCAGCTTGCCGTTTCGACTGGGCCGAACCTCTTTGCCTGTTTTTCCTGGGAGGTTACGATGTCTAAATCTTCATCCGGCGGCGTCGGATTGGGCGGCAGAGGGCTCTATGTCGCCATCGCCGCCTGGCTCATTCTTGTGATTGCCGGCGGCCTCTGCACCTGGTACGGTTGGTTGGGCCCCAGACGGGACAGTCCGTCTGGACAGCCGGAATCGGCGACGGTTCCTGCAACCGCACCGGGCACTGAGCAGGGTGCGCAGAGGGATCCAACAGAGACTGCTGTTCCGCCAACCGCCGAATCAACGGACGAACCCGGTGCTCCGACCGGCGAGCCTGAGAGGACCGAGACGCCGTCTTCCGACGAGGAACCCTTCGGCTACGGCATCGCGATGAACGGCGTCGGCGGCGGCAGTCCCGCGTATTGGATGGGCCAGGTCGAACGCCTTGGCCTGGGCTGGATCAAGCAGCAGCTCAAATGGAAGGACTGGGAGGGCACGCCGGGGGAGATGGACTGGAGTGGCTTCGACGCCGTCGTCGAGGCCGCCGATGAGCGCGATCTGAAGGTGATGTTCAGCGTCGTCGATGCGCCCGACTGGTCGCGCAGTTACACGGACGAGAACACGGAGGGCGCCCCGCCCGACAATTTGGAGCTCATGGCCGATTTCCTGGCCCGCCTCGTCGACCGCTACGAGGGACGGATCCACGCCATCGAGGTCTGGAACGAGCAAAACCTGGACCGGGAGTGGGATACGGCTGAGGGCGTTGACTCCGCTCGCTATGTGGAGATGCTCCGCCTTTCCTACGAGGCGATCAAGAGCCGCGATCCAGATATCATCGTCATCAGCGGTGCTCTCTCTCCCACCTCTGGCCGTCAGACCGATCCCAACGATCCCGACCGGGTCATCTGGATGGATGACTTCGACTACTTCGAGCGGATGATCGAGGAAGGGGCCCTCGTCTACTGTGACTGCGTCGGAGCTCATCACAATGGCATCAACATGCCGCCGGATGTCGAGTGGGACCAGGGGTACGACGACCC
>CAZQXX010000050.1:9859-15864 GCA_964597105.1 uncultured Anaerolineales bacterium
TGTGCCCCTGGCAGCGGCGCTTCTCGTCGTCGCTGTCTGCCTCAGCCTGTGGCTTTGGACGCGGCACACGGGTAGCACAGCTGTCCCGCCGGAGCCCACTTCGACTGCCACGGCCAGGCCGAGACCGCAGATGGCGTCCCCTGAGTACGGCTTTCAGGCCTACCTGTGGTGGGACGAGGACATCGCCCGTCGCGACATGGATCTCATCGAGGATGCCGGCTTCGGGTGGGTGAAGCAGAATGTGGGCTGGCGCGACGTTGAAGGGGCTGAGAAGGGTGCCTTCAACTGGTACTTCACGGATCGCATCCTCGCCGATGCTGAGGAGCGCGGTCTGAAGGTGCTCTTCCGGCTGGACAGTGAGCCGGCCTGGGCCGCCATGGAGGACGTCCGCTCTGCCAACGGCCCGCCCCAGAATGTGGACGATTTTGGCGATTTCTGCCGTGCTCTTGCCGACCGGTACGCCGATCGCGTCGGTGCCTATCAGGTCTGGAACGAGCCCAACCTCGCCCGCGAGTGGGGCGGTTTCGCTCCCGATCCCGTGCGATACGTCGAGTTGCTCCGAGCTTGCTACGAGGGCGTGAAGACCGCCGATCCCGAGGCCCTGGTTATCTCCGCTGGGCTGGCCCCCACGGGCACGGGTCTCCCGGAGGCGATCCCCGACACCGATTATCTGATCCAGATGTATGAGGCCGGAGCGGCGCCCTACTTCGACGTGCTGGGGCTCAATGCGCCCGGCTACAAGGCGCCTCCCGAGGTCTCACCCGAGGAGGCCGCCGCCACCGAGGCCTACGGAAACCAGCGCTTCTTCTGCTTCCGCCACGTCGAGGATATGCGCGACATCATGGTCGCGCACGGTGACGGTGACAAGCAGGTGGCCATTCTGGAGATGGGATGGACCGTCGATCCGCGACCCGAGTCCCCCTACCACTGGCACGCCGTTACGCCTGAGCAGAAGGCCGACTATCTGGTGCGCGCGTTCGACTACGCGGAGGAACACTGGCGCCCCTGGATTGGGCTCATGACCGTTCTGTCGATCGCTGACCCCCGCTGGGAGCCCGATAATGAGCAGTACTGGTGGGCCGTGACCGATCCTACCTGGCCCGAGACCAGCGTGCGTCCCGCCTACGAGGCGCTGCGCGCGATGGAAAAGCAGTAGGTCAACAGATGAGAACTCCTGAGGATCAGAGCATGGTCGTCATCGATGGTGCGCACGGCGAGGGGGGTGGGCAGATCCTGCGTACGGCCCTGACCCTCGCGGTTCTCACCGGGCGCCCCACGCGCATCGAGAACGTCCGCGCTCGACGTGGTCGTCCGGGCCTCCGTCCCCAACACGTGACCGGCGTGCGGGCTGTCGCTGCCATCTGTGACGCGGAGCTCCACGGAGACGAGCTCGGCTCTCAGACGGTCACGCTCCTTCCCGGTGGCACCATCCAGCCCGACGAGTACGTCTTCGACGTGGCCGAGGCTGCGGAAGGCGGCAGCGCTGGTTCCGTGGGGCTCATCCTCCAGACCATCCTCCTGCCACTGGCGATGGCCGACGGAGACTCCCGCGTGGAGCTGCATGGCGGAACCCACGTGGCGTGGGCGCCATCAGTGTCGTACCTCCAGCACGTCTTCTTGCCCACCCTCGCGCGGATGGGCATTGACGCTGACGTCGCGCTGGAACAGTGGGGGTTCTATCCTGTTGGTGGCGGATCAATTCAGGTCCGCATCGAGGGTCGTCCCCGTTCGCTCCATCCCGTGATGCTCACTGATCGCGGCGCTCTGAATCGAATCTGGGGCATCGCCGCTGTGACCAATCTCCCGTCTCACATTCCCCAGCGTATGGCCAATCGCGCTCGGAATGTGCTTGCCGAGCGGGGCCTGGGCGCTAAGGTCGAGCCCCGACGGCTGCGCGGTGCGGGTCCTGGGGCTGGGATCTTCCTCTTTGCTGGCTACGAGCAGGCCGTTGCCGGCTTCACGGCCTATGGACGCAAAGGCCTGCCGGCTGAGCACGTCGCCGAGGCAGCCTGTGAGGATCTGGTCGCTCACCATCAGTCAGGCGCTCCCATCGACCCCTATCTTGCTGATCAGCTGGTCTTGCCGATGGCCTTGGGTGCGGGAGAGTCGCGATTGGTCACGTCCGAGGTGACCCGGCACCTCCTCACCAACGTCTGGGTGGTCCGGCAATTCCTCGATTGTTTTTTGAGTGTGGAGGGCGGGGCGGGCGGTCCCGGCACGCTCGTGGTGGAGGGCGTAGGCTATGATTGAGATGGTTTTCCTGGGGACGTCGGCATCGGCGCCGTCCATTCATCGCGGGCTCTCATCCCAGGTCGTCCTCCATCGGGACTACCGCTTCCTCATCGACTGTGGCGAGGGGACGCAGCGCCAGATCCTGCGTAGTGGTCTCGGCTTCAAGCGCCTCAATCGGATCCTGCTGACCCATGGCCACCTGGATCACATTCTGGGGCTCGGCGGCCTGGTCTCCACGTTCGCGCGCTGGGAGGCGATGGAGCGCTTGGAGATATACGGGGGACGGTGGGCTCTGCAGCGCGTGTACGACCTGATCTATGGCGTCGTCCTCCGTGGCGCTCGTCCTGCGATCGAGATCGACTTCGTCGAGATAGAGCCTGGCGTTATCCTGGAGGACAGCGAGTTCGAGGTAATTGCGTTTCCGGTCCCTCACCGCGGGCCGAGTTTCGGCTATCTCTTCCGTGAGAAGTCACGGCGGCCGTTTCTGGCGGACCGTGCCGCGGCTCTCAACATACCGCAGGGACCGGAGCGCAGTCGGCTGGTCGCCGGCGAGAAGGTGACCCTCTCCGACGGGCGCGTCATTCACCCCGATCAGGTGCTTGGCCCGCCGGAGAGGCGCGCCTGGTTGGCCCACGTCGGTGACGCCGGCGATACGGAGAGCCTGGTAGAGCATGTGCGCGGGGCCGACATGCTCGTTATGGAATCCACCTATCTCCAGCGCGATGCTGATCTGGCCCAGCAGTTCGGCCACCTGACTGCGGCCCAGTCGGCCCACCTGGCTCGTGAGGCTGACGTGAACTACCTGGTGCTGACTCATATCTCGCGCCGTTACCGGGCGTCCGATGTCCTTGAGGAGGCGACGGCCATCATGCCGAACACGGCCGTTGCGCGGGATCTGGATCACTTCCGGGTGTTGCGGGGGCACGTCGAGCGGGAGGCTGAGCCCAACAATGCTTGATGTCCGTTGTGGGGCGCGGTCGGTTCCCGTTGCGTTTGTCGATATATCGATTAGGAGGGGATATGCCAGCCCATCGTAAGGCCAGCATTCGAGAGCTGGCGACGGCTGCACGTGAGCTCGATTCAGGAGTCGTCGAAGGGCGCCTCCATCGCGACCCGGAGAGCGGAGAGTGGATGGTGGCAGAGACACCTCTGGACACCTGGCTCGCTCGGTATGGTGAGGAGGAGGTGGTGCTCATTGTGACGTCCCTGGATGACGACCGCCCGATGCCGGTCAGGGTGTGCCGCACCTGCGGCACCGAGTACCAGGGCACCCATTGCCCGCGCTGCCGGCGGGCGCGCCTGCGATTGCGGGGCTACTGATCGTGTTCCGGTTTGTGACGCAGTGCAGCTTGTAGTACACTGGTGCACGTCTCAACCCGATCGCGAATGGACAAGTAGTTCTCTCCGTTGTTCGAAGATCGCAAGGAGCGATTCGTATGATGAAAACAGGGTCATCTGCCAAGAAACGTCTGCTTTCAGGCAACGAAGCCATTGCCTTGGGCGCATGGGAGGCCGGCGTCCGCTTCGCCTCCGCATACCCGGGCACCCCTAGCACGGAGATCCTTCCCGCTCTGAGTCAGTATCAGGGGGTGAGGGCCGAGTGGGCCTCGAATGAGAAGGTCGCCCTCGACGGAGTCATCGGAGCCTCCTTTGCAGGTGGGCGGGCCTTGGCCGCGATGAAGCACGTCGGGGTCAACGTCGCCTCCGATAGTCTCATGTCCCTCTCCTACACCGGTGTCGGGGCGGGTCTCGTGCTCGTCAGTGCCGACGACCCGGGTGCGTTTAGCTCTCAGAATGAGCAGGATAACCGTCATTTTGCCCGCTTTGGGAAGTTTCCGTGCCTCGAGCCCTCCGATAGCCAGGAGGCAAAGGACTTCACCGCCTTCGCCTTCGAGCTCAGCGAGAGGTTCGATACGCCGGTCATGGTCCGCTCCACCACCCGCCTTTCTCATTCTAAGTCGCCCGTCGAGGTCGCCATGCCGGAGGAGCCCCGACAGTGGGAGCCGTTGCTCTCCTTTGAGCGGAAACCGCAGAAGTATGTGATGATCCCGGCCCACGCTCGGCTCCGGCACCCGGAGATCGAGGCTCGGGTCGAGGCGCTGGCGGAGTACGCGGAGACGTGTCCCCTCAATCGTGTCGAGTGGGGGGATAAGCGCATCGGCGTCATCGCGAACGGGATGGCCTACCAGTATGCTCGCGAGGTGTTCGCCGGGTACTCGATCCTGAAGCTCGGTATGGGCTATCCCTTGCCCGAGGGCATGATCCGTGATTTCGCCTCTGAAGTGGACACCCTCGTGGTCGTCGAGGAGCTCGATCCCTTCATCGAGGACCAGGTTCGTGCGATGGGCTTGGACGTTATCGGCAAGGAGGTCTTTCCCCGCACGGGTGAGCTCACGCTGGCCAGCGTCCGCGAAGGCGCTCTCAAGGCGGAGCTTCCCGTTGAGGGGAATGCACAGCTGGTGGAACAGGTCTCTGACGAGCTGCCCATCCCGGGACGTCCTCCCGCGCTCTGCCCTGGGTGCCCCCATCGATCCGTCTTCTTCAATCTCCACAAGCTGAAACTGGTCGTGTCTGGCGATATTGGGTGTTACGCCATCGGTGTGCTTCCCCCCTTCGAAGGCATGGATATGCTCATCTCCATGGGGGCCAGCATCGGCATGGCCCACGGCGCCAAGCGGGCCGGCTGTCCCGACGACGTCGTCGCCACGATTGGCGATTCGACGTTTTTCCATACCGGGTTGCCTGAGCTGGCGAACACCATCTACAATGAAGGCAACATATGCACGATGATCCTCGATAATCGGACCACCGCGATGACCGGTGGACAGGAACACCCCGGGACCGGCGTCACTCTTCAGGGAGAGACCACCCGAAAGATCGATATCGAGTCGGTCGTCCGGGCGATGGGTGTGGAGGATCTCTGGGTCGTCGACGCCATGGACGTCGAAGGCGTCGAGCAGGCCATCCGTGAGGCCGTCGCCATTGATGATCGTCCCACTGTCGTGATCGTGAACGGCGAGTGTGTGTTCGTGCCCACCTTCACCCGTCGCCCTGTCGTGGCCGTGGACGAAGACGTGTGCAACGGCTGCGGCTTCTGCTTCCGCGTCGGCTGTCCGGCCATCCTGAAGTCAGACCAGATTGACGAGAAGACGAAGCGGCCCAAGGCAGAGATCGATCCGCTTCTCTGCACGGGTTGTACCGTCTGCCTGCAGGTCTGCCCGCGCGGCGCAATCTACGAGACACAGACACAGGCACAGGCCGAGGAGGACTGAATGAAGGACGTCACCAACTTCCTTTTTGTCGGCGTCGGCGGCCAGGGCATCTTGACCGCTTCCGACATCGCTGCCGGCGTGGGTTTGGAGGCGGGGTATGCTGCCAAGAAATCGGAGGTGCACGGCTTCTCGCAGCGCGGGGGCGTCGTGGAGAGCCACGTGCGCTGGGGAGAGGATGTTGGTGCCCCCACCGCCGAGAAGGGGACTGTCGATTTCTTGATCGCTCTCGAGACGCTGGAGACCGCGCGTTGGATCGACTGGCTTCGCCCCGGGGGGGCCGTGTTCGTGAATCGTCAACGCATCGCCCCGATGACCGTCACCGTTGGGGACGCCGTCTACCCGGCTGATGAGGAGATCTTCGAGGCGGTGACCGCGCGCACCGAGGACCTGGTCCTCGTCGATGGGCTTGCGATTGCCAAAGAGCTTGGCGACGCGCGTATGACCAACACCGTCGTCTTGGGGGCTCTTTCCACCCGATTGACCGTACAGCCGAACACCTGG
>CAZQXX010000051.1:0-15838 GCA_964597105.1 uncultured Anaerolineales bacterium
CGGCGCGTGGGAGGGGAGGGAACTCAGCCCTGATGGATAGTCCTGGATGACAGGGTGGCGCAGCCGGGCATCGCTTGCAACGGTGGACCGCTTCTCGTCGCATTCGGCGGCGGGGACAGGGCTGACTCACGTCCCCGGCACCGGAAGCGAGCCAGCTCCAGGGTCGGTCCGCACGATTGCTAGGATCGTTCAAGCGATTTTGCGGTGTCTGGCGTTAGCAAGTACAATCTTGACTTGTCAGAGAAACAGATTTCGGGCTGCGCGAGCATAGCGTCGGGGGCGAGGCTGGTATCCACCACATCCTATCGAATGTCTGACGTATGAGGAGGCCAGAGGATGGAACTGGGAGTTGTTGGACTCGGGGGAGGGTCGCTGGACCGTCTTCGAGGCGGTTGACTGCGACGTCCCGGCCCCCGTCATCACCCTCGCGCTCCAGATGCGGCTCGCTAGTCGTCAGGCGGAGAGGTGCGCGGCGAAGCTTCTCGCGGCCGTGCGCAACCAGTTTGGCGAGCACCAGGTCAAGAAGAAGGGCGTGTGACGCGGGCGGGATGGCCCTGTCCGTTATCCGGTGCCGTTGGTGTAACATACCTGATGGGGGTGTGCTCGTGAGCGCCTCAGCCTGTCCAAAGGCCGCAACGTCGCGCGAAGACGGTCTTCCAGGAAGACTCCTGACGTGAGGAGGATTATCAATGAGTCCAATCGGCCGTTCGAAACCCGCGACCATCGTTATCTTCGGTGCATCTGGTGATCTGACTCACCGTAAGCTTGTACCGGCACTCCACACGCTTTTCTGCCGTCAGTTGCTCTCTCCGAAGACCCGCGTGCTGGGCATCGCCCGCACGGAATACAGCGATGAGGAGTTTCGTGATTACCTTTACGACGGCATCGTCGAGTACTCGCGGGCTGCGTCAGGCCCGAATGACGTCTGTCAGCGGTGGCCTGAATTCTCCGACCGATTTATGTATGTGTCGGGCGACCTCTCCGACCTGGAGACCTATCGTCGTCTCGGGAGTCGGCTGGACGAGTTCGACGAAGCCTATGATACCCGAGGCTGTGTGTTGTTCTACCTCGCCGTGCCGCCCGCCGTCTACACGATGATCGTGGACCGGCTGGGTCGGTCAGGCTTGAACCGGAGCGACGATGGATGGCGGCGTGTCATTGTCGAGAAACCGTTCGGGTATGACCTGGAGAGCGCGCGGGAGCTCAATGATGAGATGCACGACGTCTTCGACGAGCGCCAGATCTACCGGATCGATCACTACCTGGGCAAAGAGACCGTTCAGAACATCATGAGCTTCCGCTTTGCCAACACCATCTTTGAGCCACTGTGGAGCCGAAACTACATTGACCACGTCCAGATCAGTGTGACCGAGAGCGCCGGAGTTGGCCATCGCGCCGGTTACTATGAGGGATCGGGCGTGCTCCGTGACATGTTTCAGAACCACCTGATGCAACTCCTGACGCTGACGGCGCTGGAGCCGCCAGTAGCCTTCGAGGCGAATGCGCTGCGGGATGAGAAAGCGAAAGTGCTCAGAGCTGTCTCCCCTATCACCGATAGCGTGCGCGGCCAGTACCGGGCGTACCGGAATGAGGCGGAGGTCGCCTCGGACTCCGAGACGGCCACGTACGCGGCACTGAAGCTTCATCTCGACAACTGGCGCTGGCGTGATATTCCCTTCTACCTCCGGTCGGGAAAACGCCTGGCTCTCAAATCTACGGAGATCGCTATCCAGTTCAAGGACGTGCCTCACCTGATGTTCCAGGTCGACCGGGAGGAGGATATCATACCGGACGTTCTCTCCCTCTGCATCCAGCCAAACGAGGGGATTTATTTGAGCTTCCAGGCGAAGGATCCAGGCGCGGGGATGCAGACCCGCCCGGTGACGATGGAGTTCCATTACGCTGAGGAGTTCGGAGAGGGTGTCCTCCCTGAGGCGTACGAGCGGCTGCTCCTGGACGCCTTGAAGGGTGATGCATCCCTATTTGCCCGCGCCGACGAGATTGAGCTGGCCTGGTCACTCATCGATCCGGTGCTGCAGCAGTGGGAAAGAGAGGATGGACCTCCCCTATCCTTCTATGAGTCGGGCACCTGGGGACTTGACGATGCGAACCGCCTGATGGCCCGGGACGGCCGGGCCTGGCATCAGCAGTGCTGCGGTGGGGCTTGAGTATGCCGATGACTGAGCTTGAGATCGTCCCCAGTCCTCATCATCTGGTGCGCACAGCCGCCGATCGATTCGTTTCGCTGGCCTCCGAGGCGATCGCCAATCGCGGGCGCTTTGCCGTGGCCCTCGCCGGTGGGTCAACGCCAGAGCCTGCCTACGCCCTGCTGGCGGAACCGCCCATTGTTCATAAGGTCGACTGGACGCGCGTGGAGGTCTTCTGGGGGGATGAGCGCTGCGTGCCCCCTGATCATCCTGACAGCAACTACCGCATGGCACGCCGGGCCTTCCTCGACCACGTACCCATTCCTGAAGAGAACGTACACCGGATGCGCGGGGAGTTGCCGCCGGACGAGGCGGTCGCGGCTTATCGCCTGGAGCTGCAAAAAGCGCTTGGCGCAGATGGGCGCTTCGACCTGATTCTGTTAGGTATGGGGCCTGACGGGCATACGGCTTCCCTCTTTCCGGGTACGGACGCGGTCGATGAGCGCACGCGTTCTGTCGTCGCCGTCCACGTGGAGGCGCTCGACGCATGGCGGATCACGTTGACACTCCCGGTGATAAACGCGGCCCGTCGCGTGATCTTCCTGGTGAGCGGTGAAGCGAAGGCGGAGACGCTGGCGCGAGTATACGCCGGCGAACTGCTTCCGGCTGCCCTGGTGGAGCCCGTCTGCGGCGAACTCACCTGGTTGGTCGACCGCGCTGCCGCGAGCCACCTACCGAAGACGGCCTGATATCCGTTTCAGGTGTGTCTGCGCTTCACTCTTAGGTCTCCTGCCGATCCCAGGAACACTCAGCTGGGTAGGCTCGGGACATCTCTGCGGGCGGTCGTCGGTTTCGCGCGCGGTTCCTCGCTCCCCGCGTCACCTCTATGACCGGGAGTCCTTCGTTGCGTGACCTTGACGATCTGATCCGGATCCACGTTTGACGTAGCGAATGAGGGTAAGGCCTGCACGTCCCCCTCTATCCCGGCACCTGGTCCGTGCTGAGAGGCGTGCGCTTTTGGTGCTGACCGACGATGGTATAATACGGTCCGCCGCGAGTGCCTTTTTCGGCACGAACCCGGAATCGGGCTTGATCCCCAGATTGGGCCCTCGTCTGTAGAGGATGGTGCTCTCCGTACGGAGCGTTCCTCTCTCTCCGGAAAGCCGTAGGAGCTGGACAGAAGCTGAGTTTGCGGGAGGTGCCAATCCCAAGATGCCGTCCCGGAGCCAAGATCTGAAGCCTTATCTGGGCGTGAGCCTCGGCGTCGTGACCGTTTCCACGGCTGCCGTTCTCATCCGTCTCGCCCAGGCGGAGGTTCACTCATTGGTCGTCGCTGCCTGGCGTCTAACTCTGGCCACCGTGATCCTCTCGCCCATTGCCCTGCTAACATCTCGGCGTGAACTTCGGTCGCTGACCACGGACGAATGGCGCAGCGCTCTGGTCTCCGGGCTTTTCCTGGCCATTCACTTCGGCACGTGGATCACCTCGCTGGCTCTCACCAGCGTGGCCGCCTCCGTCGTGCTGGTATGGACAAACCCCATATTCGTGGGTCTTGCCTCTCATCTGTTCTTGGGCGAGCGGCTTACCCGAGGTATGACCATCGCCCTCGTCATTGCCATCGTCGGAAGTGTGATCATCGGCGTGGGAGATGTGGGGGAGGGGACGCATCGGCTTCTGGGTGACCTTCTGGCCGTGGCGGGGGCCATATCGGGAGCGGGTTACTTCCTCATCGGACGACGGCTCCGGAGCCGTCTATCGCTTCTGGCCTACGTGTTCCCGGTCTATGGCACCGCGGCGATTATCCTCATGACGGTCATGCTGGTCGCAGGCCTCGGACCCGCCCCCCAGCAGCCAGAGACGTGGTTCTGGCTCGGATTGATGGCCGTTGGTCCCCAGATTCTGGGCCATTCGTCGCTGAATTGGGCGTTGCGTTATCTATCGGCCACGTTCGTCAGTCTGGCCACACTGGGTGAGCCGATCGGTTCGACGCTCCTGGCCTGGTGGGTGCTGGGGGAGCGGCCGACGATCTGGTCTGTCGTAGGGGGTGTGCTCATACTCAGCGGCATTGCCATCGCTTATCGCACGGGACGCCCGGCTCCTGACGCTTTGGAAGACGAGGAGTAGCGTGACGAAATCCGCCTCTGTGCTGAATGACGTACTGGGTCCCGTGATGCGGGGTCCCTCCAGCTCTCACACCGCCGGATCGCTTCACATCGGTCGTCTGGCCCGTGACCTTCTGGGAGTTGAGCCGACGGCCGCGACGTTCGCCTTCGACCCCGGTGGATCACTGGCCGAGGTGTATCGGCAGCAGGGAAGCGATGTGGCTTTTGTTGCTGGCGTGATGGGTCTCTCTATGGCGGACGAGCGGTTCATCAGGGCGCTCGACTTGGCTGCAGACCGCGGACTGGAGATTGCTTTCGTCATGGAGCCTCTGCCCGATGCCGGCCATCCAAACGCCGTCGAGGTTCGACTGCGCGGGGAGGATGGGCGGCAGCTGGATATGGCGGCCAAGTCCGTGGGTGGCGGTGCCGTTGTGGTCACGCGAACTGAAGAATGGCCGGTGACGCTCACGGGTGATGCGCACGAGGTTCTGACCGTCGTCGATAGAGCGGCCGAGCCGGCTGTTCGGCGTCGTCTAATGGAGCAGGGGCCGACCATGGGCGAGCCGGCGCTCCAGACAAGGGGAGAGGACGCCCTGCTTCACCTCCAATTCGAGGAACCTGCTATTGAGAACCTGCCAGGGCTGGTGCCGGAGGCAAAAGCCATCTGGACAGCTGCACCAATCTTCTTCGTTCCCCGGGGAGAAACCCTCTTCGAGAGCGCCGAGGAGATGGTTGCGCTGGCGGATGAGCGAGAGCTATCATTGGGTCAGGTCGCCCTTTCCTACGAATCTACGCTGCTGGGCTTGCCAGAGAATGAGATACTGACCGAGGTCGAACAGCGCTTCGAGGTGATGCAGGCTGCTGTGCACCAGGGTCTCAAAGGGGATCTGCTCTCTATGCGATTGCTCCATCCGACGGCCCACCACGTCTATCGCGCTGAGGCGGAGGGAGTGGTGGGGGTGGGAGGCCTGCACACCCGGGCCGCTGCGCGCGCGATGGCCGTGATGCACGTCAACGGGAGCATGGGCGTGATCTGCGCCGCGCCGACGGCGGGATCAGCCGGCGTGATTCCCGGCAGCGTGGTGACGATGACCGAGGAATGGAACCTCGATCGAGAACGGGCAGCGATGGCGCTGCTGGCAGCGTCCGCCGTCGGCCTGATCGTGGCTAACCGGGCCACGTTCGCCGCCGAGGTGGCGGGTTGCCAGGTCGAGATCGGGGCCGCCGGCGCCATGGCCGCCGCGGCAGTGGTCGACGTCGCGGGAGGCACGGTGCGTCAAGCCCTCGATGCTGCCGCAATCTCGCTGCAGAATACGATGGGGTCCATCTGCGACATGGTCCAGGGCGTCGTCGAGATCCCCTGTCACACGCGGAATGCGGTGGCGGCGTCGAGCGCCTTCGTCTGCGCGGATCTCATCATGGGGGGCTATGTGAACCCGATCTCTCTGGACGAGACGATCGATGCGTCCTATGCAGCCGGTCGGATGCTGCCTCGAGAGTTGAAGTGCACCGCTCTCGGCGGGCTGGCCCTGGCGCCCTCAGCCCAAGCTATGAGGCGGCTGCGCTGATAGGATCGTGATTTTCGCGGCAGGCGATTGAGCCTGCTGAAGGAATGGTGAGGGGCACTCGGCGGCTATTCTTCCTCGATGCCCCACCAGTACATATCGGCCAGCTTCTGGTGCTCCTCCCGCAGGCGCAGGTAGCTCTCGTACCGATGCTCGCTCACCTCTCCCTCCTCGACAGCGGCTTTTACGGCGCATCCGGGCTCCACCGTGTGCGTGCAGTCCGAGAAGCGACAGTCGGCCACCAGCGGCGCGATGTCCGGGAAGTAGGCGTCGACCTCCTCCGGGTCCATGTCGAACAAGGCCAGAGCCTTCAGCCCGGGGGTGTCAGCCACCCAGCCTCGCTCCAGGTCGGTTTCCACTGTACTGGCGGAGTCTCCCGCAGGCTCTTCGGTGGGCGCCTTTGAGGTGTCGCTGTTCAGAGGAACCAGTTGGGGGACGACAGTCGTGTGTCGTCCCTTCTGCGTGGCACGGCTCACCTCCCGCACACGCAGGCCGAGGCCGGGTTGCATCTCGTTCAGCAGGCTCGTCTTGCCTGCACCCGAGGGCCCTACAAGGGCCGATATCCGGCCGACCAGCAGGTCGTGGAGCTCATCCACGCCCTCGCCAGTCTTGGCGCTGGTGTAGACTACCCGGTACCCAATCTCGTCGTAGATGTCAAACAGCTGGCGTGCTTCATCGATGCCAATCAGGTCTATCTTATTGGCGCACACAATCGCCGGGATATCCTGAAGCTCCGCTCCCACCAGCAGCCGGTCGAGCATCCGCAGGCGTGGCCTCGGCTCCGCGCAGGCGAACACGAAGACGACGTGATCCGGGTTGGCGATGATGACCTGCTCCCGCTCCGACAGGTATCCCCGCCGCGTCCAGTGGCGGGAGCCCCGCCCGCCGGAGGAAGAGAGGCGGGCAAGGGCGCGCTCTCGCTCCTCGACCTCCTCGATCATACCCTCGATCATCCCGCCGCCCTCGACTCGGCTGATCAGCACTCGATCGCCGACAGCTACCAGGTCTGTGTCGCGCCACTCCTCCTTCAGACGCCCCCGAAGCCGGCAGGTGAGATCTCCCTCCTCGGTATGCACCGTGAAGAAGCCACTCTGCGCTTTGATCACCAGCCCTTCAATGAGTTCAGACATCTTAAGACACCTTCCAACGATTATCCAGTCGAAGCACATGGATTGTAGCTGATCCGCCCGGCCTGTCAATGTCGGCTTCCGGGAGTTGCCTCCCTCGCATTCCGGGGCGCGAGCACCGGTTCCAGCGCTCCTCTGGAGTGATGAGTGGCTGCTTATCCCTTCGTGTCGTGTCTCCACCCTGAAGGATCATCGCCGGGCCGTGCACCACAAGTTATCGGGCGCAGGGGGCATTCCCTAGTTACTCTTTCCCCGGTTGACTCTGTGGAGCCACCGGTTACAATCACGCTGCTATGGCGATGCTACAGAGACGATCTGCGCTCTCGACCCTGTTCCTGTTCCTGTTGTTCACATGCTTGAGTTGCACGGCTGACGGACCGACGACGCCGGAGCGGATCTCACCTGATCCCTCGCCGACCCCGGGTCGCACCTACCTGCCGGGGGTGGGCCACGCTGGACCGACGGCCCCCTCGAGCTCACTGCCCACACCCACGCCAGCGGTGAGTGAGCCGGAGACCGCCACACCGCTCCCGTCTCCTGTCCGCAAGCCTGGCTACGGCATTCAGTTACACATCCCTCCTCGGTGGGAGATGGAGCAAGCGCTCCACTGGGCACAGGGCCTTGGCGTCGGCTGGGTCAAGGAGCAAGTGCAGTGGCACACGATTGAGCACGGGCCGGATGACTTCGACTGGGAGAACCTCGATCGGGTGGTCGAGGGTCTCGATGAGGCCGGTTTTCAGATCCTTCTTAGCGTCACCCGTGCCCCTGATTGGACGCGGAACGTGGAGGGGGAGGGAGGCCCTCCGTCGGACTACGCCGAGTTCGGCCGGTTTATGGAGCAGCTGTGCCGGCGGTACAGAGGCCGCGTCGAAGCCTACGAGCTGTGGAACGAGCCCAATCTGGCTCGGGAGTGGCGTGGGGACACCCTGGATCCGTCTCGTTTCGTCTCTCTGGTTGCTGAGGGAGCGAGAGGCGCTCGAGCGGGTGATCCGAACGCCGTCCTCGTCAGCGGGGCACCGGCTGTGACGGGCATTAACGACGGAGAGACAGCTATCGACGATCGTGCGTTTCTACGCGGCATGCTCGAAGCGGGCGTCAGTGAGCACGTTGATGCGATCGGGGCCCACCCTTACGGATATGCCAATCCTCCGGAGGAGAGCGTGGAGGACGCGATCCACGTGGCGTCCAGCCACAACAACCATCCCAGTTTCTTCTTCCGGGACACCCTCGAGGATTACCACAGGATGATGGGCGAGTTCGGCCTTGATGACCATCAGATATGGGTCACCGAGTTCGGCTGGCCTTCCCCCGAGAACATGGGTGACATGGATATCACGGGGTGGGAGTACGGGCGGGAGGTCAGCGAGGCGGAGCAGGCCGACTACATCGTGCGCGCTTTCCATATGGGGGATGAGCGGCCGTGGGTGGGGCCCATGTTCCTCTGGAACCTCAACCTGGCTGCCATCTGGGGGCCGGGCAACGCCTTCTCAGCCTACAGCCTCGTGCGGCCCGACGGCTCTTACCGGCCTGCCTACGTCGCCCTGCGCCTCGCCGAGCCCCTGAAGCCCTAGCCGTCTTTCCCGTTGGGTGTGCCAGAGGAAGGGGCGACGAGATTCGGCCCGATTCTGGAGCGGACCTACGGCTCCGTCGTGGCCTCTGGCGTGGGGGGTACGTAGTCTTCTTGTGCCTCGGGCGGCAACTCAGAGAGCGGCAGTCCGAAGTAAGCCTCGACCACCTGTCTAGCTAACGGGGCGGCTATGGTCGACCCCTCGCCGGCGTTCTCCGCCATCACCACCACCGCAATCTCGGGAGCGTCAGCCGGCGCGTACGCGGCGAACCACGAGTGCGGCTCCGCATCCAAGCCGCCTGCTTCGGCTGTCCCGGTCTTGCCGGCAACCGGGATGTCGAGACCCGAGAAGCGATGGCTGGCCGTGCCGATCGAGGAGGCCGTCACCCCCAGCAGTGCCCTCTGCAATGCGCTCAGGTGATCAGCGCTGATCGGCAGCGTCCCGACGATCTCTGGCTGCGTCACCTCTTCAGGCATCTCGCCGTTGGCCTCGATCCGTTGAACGATGAACGGGCGGTACAGCGTGCCGCCATTGGCGACGGCAGCCATCATCCGCGCCACCTGAAGAGGGGTTACCCGCAGATATCCCTGCCCGATGGCCAGGTTGACCGTGTCCCCCGGATACCAGAGTTCGCCCGTGGCCTCTCCCTTCCACTCCGGGTTGGGCATCAGACCGGTCTCTTGCATCAAGCCTTCCAGATTCGTGGGCTCGCCGAGTCCAAATGCTTTCCCGTAGCGGGGGAGAATCTCCGGATCCAGCTCGTGGAGCGCCTTCCCCACGGTGTAAAACGTCACGTTACAGGAGGCGGAGAGGCCGTCCTGGAGCGTAATGGTCCCGTGACCATCCCGTTTCCAGCAGTACTTCCGCGCGCCCTGTCCCAGACCGTCCCAGTGGCCGGGGCAGTTGAACGTCGATCCTGCCGGGTCAAGGTTACCCTCTTCCATCCCTGCCGACATAGTCACGATCTTGAAGACTGAACCGGTCGGATAGGTGCCCTGCGTGGCGCGATTGAAGAGTGGGTGACGCGGGTCCGCCAGTATCTCGGATCGCCCTGTGGCGGCTGCCGGCCCGGCGAGGACGTTCGGATCAAAGCCCGGCGCGCTGACCAGCGCCCGCACTGCGCCGGTGTCGATGTCAAGGACGACGATGGCCCCCTTCCGGCCTCCCAGGATGTCCTGCGCTTGCTCCTGCAGATCGCGATCCAACGTGGTGTGGATGGAACGGCCTGGTATGGGGTCGCGCCGATCTATCTCGGTCACCATCTCGCCCGCGCCCGTCACCACGGCCAGACTGCCTCCGTGCTGTCCCGCCAAAATCTCCTCGCCCCAGGCTTCCAGCCCTGCGACGCCGACCATCTCATCGCCCCGGTATCCGCGGCGGCGATACGCCGTCAACTCCTCGGCCGGCACAGGCGCCATCCACCCGACCACGTGGCCCGTCGCCGCTCCGTGGGGATACGTCCGTCCTTGCTTCTCCTCCCGATAGACCCCCGCCAGGGAGGCGAGCGTTTCGTTTTGTTCCACGCTCACGGCCGCGGGTACGTCGGCGAGGGGTACTTTCCACTCGGGATTGGCAGAGGCATATCGACCCTGTATGATATCGGCCGAGAGGCCCGTGATCGAGGCCAGCGCCTGCAGAAGCGAGCTCTCATCCTCGATCTGACTGGGAATGACCCCGATCGTCACGATCGTCCCCTGCGTGGCCAGCCCCAGGTCATTCCGGTCATAGATGTTCGCCCTCACCGGGATCGTGTACCTGGTCCGGAAGTACTTGTCGTCCGCCAGCTGTGGCCATATCAAACCGGAATCCCAGACCACACCCCATCTCTGCCCTTGGAGAGTCATGGACATCTTGTTGTCCGCCGCCAACGTTCCGAAGAGTGCCGTCTCCAGGGTGAGGTCGAAGGAGGCTGTCGCCTGCTGGCCTTCTCTCAGCAGTGATTTGAGGCCTGTCGTGACGGTGAGCACCGAAGCGCTGCTCAGCGCGTTCTGATACCGCGACGCGAATGCCTGCTCGTCCATCGTCGCCCGACTCTGCGGGGAGAGTAGGCTATACATAGTCGCGTAGTCATCTCCCTCCCACGCACTGAGGAACGCGGCGGCTGTCGCTTCTGCCGAGGGCGGCTCGGGCGTCGCCGTCGGCATCTCCGTCGGCATCGCCGTAGGCTCGGTCGTTGGCCCTGAGACAGGGAGCCTGCCACAGGCAGCTGCGAAGATGACGATCATCGTCGCTAGACCTAGCAACCGGCGGGGCCAGGGTTTCAGCATCTGCATCATAAGGAGGTGATGATCTCTCGGTAGACTCGGCAGGAGTGACCGGTGTGGGCCTGGCAGGCCGCCGGAACGTCCGTGGGCACGTCCACTCCCCAGCGGCGCAGGCGCGACGCGACGTGACACAGCGGCAGTCCCATCACACTCGCGTAGCAGCCCTCGATCTCCTCCACCGGGTCGAAGCCACCGTGTTGAATGGCATAGGCACCGGCTTTATCCAGCGGATCTTCCGTCGCCACATAGGCCCTAATCTCGGCTTCTCTGTACGAACGCATCGTTACTTGGGAACTGATCAGGTCCGTCACCATCCTATGACTGGGGTGCCGCAGCGTGACAGCGCTGTAAACTACGTGAGACCGGCCTCGCAGACGACGCAGCATGGTTGTTGCCTCTTCCGCATCCCGCGGCTTGCCGAGGACGTCGGTGAGCGCAGACCGATCGCCCAACGCCACAATTGTGTCACAGGCGATGACCAAGCCGTCCTTGTGCCCATTAAGCCGAGCATCCAGGGCCTTGGCGCGGCTCAACCGCGTCACCAATTCTACGGGTGTCTCATCAGCCCTCGGGATCTCCCTCACGTCGGAGGACGTCACCTCAAACGGGATGCCCAGCAGGCTCAGCAGCTCGCGGCGTCGAGGGGACTGAGAAGCCAGAATCACGTGCCGATCGTTCATCTCGACCGATATTGTAACATACAATGCCGCAGCGGGGTAGGTACCTTACGCTCCGCGCCTATTCAATCTCCGGCTTGCCTGATCCCGGATGGTGAACGCGTCCCTGTCCAGTAGCAGCACTAGAATGACCGAGATCAGGCGCATGCCAATTGTCAGGAAGAACTGCCGCGAGTTGATGGCGCTGGCCGGCATCAGGAAGACGCCGGCGGTGTTGTTGGCCGCATGAGCCAGAGTCGCGACAGCCACGCTCCCCCGTGTGTGATTGAAGATCCATACGTAGAGAACTGAGGTAGCTGTTATGTCGATGATGAAGGCCCACAGGGGGAGCTCAGCGACTGCCGACCGACTGGCGGGTGTCCAGACCAGGGGCAGGTGCCACAGTCCCCAGAGCAAGCCCAGGCCGATGCCGCTTATCAGAGGGGTGCAGAAGAACTGCATCCTCGGGAGCGCAAAGCCGCGCCAACCCAGCTCCTCCCCCAGTGTGATGATCAAGTTGTTCGCCAGCAGGCCGAACAGGAAGACGATGGGAGACACGTCACTGAGGCCCACCTCCGCCTGGAGTGGCGGCTGATCGACCGGGGGCACCGCGCCTCCCAACGCTTGCTCCAGACCTCGCCCCGCCAGCAGGATGAGACCAGGTCCCAGGATGGCGATCAGGTACCAGCGCCAGGATAGGCGCACGGTGAGCAAGCGCCGGAGAAGCGAGCGCAGCCCTCCTGGTCCGGCCTCTACCCAGCTTGTGATGACTGCCGCAAGGGCTGGGCCGAACCCAGCCAGCGCAAGCGCGGTGGATGGCAGACGGATGTCGACGAGACCGGCAGATCCCAGGGCCTCCGGAACCAGGATAGCCCAGCTGAGGACAAAGGACAGGGTGAAGTAGAGAACCAGGGTGCCCGGGCGAGATCTCTCTCTGAGCTCAGATGAGCCGCTGGTCTCCCTCAACGGCCAGTCCATTCTAGGCTTCCACACAGACTGTCAGCTTCGTTCATCCTACATCGCGGCTGTTCGCGCGGAGCAATGCTCACGAGACAACCTCATACCGGGCCCACAGGGTGCCATTCGCGCGCACCTCAACGGAGATGAGCGCCAGCGGTGGGGGCCATTCGTCCTCCGCAAGATTCGGTGAGTCAAACAACGATGGCGTATCGAATCCACCGATCAACCGTGGTGTGAAGAGAATGTTCACCTCGTCCACCAGGCCGGCCCGGAGCAAGGCCCCGTTCAGCCGCCCACCGGCCATCGACATCAAGCAGTTGACGTTCAGCTTCGCCTTCAACTTCCTCATTGCCTCTTGCAGGTCGACCCTCCGCTCGCCCTGAATGAGATAGGGGATACTCTCCCCTTGCAAGAACGCCAGATACTCCGCCGGTACGGCGTGGCTCGCCAGGTGAATCATATAGCTGCCGGAATCCTCGTCCCCTTTGTAGCCGCTCCTCATCCGTCCTCGACCGTCGACGACGACCAGCCACTTCTCGCGGTCCGGCTCGTTGACGACCTCCCCGGGCAGGAAATCCTCGTATAGCGAGTCCGTGTCGCCCTCGACCCGCGGCAGGGGCCTCAGTCCTTCCCCTTCCTTCACGAAGGAGCCGCTTCCCTGCATCTCCGCCTGAGGCCCATGGATCTCATAGATCCGGGCCACGGCATCAGCCCAGGCCCCGCCACCCCCGTAGGGGTCTTCATTTCTTGGGTCGTCCAGCTCCTCCCACTGGGTCCGATTCGGGCCCAGTGCCATCCGTCCGTCTAGCGATGCAGCCGACACGATGACGATGAATGGTCTATCCAAGGTCCTTTCCTCCATAGTTCAGTTATTCGTGGCAGAATGGCGTCCATCTGCTCGCCGTGCAGGGGCGCTCGCCACAGTGCTGCAAGACGCCTTCGGAGTGCTCTTCCGTCCTGCAAGTCGCGCTCCGCCGATAGGCCCGGCTGCCGGTGTGCGGAGCCTCGAGCGGCACCGTGGGGGCCTGGAACGACTGTTAGGGCATTCCCGTACAGCAATGCAGGCGCGACTTATCCTGCTTCGAGAATCCGCTTGGTCCAGTTGGCCGCTCGCTCGAGTTCCCCATCTCTTAGCGGGCCTTCGGTACCCTCGACGATGAACCCCTCCGGAGGGACTGCCTGGTCTCCTCCCTTCTTCCTCAATCTGTCCGCGATGGGGTCAGCGGCGTATCCAAACAATCTGACCAAGATGTTCAGGATAGCCGAGTCGACGTCCTCTACTGAGAAGCGGGTGTCAAACGCAGCGACTTTGACACCCTCCAGCTCGCCGTCCGGGATGGCTTTGAGCAGCTTCTTCGTGGCCGGCGTCGGTTGGAAGCCCCGCGTTGGAGAGCCCACGACGAGCACGTCCAGTCCCGTCAGCTGTTCCGGCTTCACATCCGTCATTCGCTTTGTCTCGACCTCATCCGGCGACCCGAGGGCCGCCCCGATCGCGTGGGCGACCTGTTCTGTATTGCCAAAGACTGAATCGTAAGCGACCAATGCCTTCATATCGACAATCCTCCTGACTCATAAGGGGTTCGCTCTGGACCCTCAACTCGCCTGCGTGTGGGACGGTCCAGACGCGTCCCTACCGGGTATCACCCCTGCCGCTTCCTCGCTCAATGTCTGTACCGCGAAGCCCAGGCCGTGAAGAATAGCTCACCCGTATGCCCGTCGACGTCCCCGGGCCCGATCCCGGATGATAGCAAGCTACGGGAGTCTATCTCCCGCCTGCCTGGTCGAGATGTCGACCGATGAGCCTGACAGCCTCTCCTACGCCGTCTTCACGCCCCATTGCCTTGCATATGGACTCAGCTCGACGACGCATGTCGCTATCCTGTGTGGCGCTGATGATTGCCTCGGACAGGTTCCTAGTAGAAGCCCGCGAAGCCGGGATGGGCCGCGGCCCTGCTCTCAGTTCGTGCACCCGCCGGCCCCAGAAGGGCTGATCGCTGGTGAACGGCATCACCACGCTGGGCACTCCGGCGCCCAATGCTTTCCCCGTTGTCCCGGCCCCACCGTGATGGATCACGGCCGCTGTGCGTGGGAAGAGCCATTCGTAGGGTGCGTAGTCTATCTGAAACACATCTGCAGGAAGATGCTTGGTATCCAATGCCGCTCCCACAATTATGCCGCGCCGCCCGACCAACTTCAACACTTTGAGCACGGTATGGGACCACCTCTCTCGGTTCGCTACCACTGTGCTTCCGAAGCCCATGCACACCGGCGGCGAACCTGTCTCGAGGAAACCTGTCAACTCCTCCGGAGGCTCCCAATCTACTGCATCTCCCAGGAACCAGTAGCCGGTCACGTGCGCGTCGTCCGGCCAGTCGCTGGCAGCAGGCACCACGTGGCGGCTGAAGGCATAGAGAATCGGGGGTGATCGATGATCATCGCCGCCGAACGGCCACCCTGCGAGCCGCGGCAGGTGAGGGCTTGACCGACGAAGTCGCGCATACAGGAGCCGACTCGCCTGCCAGAAACTCCAATTGAGGATCCGGTGCGTGACTCTCTTGTACGTCGGCCCCAGCGGGAGGTTGGGGAAGACCAGAGCGGGAAACTCGGCTGTCTCGGAGAAGACGGGGAAGAGCTGGGCTGAGATGTCGGGGACCTCTTCCTTTCGTGCTATGGTGTGCCCCGCCAGCGTCAGGAGAAAGGAATGGACGACGCCGTCCGTGTCTGCGCACGCCGTCTCTAACTTCTCCATGATCTCCGTCGCCAGGGGTACGGCATACTTGGCCACGGCATGGATCATACCCGGCCACCCCATACCAGCCTCTCCGATCAGATTCCGGATGAGGTGCTCCGGATCTCCCGGCAGCTCGACAAAGTCCAATCCATGCGACGTCACCAGATGGGAGAACACCTCTGGCGCCGCAAGCCGGACGTCATAGCCAGCGCGCCGCAGGCCCTTCCCCAAGGCGACAAAAGGCTCGACGTCACCCTGCGACCCATACGTAAGGATGGTGATGTGCAATGGCAACCTCGAAATCCGTAGAGAGCACGGGGCTCTCACAGCCAATGGGGTCGAAGTATACGCCCTTATGGATGACCACGCAATAGAAATGGTCCCTATCTACTCAGAGCCGAACAGCGACTGGTTGCAAATGGTAATCGACCATGCTATCATCCCGACAAAGGTTACTGCACCTGCAATGACAGCCGTACTCCGTTGGTTCAGTGAGCCGGGCATCACCTATGGCAGCCTACCAATCCGCAAACGACGTGAAGACCGTGCGTCAGGAGTCGCGCGACCTCCGCAGGCAGCGCCTCTATCGACGGGCGATCCTGCTCTCGGTCGCGGGCAACGTGTTGCTCGCAGCGGCTAAAGGGGGCGTCGCGTGGGTCTCAGGAAGCAGCGCGGTGCTGTCAGACGCGGCCAATTCCTTCTCCGACATCCTCTACAG
>CAZQXX010000052.1:0-9009 GCA_964597105.1 uncultured Anaerolineales bacterium
ACCTCCGTCTGGCCTTGTCGGAGAGACGCGGAAGCCGGTTCCACACTCACCCGAGTACCGATGCGAGGTTGTCCTCACCCGGTGAATGTCTACTGCAACGCGGTCTCCATCGTGAAGCGCGCTATAGTATCATGCGCGAGAGGGGCTGTCAACCACCCGTTCTTTCTGCAGGCCCATCCCAAAGCGAATGCGGCAGCGTGATCACGCTGCCGCATCCCTATCCATCAATGGTGAATCGAGGAGATCTACGCCGGGGTGGCGACGCCCAGAATCTCCGATTTCTTGACCTCTGGCTTCTCCTCTGCCTCAGGTCCTTCTTCGGGTCTCTCCTCTTCGAGCACCTCTTCTTCTGGCTTTTCCTCTTCCTCGACCGATTTCACCGGGACGCCCTCGTAGCTGTCAATCGGCCCGTCAGAGGACGGGTTGTCGCCGCGGTAACCTGTCCCTGCGGGAATCAGCTTTCCGATGATCACGTTCTCCTTGAGGCCCAGCAGCGGATCCTCTCGACCTTCAGCTGCTGCCTCGGTGAGTACGCGGATCGTGTGCTGGAAGGACGCTGCAGAGAGGAAGCTCTCTGTGTTCAGTGCCGCCTTGGTGATACCCAGAAGCACAGGGATCGCTTTGGCGGGCTGCCCGCCCTGTTCCATAGTCTCCCGATTGACATCCTCAAGATCTAGCCGCCGGATCAATCGACCCGGTAGCAGGTCCGTGTCGCCCGATTGCGTGACCCGTACCTTGCTCAGCATCTTACGGAAGATGATCTCAAAGTGCTTGTCGCTGATGTTCACGCCCTGTGAGCGATAGACTTGCTGGACTTCCGAGAGCAGATACTTCTCCGTGGCCTTACGCCCCAGAACCTTCAAGATGTGCATTGGATTCTTAACACCCTCGACCAACTGCGTGCCAGGGGCGATCTGCTGCCCTTCCTCGACCATTATGCGACCGGTCTGAGGAAGCTTGTGCCGGACTTCCCGTCGCTCTTCGTGGATCAGCGTGATGTGCCGGTCCTCCACGACGACGCGACCGTCCTGCTCAGCCTCTATTTGCTCTTCGTCGAGCGAGGCCAGCGGATCGCCAGCCTGGACGTCATCGCCGTCTTCGATCAGGATTGTCCATCCTTCTTCGATGTCGTACTCGAACCTCTTCGTCCGGGTGTCTACGACGGTGACGTACCGCTGACCGTCAGTCTTATGGACATGGGCAATGCCGCCAACCTCTGATATCGGTGCCTCGCCCTTAGGCGTCTTGCGTGCTTCGAAGAGCTCCTCTGCACGCGGGAGACCGACCGTGATGTCACGACCGGCCGCGACACCACCGCTGTGGAAGGTCCTCAGCGTGAGCTGCGTTCCCGGCTCACCGATTGACTGAGCAGCGATGATGCCGACCGCCGATCCGACCTTCACCATGTGGCCTCGTCCCATATCACGTCCGTAGCAATGGGCGCAGATGCCGTGGCGCAATTCGCACGTCAGCGGCGAACGAACCATCACCTCGCTAATGCCGCTTTCTTCGATGAGGTTTATCGCGTCCTCGTCAAGTTCCTGATCACGATCGACGATCAGCTCGCCGGTCTCTGGGTGACCGACCGGGCTGGCTGCTAGTCGTCCAATCAGCCGCTCGTGCAGGCTCTGCCCTCCAATATCCTCGTCAGACTGGATCCAGATCCCTGCTTGAGTGCCGCAGTCCTGGGCATTGATGATGATATCCTGTGCGACGTCAACCAGGCGACGCGTCAGATAACCGGCGTCAGCGGTGCGCAGGGCGGTGTCAGCCAGTCCCTTGCGCGAGCCGTGCGTGCTGATGAAGTACTCTAAGGCTGACAGTCCCTCACGCAGGCTGCTTCGGATGGGGAGCGGGATGATCCGTCCGGAAGGGTCGGCCATGAGACCGCGCATCCCCGCTAGCTGGGAAATCGGGCCGTATCCGCCCTTGGACGCGCCTGATCGTGCCATCACAGACACGGTGCTGCTTTCGGGCTGGGCTCGGGCCACGACGTCGGCTACCTTCTCCCTTGCGCGTGACCAGAGCTCAACCGTGCGCGTATACTGCTCTTCCTCAGTCAAGAGACCACGGCGATACTGGCGCTCTACTTCGGACACGGTCTCCTCTGTGTTCTCGAGAATCTCTATCTTCTCGTCAGGGATGACCAGGTCCGAGATGGCAATCGTGATGCCAGATTTGGTCGCGTATTGGAACCCCAGGCTCTTCAGGCGGTCCGCCAACTCGGTGGTCTTCTCGCGTCCAAGTCGCCGATAGCTGAGAGCGACCAGGTCCTGAAGACTGCCCTTATCCAGCGGATGATTGATGAAACGAAGCTCATCGGGTAGAATGCTGTTGAATATGCAGCGCCCTGCAGTAGTCTCGATCGGCTCCTCTAGGGCCGGCTTGTCATCGTAGATCTCCGTTATCAACACCGGGGTGTGGAGGTCGATGTGTCCCAGGCTGTAGGCTAACTCAAGCTCCTGCAGGTCGACAAATGGCTTGGGTTGCTTGTCAGCATACCGCGGTTGCTCCATAGTCAGGTAGTAGATACCCAGACACATATCCTTGGTCGGCCCCACAAGAGGTTGTCCGTTCGCTGGCTTCAACAAGTTCTGTGTCGAAAGCATGAGCTTCCGTGCTTCCTCGACGGCCTTTTCCGAGAGTGGCACGTGAACCGCCATCTGGTCGCCGTCGAAGTCCGCGTTGAAGGCTGGGCATACCAATGGATGAAGCTGGATCGCTTTGCCCTCGATCAGGGTTGGCTCAAATGCCTGAATTCCCAACCGGTGCAGAGTCGGCGCGCGATTGAGGAGCACCGGGCGATCCTTGATCACTTCTTCCAGGACCTCCCACACCTCCGGTCGCTCGCGCTCGATGAGCCGCTTGGCGGCCTTGACGTTCGTGGCGTAGTTGTACTCGACCAGCTTGCTAATCACGAAGGGGCGATAGAGTTCAAGCGCCATCGTCTTCGGCAGGCCGCACTGGTGCAAGCTCAGTTCCGGCCCCACGATGATGACGGACCGACCAGAGTAATCGACACGCTTACCGAGCAAGTTGCGGCGGAACCGCCCCTTCTTACCCTTCAGCATATCGCTGAGGGACTTTAGTTCGCGACGACCGTGGCGTGAGCGTGCCTTTCCGCGGCTGTTGTCAATAAGGCAGTCCACAGCTTCCTGGAGCATGCGTTTCTCATTGCGGACGATCACGTCGGGTGCCCCAAGCTCCAGTAGCCGCTTTAGCCGGTTGTTGCGGTTGATCACGCGGCGGTAGAGATCGTTCAAATCGGAGGTGGCGAACCGTCCCCCGTCGAGTTGCACCATAGGGCGCAGGTCCGGCGGGATGACGGGTAGTACCGTCATGATGATCCACTCAGGCTTGTTGCCACTTCTGCGCAGGGCCTCGACGATGCGCAGGCGCCGTCTGGCCCGCTTGCGGCGTGTCTTCGACGTGTCATGGCGAACCTGATGCCACAATTCCTCAGCCAACTGGTCCAGATCAAGGTTAGACAGAATCTCATGGAACGCTTCAGCGCCCATGCCAGCCTTGAAGACCTGGCCCCACCGGTTTCTCAGCTCTCGCAGCCGGGGCTCCCCAATACACTGATACTTGGCAAGTCCCAGGAGCTCCTCCCGGTCGGCGTCAAGCTCGTCCCGCCATTCCTCGAATTCGGCGGATACTCGCCCGTTGATCTGATCGATCTCGTCCTGGCTGGCCTCACGCCAATGCTCAAGATCTTCTTGCAGCGGCGCCAGTTCTTCTTCGCGCTGGCCCTCTAGCTTGTCCTCAACCTCGCTCAGGTGGTCCTGAACGACTGTGTTCAGCGCAGTCAGGTGTTCTCGTCCGACGGTCTCACCTTGTTCTGCGATGATCTCGCCGGTTGCTTTGAAGACCATCGGCGCCTTAAGGGTCTCCCCCTGCCGGTTTTCAATCTTCTGCTGCAGTGACTGGGCTTCTTGAACGACCTCGTCGGTCGCCTCGGCGAGCTTCTCGTCGTACTCGGCACGGACGTCCGCAATCTGCTCCTGGATGTTGGCCTCTTCCTCTGCCAGGCGTGCTTCCAGGGCCTCAATGCTCTCTTGTGCGACGGCTTGCCGCTGTTCCTTGTTCTCGTCGAATTCTTCCTCCATCCGCTGGAGGGCCTTCTGACGAGCGTCCTCATTGACGTTGATGATAATATACTTGGCGAAGTAGAGAACGCGATCCATGTCGCGCTTGCGGATGCCGATCAGCTTACTGAGGTGGTTCGGAACGCGGCGGGTATACCAGGTGTGTGCGGCTGGGGCAGCGAGATCGATGTGGCCCATACGCTCGCGGCGTACGGACGAACGTGTCACTTCGACGCCACACTTGTCGCACACGATGCCCTTGTAGCGGATGTTCTTGTATTTGCCGCAGTAACACTGGTAGTCCTTGGTGGGGCCGAATATGGCTTCACAGAAGAGTCCGTCTTTCTCCGGGCGCAGACGACGGTAGTTGATCGTCTCGGGTTTGGTGACCTCTCCGTAAGACCAGGAATGAATCTCTTCCGGTGATGCCAGCTTAATGCGCAGACTTTGGAAATCTTGCGCTTCTAGCACACTGTCGTTTCGGTTATTCATCAGCCTTCCTGTTTTCTAGGGAGCCCTCTAGCGCAGAAGAAGCGCTGGAGGTAATATCCGTGCTCAGCGCTTCGCATAGAGTTCTAATCTAACCGCAAACCTACATTATATGTATTTCTACTACTTTGTCAAATTAGGCGGACCGTTGCTGCGCCGGGATCTTGGCTCGAGGGGCAGTCGGGGATTGCTGGCCCGCAATCAAGTCAGGTAGGCCAGTGCGACGTCCTCAACGCTATCCATCACCAGGTCCAGATGGCGACCGTCTGTGACAGCTGGGACGTCTATGACTTTGGCATACTGCGTGTACTCCGTCGCTTGAGGAAGCAACTCAATCAAGACGTTAGGGGCCTCAGCGAAGAAGTGGCGGTCAAATACCGTATCTGGATGGCTCAAGTACAAGGGTACAGGATAAATGTGGGATTCCACCAAGTCTTGGAAGAAATGTGTGCCGTAGGAGACCTCGGGTGCCCCCTCGGTGCCGGTCTGGGCGATCTCGATCAGGGCGCGGGCGTTGTATATGTCTGCGTAGGTGACTTTGAGTCCCAGGTCCACGTTGCTGGTTCCCCACCGCCCGGGTCCCATCAGAATAAAACGTTCGCCTTCCAGACGTCTGTTCAGGCGTCCCACAAGTCGGGCTATTCCGAGCCTGGTCTGGTGGTCCGGCGCGTGACCATATGTGACAGGATCGACGTAGACGATATATCGCACACGCTTAACCTTTCCGTGTGGGACCATCCGTCTTGTCAGGAATACGATGTCGCTCTGGGGCACCTGTTCGATCGGAACCCCTATCGGGCCACCACCCTCGTGCCAGCTCTGTGGACGGCACTGAAGCAGGTGGAGGGTGAACTGCTCGGGCCTTCTTTCTGGGATTCCCACCGTGAACTCGATATCTACGGGCCTGCCATAATGGTGCTCCAGCGTCTGGAGTACTTTACGCATCAAGGTGATGAACTCTTGATTCTTCATCAACTCGTCAAATGTGAGCACGAATTGGGGGTCTCTGAGCGCGCCTGGAGCGTAGATGGGCTGCAGATAGCTGCCCTTATCCTCCGAAGCGAGCAACCGGATGGCTGGATAGTCTTGTTCCAGCACAGCGCTTGCGGGGAGGCTCTTGAACGTATTCGACTTCAGGTCGATGAGGTCGATGATGTGTTGCGAGTACTTGCGCACCTGGGAGGCGCTCGACTCGGGTCTCAGGTGTGGATGGCTGAGGGCGACCATACGTGGATAGTCGTTGGCGACGCGATCCACCGCTCGTGTGCCTAAGCCCCATACGAGACGGAGGAGGCCGTCTTCAGGCCGAATTCTCTGGCTCCAACGGAACGGGTTGCGGCTGAAACCGACCCCTGCCAATGCGGGGAAGAAGTAGTCTTTGTACCGTTTTCCCTGAACTTTCTGGATGAGGATGGCCATTCGTTCGTCGTAGTCCACGAGTCCCATTCGTTGGCGATAGAGAAGTGCGTCGGGACTCAAGACGCTGGCGTAGACGCGCCGAATAGCGCCGGTCAGAGCTTCCAGATTCTGCTCCAGAGTGCCCTGGTTGGGACAGAAGAAGCTATCGTATTTGCCTGCGAAGGAGAACCCGAAATTGTCCTCCAGGAGACTTGAAGAACGGACGATGAGCGGCGCATTTCCCACTCGGGTCAGCAGATCGCGCAATCCTGTCACGACATCCTCGGGGAACTTGCCTCCCACGTAGGCTTCTTGGATGTAGGGGTAGTCGGATTCGATCTCTTCCTGAGTTTTGTACTTCTGGTTCATAAACTCATCGAGGTCATTGAGAGCGTAGAAATCATAGAAGACATCGGCGCCAATGAAGTACGAGTCCGGGATTACGACGTGCTCAGTCAGATCGAGCTGGTCATCTGGACGCTCCTGCTGCAGGATCTTCCAGGCCAGCATCATCCCAGCTGCCTTCCCTCCTATCTTGCCTCGGCCGATGCGGCGTTGGGCAATCGTCTGGAAATCGTCTGCATCGAAGAACTTCTTTGCCAGGCTGATGAACGCCATCTGATCGCTGATTATACTCTTAGTCAAAACGACGGTGATCTCTCTCAGATGGTGGCGAATCTCCTGGCGTTGGTCGAGGGGAAGGGAGGCATATTCCCTGGCTTGAGCGAGCAACATGCTCTGAGGTGCCAGTTCAGGGTTGAAGGAGAGAGAGACGGTTGGGGATGGCGCGCCTTCTGCAAGTACTTCGCGGACGATCTTCTCGAATAACGTGTGAGGCAGGTTGTACGCGAAGTAGAAATCTGTCAGGTGATCTCGGATCTGCTCCAGGCGCTCTTTCCATACCTGGATAGACTCCTGGGCAAAAGGATCCTGCAGTCCTTCTCGCCTCTGTGAGATAACGGCCTTCTCTTCAACCTCTTCTTCGAATGTGTGTGGGTCGATTACACCGCGTGCGAAGAGCTCCTGTCGCATCCGATCTCGGATGCGACGGGCTAGAATTGGATACTGAGATAGCTGTAAGTAGATTTCGAGAATTCGGGGGATCTCCCCGGGCTGGGGATCCATGCGTTGCCCTCCTATACTGCCTCCGGGTCCGTCATTCACAGTATACCGCAGGCAACCATGTCGTCAACTGAACTAGGCCCTGATTGACGGCATGGTGTCGTTGTTGTATGATTGAAGCTGAGTGCGCGCCACTGTCATTGTGCTGTCTTGACCTGGTCTTGAGGCTATTTGAGGAGGATTTCTGATGTCTGCGATTGTCGTGGTTGGCACCCAGTGGGGGGACGAAGGGAAAGGGCGTGTGGTGGACGGCTTGGCTCAGGAGGCTGATGTCGTCGCTCGCTTCAACGGGGGCGACAATGCCGGCCACACCGTCGTCGCCGAGGGGCACACGCTGAAGCTTCATCTCATTCCGTCGGGCGTTCTTTACTCTGACCTCATGCTGCTTATTGGCGCCGGGGTTGTCATCAACCCTGAGCAGCTGACCTCGGAGATGGATGAGTTGTCTGGAATTGGAGTGGATGTGGGCCCAGCTCGTCTCAAGGTCAGCGCGGCCTCGCACATCATTCTTCCCACCCACCGCGCTCTGGACGGCGCGCGGGAAGCTTCACGGGGGGAAGGTGCTATCGGGACTACCAAGCGAGGCATTGGGCCTACGTATGCCGACAAAGCTCAGCGGGTTGGCCTCCGTGCTGGAGAGATGGCTGATCCGGATCGGTTTGCTGCTCGCGTTGCACAGGGGGTTGAGGAGCACAACGGTCGCCTCGAGCGCTTCGGCATTGAGCCGCTCTCCTCGGAGGATGCAGCTGCCGCGTACAAGGCTTACGCGCAGCGATTGGCGTCCCATATTGTAGATGGATCCGCCCTGATCGGCGAGGCGCTGGAGGCTGGAAAGACGGTGTTGTGCGAGGGGGCTCAGGGGCTGCTTCTCGATCTCGACCACGGGACATATCCCTATGTGACCAGTTCTTCGACCATTGCGGGAGGTGCCACAACGGGGCTCGGATTTGGCCCGAAGGAGATCTCACGGGTCGTCGGCGTCGTTAAGGCATATACCACGCGTGTTGGAGAAGGCCCGTTCCCGACGGAACTCCTGGACCAGACCGGGGACCGAATACGAGAGGCGGGGAACGAGTTTGGGACGACCACTGGGCGTCCCCGTCGTTGTGGCTGGCTCGATCTCCCAATTCTGCGCTATGCTGTCCGAGTCAATGGCTTGGGTGAGCTGGCATTGACCAAGCTCGATGTGCTCAGTGGGTTGAAGAAGCTCAAAGTGGCTGTCGCATACACGCGGGATGGTGCTCAGGTCAAACACTTCCCGGCAGAATTTGGCGTGGGCTCGCTGGCGGAATGGGAGCCGGTCTATGAAGAACTACCCGGTTGGGAAGAAGATATCATCGGCGTCCGCCGGCGCGGGGATCTGCCTGAGGCAGCGCAGGACTACGTGGATCGCATTGAAGAGGCAGTCGGAGTACCCGTGACGTTTATCGGTGTGGGGCCTGCACGCCAACAAGCCATCGTCTAGGTGTTGAACGGATGAGAGGCTGGCATAAGCGCAGCTCACTCGACCTCCGAGTGAGCTGCGCTTATGTTATGACATCATTGACCGACCACTGGATCAGCGAATGCTGAACCCGTGAGGCCGGTCGCTGGCGCTATCTCGAGGAATAGGATGAGATCTCGGGAGATTCTTCCTGGTGCATCAGCTGTGCGGTCTCACGCGTGTTCTCTTCGATGGCAAGAAGAAGGTCGATGAACTCGCCGATAGCATAGAGTGCCAGGAAGTAAATGATGGAGATGATCACAGCGGTTATGAAGCCCACGATGCCGCTCACCACTCCTACCATCCCTGACATCACGTCTGATCCCGGCCCAAACTGGCGGAAGATCATGTCTCCGCTGCCAAGAATCCCCATCAGCAAGATGCCGATCGCGAGCAGGACACCGCCGATCAGAGCGACCCAGGCAAAGA
>CAZQXX010000052.1:9109-15738 GCA_964597105.1 uncultured Anaerolineales bacterium
GGAAGCATTGCCATCGTCAAGCAGGACGCGGACTGCTCCAGCAACCTCTCTGGGGGTCGGTGCCCAGACCCCGGCACCACGATTCACGACATAGTCGACGTTAGGCTCCTCTTGACCGGGCACTGCTCCGCTCAGGACGATGGGCAGACTCATGACGAGCGCTTCACTGATCGTGCTGGGGCCGGCCTTGGTCACCAGCACGTCCGCTGCCAGCATCCATTCGTGGATGTTATTCACGAATCCCACCACGCGTACGGGGAGCGACCATGGGCGCGATACGAGCTCATGCCGTGTCTGCTCATCATGCCCCGTGATCACTGCCAGCTGGGCCTTTGCGCCGCTGTCGACGAGGGCCTCCACGAGATGGGGAAGGGGGCCCACGCCATCGGCGCCGCTGAGAAGGAGCACCACCGGGCGGTCCGTGCTCAGGCCCAATCGTTCGCGGGTAGTGACCGGATCTTGGCGTGCCGCGTTGACGAAGTCGGGGTGTACCGGTAGCCCGGTTATCTCGATTGATTCGGCCGGCAAGCCACGGGCTCTGGCCAGAGACCGTACCTCTTCGGTTGCCACCAGGCAGCGAGCACCGCCACGAACAAACCATGAGGCGTGACCCGATGCAAGGTCGGTCACCAGGGTGATCAGCGGGGTGTCAGCCGTCCTCGCCGCCAGCGCTTGGACACAGGGGGCTTTCAGCAGTGGATGGCAACAGACGACGACGTCAGCAGGATGATCAGTGATGAGGGTAAGGATTGACTTCCTTGTCAGAAGCCACCACGCGTGCTTGAGGAGAGCAATTCGACGACGGCCGTCAGTTAGATAGTACGTGAGTGCCCAGGGCCAGCCGCCTAATCGCACCAGTCCGTTGTAGATCGCGCCCAGTTGACTGAGGGGCCACGGGAAGTAGTACCTCGTCACGTCCACGAGGTCAACAGCGACCCGGCTCCCGTAGCAGTCCTGCAGGGCGGCGGCTACAGCGTGGGCTGTGCTCCGGTGCCCCCCGCCGGTGTTGAGGAATGCCAGGAGCACCCGGATGGCGCGCCTGTTCACCCTCTCATCATTGACTTGGCTTGTCTCTCGAACTTGGCCCGCGGAAGCATGACCCGTCGACCACACGTGAGACACCGAATGCCGATGTCGGCTCCGATCCGGGTGACTTCCCACACGTCCCCCCCGCACGCGTGGGGCTTGCGCAAGCGCACCCGGTCCCCAACTCGGACGTCCGCCGGTGCCCTCTGATTGGTCACAGGGTCACCTCTCGCTGGTTCACACGGCAGTGTTCCGCTGTGATAATGGCCAGGACGTCGTCTACGGCCTCGTCGAGTTCTCCTTGCCGGTTGATGACGACATAGTCGAATTCCGGCAGTCTCTTCATCTCCTCCCGGGCTTTGGCGATCCGGCGCTCGAGTTGCTCTGGCGAGTCGCCACCTCGGGCACGCAGGCGCTGCTCGAGCTCGTCCTCCGAAGAGGCGGTCAGGAAAATCAGTATCGCCTCCGGAGCTATCTCGCCAATGGTTGCTGCTCCTTGCACGTCCAGGCGCATGACAACATCGCGACCTGAGGCCATCGCTTCTCGTACTTGCTCTTTGGGGACGCCCTTATACTGCCCGTAGACGACGGCGTACTCGATAAGCTCGTTCTGCTCGATCATCCTCTCGAACTCCTCAGTCGAGACGAAAAAGTAGTCCTCTCCGTTCACCTCGTCCGGGCGAGGAGGGCGGTCAGTGGCCGTAACCACGAAGTAGAACGCGCAGTCTCTTTCCTCCAAGCGCTGTACCAGGCTATCTTTCCCGACGCCTGAGGGGCCGGAGATGACGATCAGCAAAGGCTCTGGTTGGAAATCGTACAGACAGTCTTTTCCCATGGGCGGCGCTCAACTTGCAATGTCTAGGGTAAATTGGTATAGTCGATGATCAGTAGATTGGACTGGCTCTGAAGCCTTCTGGCGGTAGCTCGTCAGCGTGCCAATCGACCAGTCTGCTGATAGATAGGGGGTTCGTATGCCAATTTACGAGTACTACTGCCACGATTGTGAACGTCGTGTTTCGATCTTCTGGCGGACCTTCTCGGAAGCTGAGGAAGGCACCGCTGTTTGTCCTCGCTGTGATGGCGCAAATCTCACCCGTCTCATATCTCGTGTTCGAGTCGTCCGCTCCGAGGAGAGCCGGCTGGAGGATCTGGGCGATCCCAGCAGCATGCCAGACTTCGATGAGAACGATCCGAAGAGTCTCGGGCGCTGGATGCGTAAGATGAGCGACGAGCTTGGAGAAGATCTCGGCCCAGAGTTCAACGAGGTCGTCGGTCGACTTGAGTCAGGTGAGAGCCCGGAGGATATCGAGGAGTCTATGCCGGATTTGATGGGAGAGGGAGGCGACGACTTCGGCGGTGATTCGTACGACTTCTGACGTACGCAGCCAAACCGTGTGTTAATCTCAGAGCGGGGGCTGCAGGACGCCATAGGGATCATCCTGCTCCCAGGTGTGCGGCAACCACCGCTTGAACGTCGGTCTGTACCTCATCTATCGGGCGCTTGGCGTCCAGAACCGCCCATCGCTCCGGCTCCGCGTCAACCAGCTCTAAATAGCCGGCGCGCACACGGCGATGGAAGGCCAGCGCCTCGGCGTCCATGCGGTTCAGGTCCTCGCCACTGAGTAGACGTCGCTGTATCCCCTCTCCCGCGCCTATGTCGAAGTAGATGGTAAGATCTGGTTTCAAATCTGTTGTCGCGAAACGTGTGATGTCCTCCAGCATCTCAAGATCAAGCCCTCGACCATATCCTTGATAGGCGATGGAGCTATCGGCGTAGCGATCACTGATCACCAGCTTGCCCGCTGCCAGCGACGGCAGGATCAGCTCTGAGACGTGCTGGGCTCGAGAGGCCGAATAGAGCAGGAACTCGGTCCGAGGATTCATTGCTGTGTTGCCCGAGTCGTGAAGTATGTCCCGGATCTGATCCCCGATCTCAGTGCCGCCTGGCTCACGGGTCAGGAGGACGTCGCGGCCCTGATCGCGAAGCCACTTGACCAGCAGCTGTGCTTGTGTGGTCTTGCCGCTTCCGTCAGGGCCTTCGAGTGTGATGAACGTGCCCATTAGGACGTCCTCCTACTGATACTATCTTCGGAAGATACGGACCCGTCGGTTGGGCTCTTTTCCGCGTGACATGGATGCCAGATCAGCGGATCGCGCTAACTCGTGCTGTCGACGGCGGACGTAGGCATTCTGTGGCGAAAGGAGGACCTCTCCCCTGCCGTCCAAGACCTCCTTGATAGCTTGCTTTGCCTCTGTCAGCGCTTGATCCAGTGGTGGTGCCTCTTCGCTCTCAAAGTCGAAGATGTCGCTCAGGCAGCTCTGCATCTGGTCGACTGTGTCGTTGCGCAGCACGTAGATTGGCAGGTCGTCTTGTTCACCTTCTTTGATCACCTTGGTGCGCTGGCTGTAGAAGTCCTTTGTAGTGATCATCAGATCTGCTTCAGCCATCTGCTTTACGATGTAGATCGGCACGTTGATCCGCTCAGCCGCTTCTTCCAGACGCTTGCGGTTGATTCCGTAGGTATAGATCCGAACCGGCTGTCTGCCACGCGACAAAATAGGCGCCGGCGCACGGGATACCGGTTCAGAAGACATCGACGCGGTCCGAGCCCCGTTCCCTCTCTGTCCACGTTCGCGCTCCTGTAGCGATAACGGCGTCGCTTTTTCGGTCCGGATCTCACCATCGGCGCCGCGATAACGCCGCTCGACCTGCAGAGGCTCCCGCCCTCGGAGTAGCGCGTCGACTGATTGGGCTACGCTGTTATGAACGATGAGTTGCTGCCGTGCCTCGATCTCGATCAAGACGTCGAAAGTCGGAGGTGCACGGCGTTCCAGGATCGTCTTCTGAGTATTGCGCCGCCGAGCTTCCTCGTCTGAAAGCGTGACGCTCTCAACGCCTCCGACCAGGTCAGAGAGCGTCGGGTTCATCAGCAGGTTGTCGAGCGTGTTTCCATGAGCGGTGCCGATCAGTTGCACCCCGCGCTCGGCGATCGTTCGTGCCGCGACAGCCTCCAACTCGCGTCCGATCTCGTCAATGACGACCACCTCTGGGTTGTGATTCTCGACGGCCTCGATCATCACCTCGTGCTGGAGCGCCGGGGTCTGGACCTGCATCCGACGAGCACGGCCTATGGCGGGATGAGGGATGTCCCCGTCACCGCCGATCTCGTTGGATGTGTCCACGATGACGACGCGTTTCTGCTCGGCCAAGACGCGCGCAGCCTCACGCAGCATCGTCGTCTTTCCCACGCCTGGGCGCCCGAGCAACAGGATGCTCTTTCCGCTCTCAACAATGTCCTCAATGACGGCGATGGTCCCGTAGACCGCTCGCCCTACGCGGCAAGTCAAGCCTACGATGTCGCCCTTTCGATTGCGGATCGCAGCGATGCGGTGGAGCGTCCGGGCGATGCCAGCTCGATTGTCCTCGTCAAACTTGCCGACACGGTCCACGACGTACTGGATCTCCTCCTCAGTAACCTCGGTCTCACGCAACACGATCTCACCGTCGGTATAGCGTGCCGTTGGCACGCGACCCAGGTCAAGAATGACCTCCAACAGATCATCGCGCCGACCGCGCTCCTGTAGAACCGCCCGAATGTCGTGCGGGAGGATCCCCATCATAGCATCCAGGTTGTCGGTTATGTGATTGTACAGATGTTCCTTTGCTTCGGTCATATCTCGCGTCTTATAATCAGTTTTCATATCATGCGCTGCTCGAGTCATCAACCCATCGACTTGAGACGGGAGCTTCAATCGCCCTCGGACCGCCAGATCAATTCATCCTTCTCGTCTGGCAGATCGGCCCATATCGTCAAACATCGCCCGACGATGCTGGGCGATGTCCTCTGCGTCACCTGGCTTGGCTGGACGGAACGCGATCTCATCCGTCATCTCGTCTCATGTGATACGTTCGTCCACATTTCCATCTCTTGGTCATCCCACTACCATCAGTGAGTGTGTCGACACCTGCCATGAGACAATGGCTCTGTAGCCATTTTCAGGCGTTATTGTACCGTTATCTGCCCTTAGCGTCAACGTTAAGCCAGCGACGAATCTCCGTGGGGAGCACATCTCGATTGTCCACAGTGACCTCCCAGACCTCGGCTTTCTCCCTTGCCTTGAGCTCGTCGGTCCAGGGGTGGGAGCCTCTCATAATGGTGGCTACTACGGGACCAGGGCTCTCTATGGCCTCGCTCACAGTTTTCTTGAAGGCCTCACAGGAGAGCTCCATCTTGCCAATCTCGTCTATGATGATCACCCTGTCCGAGGCTGTCGCCTCACGAATGGCCTTCGCGCCGACCTTCTCAATGGCTTCCACATCCACGCCGTAGCGGCTGACCTGAGGGTGCTCGGGCCCTCGCAGATCCGTGTGGGCCAGTACAGCTTCTTCGCCATCTAAGGTCACCAACCGGAAGCCTTGACGACGCCCGGAGGAGTCACGGATCTCCTGCGTGTAGAATCCGCCGGCTTGATCCGACAACGTGTCGGCGACCTTCTGAATGACCGTCGTCTTGCCCACACCGGGCCGGCCTGTCAGCAACAGCACTCTACCCACTGATGGTTTTTCCTATCGCTCCTAGCGGAAGACTCGCCCATCATTCTAGCATAGGCAACTCCGTTGTTCAAACGTGCAGGGCAATGTACAATGCTTGTCGTGCGTGAGGCCTCCTGTCAAAGAAGCGCGGACGTGTGTCTCCAATCGCCGACTTGGGGAGAATCGTCAGTCTTCTTTCTGTTGGTGGCGTCGTACCCACCCAGTGGCGCCCAGATCGGTGATGGCTGGCGGGTGGGCCACAGGACGGAGGGGATAAGATGCTGATCTACATCGGTCTGTTTCTGCTTTCCGCTGCCTCGTTAACCTTCGAGATCATCCTCACTCGCATCTTCTCCGTAGCCCAATTCTACCATTTCGCCTTCATGGTTGTCAGCCTGGCGCTTCTGGGCTTTGGTGCCAGCGGCACGTTTCTGAGTCTTTTCCCACAGGTCAAGACTCACGTCAGTGGCCGGCTGCTACCCGGGCTGGCGTGGGCCTTCACGCTTACTGTCGTCGGTTCCTATGTGCTGATCCTGTACGTTCCTTTTGATTCCTTTCGTGTGTTGCGCGACTGGCGGCAGGTAGCCATACTCATGCTTCACTACGTCGCTCTCGCGACTCCTTTCTTCTGTAGCGGTGTGACCGTCGCCGTGTTGCTCGCGACTCGACCTCAGGAGATCGGACAGATCTATGCAGCTAATCTGACCGGCTCCGCCATCGGCTGCCTCCTGGCCATCGGCGTCCCCGCATTGGTCGGGGGTGAGGGTGTGATTCTGCTATGCGCCGTGCTCGGGCTGTTCGCTCTTTTCTGCTTTCAGGGGAGTCTCCCCGGTCAGGATCCGTCAGGATCACCGGGCATGCGCATCCTGAAGATGGCGCAGATCCTTCTCGTACTCGTCCTTCTTCTCGGCATGCTGCGAGTGCCTGATTTCCTTCGCATCCGCCTCTCATCCTACAAGAGCTTGAGTTACCTCCTGCAGTATCCCGACGCGCGACTCGTCTATCAGGGCTGGAACGGCTTCTCGCGCGTGGATGTCGTCCAGTCGGATAGCATTCGCGGGCTTCCCGG
>CAZQXX010000053.1:0-15726 GCA_964597105.1 uncultured Anaerolineales bacterium
CGGGTATCACACCGCGGATCCCCCCGCCGTCGATGGCAATGGCCACGTGTTCACGGAAGGGTCTCATATCTGCTCTCCTTTGCAGGCATTGCCAGCCCTGCTCGTCGTCTCGGCTGGAGCCCTCGTCACCAGTCTCGGGATACGTTCCACTCTGTCTCAGGCTCCTCCCATCCCGCCATCAGGCTCTGAGGATCAAATCGCTCATCGCCAAGCTCGACGCCACGCACGCGGTCCAGCCGGAGGGAGACCGTTCGATCATGCCCGTAAGAGTGTGCCCATAGGTAATCCTTCGCCCGCCTCCCTGCGCTCTGACCGGGCCTGATATCAAGAGGGGCCACGTAGTAGGTTCTCAGTGGAGCCTCCGGGCGGGGGCGGTAGCGCACGTAGCACTTGCGCGTCTCTCGGATGGCCCTTTTCACACTCTCCACCACGCGCTGAACGTTGAGATCAATGGCCATCGCCGTTGCGGCCTCGATCTGATCGGGACTCTCAGCCTCCAAGATCTGCCGGCGGGCGACCTCGGCTACCTCAGGGCTGTCGAGCGTACCCACTTCCTCCAGCGCCTGCGCCTTCTTCTCGCGCAATGTCGCTTCAAGGCCCCCGGGCGAGATGCGCAACTCTGTGAGGCGATCGATGGCCAGGAGCAGCAGCAGCCCCGCGAGACCTGTTACGATGACCCACACCCGATTCTCTGGCAGGTCATTGGCACCGAGGCCAACGGTCGCTTCAAAAAGGACAAAGGCGAATACGAGAAATACGAGGAACTTGAGGATCAGTGGCGGCAGCCACACCTGGAGGGATCTGCGGTCCACGTCGTCATTCGGCATCTGGGCCTCCTTGATCGTGCAGGAGTGCAGCTCCTCGGATCGTCACACGATTATACGCTGCCCGAGCCATGGCCGCAATGCGGGACCGTCCTGGCTCAGCGGAGGATCAGGTGGAAGAGGGTGAAGTTCCAATAGAGCCGCATGAAGAGCACCCGGCACAAGCCTGCAGAGCGGGGGCGATGAGATCAGCAGAAAACGGTCATCGACGGAGCCGTTAGCGTCCCCGCGCTGACGCGTCTCCAGCTCCCAGAGGCCGAGGTCCGAGCGGGGCTAGACCAGGAAATCGCGCAGCTTCTGTCCCCGACTGGGGTAGCGCAGCTTGCGGAGCGCCTTCGACTCAATCTGTCGCACCCGCTCCCGGGTGACGTCAAAGGCTTGCCCGACCTCCTCCAAAGTGTGGGTCTTCCCATCCTTGAGGCCGAAGCGCATCTCAAGCACGGCTCGCTCGCGGTCGCTCAGGACCTCCAACGAGGATCTGACGCGCTCCTTCAGCAGCTGGTCGTAGGCTGCATCTGCGGGTCCCTGGATAGACTCGTCCTCAATGAACTCACCCAGCACGCCGTCCTCCTCCGTGCCCACCGGCATCTCCAGCGACATTGGCTCCAGCGAAATCCGCAGGATGCGTCGGATCTCCTCAGAGGCGACGTTCAACTTATGCCGGAGGGCCGGCGTCAGCGGAGCCTCCTCGTCAATCGCCTCACGGATGGCTGCCTTCTCGTCAGGACTGAGTAAGTCCGATTCGACGGCCAACTCCTTTGGGGTGGCCTCGCGCCCGAGCTCCTGTACCAGGCGGCGCTTGAGACGAACAAGGCGGTTGATCTTCTCCACCATATGGACCGGGATGCGAATGGTGCGGGCCTGATCGGCGATGGCGCGACTGATGGCCTGGCGAATCCACCACGTGGCATAGGTTGAAAACTTGAATCCCTTCGTGTGGTCGAACTTGCGAATTGCCCGCATCAAGCCAATATTCCCTTCCTGGATCAAGTCCAGGAAGGATATGCCCCGGCCCGTGTAGTTCTTCGCCACACTCACGACCAATCGGAGGTTGGCCTGGGCCATCAGCTGCTGGGCATCGAGGGCCCGTGCCTTCACGTCCTCCCAGTGGGCAGAGAGCGCCTCTCTGGAGATCACATCCGCCAGCTCATCGGAGGCTGGGAGTGCGCCCCGATTCTGCCATATCTCGTCCAGCGACTCAAGGATCGGCCGGGGCAGGATGTAGAGGACTCTGAAGACACCGAAGACCCCGTCGGCCAGAGCGGTCCGGGCCTCGTCCTTGGAGTTGGCCCAACCGCGCTGTTCGAGGTAAGAGTAGACGTAGGAAGAGCAATCAGGCAGGATGACGTCTTGGAGGATTCGTGCCTCATCCATCACCTTGCTCAGGTCCGGCATGGAGACGCCCAGCGCACTGCATCGGCTCTCGATATCTCCCCACGCCTTCCGAAGATCCTCGAGCAAGGCGCTGAGCACCTCTTCCTCGGTCACCTCCTGATCCCCATGTGACACGCGATCTCTCAAGTTCTGCAGGTAGCTCCCGGCCACACGCTGAGACGACAACCACATCTCCTCCTGATGCTCCAACAGCGGCACCTGTCCGATCTCCAGAAGATACATGCGCACAGGATCGTCCGTAGACTTGATGAGCGTCTCCTCTACGACCTCGTCGGTCTGCTCCTCGATCTTCTCGAGATCCTCTGAAGTTGGCTCATCTTCGTCGTCCAGGATGTCCTCCTCATCCTCGTCGACAGGCAGCTCCACCAGGACCGAGGGCGTGCCTTCCTCAGACGATTCCTCGATCGTCTCGTAGACCGCTCGGAGCTTCTGGACGACCTCGTCTTCCTCTACCGGCGTGACCCTGTCTTCATCAATCATAGTATCCTCACCACGTGCCCCTGATCTCTGCCCCCTGCTACGCAATCTCCCAGGATTGCGCCAACGCCCGTTGGGTCTTCAGAAGCATCTGTGCATGCGCCACGTGGGCTTGATCGTACTGCTTCCCCCGTGGATCCCCCTCCTCGTGAGCCTGTACCATCAACATCCTCAGGTCCTGGACCAGGCGCCTCAAGCGGCGCTGTCTCAGACGGAGCAACGTCACTACCACGTCCCGGACCAGTTGATCATGCGCCCACGTCAGGTCGTCAGCTACGGTCAGTTCATCTAGCCGCTGGTGCAGATCCGCAGGCAGCTCTTTCTTGAGTGCATCGAGAGTGACGGAGGGCCGGCTGTCGAGCAGCTCAACCCACACGCCGAAGATCGCCCGCAAACTCGCCCGTTCGAAATCCCTAGGTCCCACAGGATCGAGCCCTCGCTGTCGCAGAACCCCGTCCACCTGCCTCAGCATATCAGGCCGCTGGATAAGCATCGAAAGGCAATACTCCTCAAGCAAGGCCTCAGGGCGACCCTCGGTCGCCGTTTTCTCAGCAACTCCATCTTGAGTCCGATCCATTCGACTCTGGCGCCGTCGCACCGTGCCCCGCCCCGTGCTCCGCAGGCGCGCCAGCACGGCTCGCTCATCGACTCTCAAGAAACGTGCGATCTTCTGGACGTAGTCCTCGCGCTCAACCGGATTCGTCACCGCCCGCAGCACCGGGAGCAACTCGTCAACTACGCGAGCCTTCGCCTTGGTGTCGTCGAGATCCAGATCGGCCATCAGGAGTTGGAGGTAGAAGTCTACGACGGGCAGCGCACCCTCAACCATCTCAGCCCATCGCTCCGCGTCCTCCCGGATCACGTCATCCGGATCCTGCCCGGCGGGTAGCTGCAAGACCCGCATCTCTGCCCCGAGACGCCCTTCGTACCCCAGCAGCCCTCGAGGGTCGAAAACGGGCTCCCACTCTTTCTCAAGGGTGTCCCGGGCGACTTCGACCCCGTGAAGCGTCGCCTGTACCCCCGCCGCGTCAGGATCGAGGGCCAACACGATGCGCTTCGAATACCGCTGCAGCTGCTTCAGCTGCGCCTCGGTCAGGGCAGTGCCCATCTGGGCGACGACGTTCTTATAGCCCGCTTGATGGGCCTGCATGACGTCCATATACCCCTCGGCGATGACGACCCGGTCCTCGCGGCGAATGGCCCGACGCGCCATGTCGAGCCCAAACAGGATCTTGCCCTTATCGAACAGAGGCGTCTTCGGCGAGTTCATATACTTGGGCACGCCGTCTGGATCGAGAGTGCGGGCACCGAAGCCAACCACCCGACCACGTCCGTCCCGGATGGGAATCATCAGCCGGCCCCGAAAGCGATCATACGACCCACCCGTCTCCCGCTCAATCACAAGTCCTGCTTTGAGCAGATCCTCCTCGCTGTACCCCTGCTTCATCAGGTAGGTGCGCGCCCTTTCCCATTCAGGCAAGCTGTAGCCGAGGAGGAACGCCTCGATCGTCTCGTCCGCCAGGCCGCGGGACTCGACGTACTCCCGGCCCGCTTCGGCCTCCGGAGCGTTGACCAGGAGATGATGGTAGTAACGGGCCGCGGTGGCGAGCAGATCCCGCAAGTGATCAGCTTCCTCTGCCGCCTGCTCCTGGGCCGGCGTTGGGGGCTCCAGCTCTACCCCCGCCCGCCGCGCCAGCTCCTCCAACGCTGTGCGGAAGTCCCATCCCTCCATCTTCATCACGAAGTTGAAGACATCCCCGCCCTCATTGCATGCTCCAAAGCAGTACCAACGCTGGCTCTCAGGGAACACGACGAAGGAGGGCGTATTCTCTGAATGGAACGGACAGAGAGCCTTGTAGTTACGGCCAGCCTTGTTCAGCTGGATATATGACGAGACTACCTCAACAACGTCAAGCCGGTCCTTTACCTCGTCAATGACACTCACAGGAATTTACCCTCTGTTTTTCTGGCGTCGTCCGTCATGCACGGTCCCATGGAGCAGTCAGCCATCGCGTTGAGAAGAGTCGCTGAGCACAGTCCGTGACGATGTGCGGAATCTGGCGTCACATCCTAATTGTACCCAACCTGGGGACTCGGGCAAGTCGCTGAAGGACCTATGCGATATCTCTGGGGAACTGGCCGGGCAGTGTGGGCACGCGGCCACTATACGTCCGCGAGCGCCCTGTCGTAGATGGGCCCGATCTCGTCCCAGTCGAAGCGACTCATTGCGGGCCGGAGATCACCGGCAATGCTCCGAGCACCCTCTGGGTGGGTCAAGGCCCAGCGGAGGCGAACCAGCAAGTCCTCAGACCTCTGATACAGACATGCATCGTGATAGCGCTCGGGGATCAGCTCCGGGTACGACAGGCGATCCGGCAGGACGGGGAAGCACCCACTGTATATCGCCTCCACGACAGCGATGCCGAAGAACTCGTGGAGAGCGGTGCTGACCACGACGTCGGCACAGCGGAGCAACTCGGCATACGTGTCGTCCTCGGCGTAGCCGAAGTGGAGCACCCGGTGTCCGAGGCAGCGGCGTGCGGTCTTGAACTCGGGTGCGACCTGCCGGTGGCTCCGTCCGGAAATTACTACACGAAACTGTATCCCCTCCTCCGCAAGGGCATAGAGAGCCTGGAAGAAGGTCTCGGGATCCTTATCGTATTCCCAGCGCTGGTTCCACAGGACGATGGGCGGCCCGTCACGCCTTCCCTCTTCCGGCACAAGGTCGAGCCGTCGTAGGTCGACGCCGACAGGCAGGACCGAAGCCTTCTGCCGCACGTCATCAATCCGGTGGAGATGAGTATGGTCGGGGAAGTGCTTCAGCATGTTCGGCAGCGCCTCAAACCAGTCGTCTATGTGATACTCAGAATTAAAGTAGACCCGGTCCGTCACCAGCATGGAGAGCCAGTTGATCATACCGTAGGTGAGATCGCGCGTCTCCCCCGGCGGCACCGGATACGTTAGCTGGTTCTCGTGGCAGTAGAATGCAGAGGGCACGTCGGCAAGGAGATCCCGAGTCAGCGCCAGAAAAGCCGGCAGATTCAGCATGTCGGTGGCGAGGATCAGATCGGGCCGCTCGCCGAGGTCCCTCGCCCGCTCCGCCAGCGTCACCGCCCCGCCCTGCATGCGCCATTTCCAGAAGCGTGCGGGCAACGACAGAAGGGTGACGTCGTGGACAGTATGGGCGGCATATCCCTCGGCCCAGGCCTGATGGCTGCCACCGCAGTAGGGCGCCAGCAGGAGAATCCTCATCTGGCGTCGACCTCCCGTACAGTCAACTCTCCCCTGCCCATTTCCTTCCCTAGCCGGTGATCCTGAGGCGACTCACACCTGGCGTCGCATCTCGAGCTCGAAGACCTGGAGCCCCAGTCGCTCATACACCTGGCGAGCAGGGTTGCTTGCCAACACGCTCAGATCGGCCTCTGCACAGCCCCTTGCCCTGCCCCATTCCAGAGCTTCTTCGAGCAGACTCCGGCCGATCCCTTGCCTTCGCCACCGGGGCTGCACGTAGAGCGAATGGATGTGGATCAATGGTCGGGGGCGGAAGACCGCCGGCGGAGAGACCACGCTGGCTTCCACGATGCCCACAAGTTCATCGCCTTCCTCAGCCATCGGTGCTACGAGAAAGGCGTGATCATCCTTCTCGAGGCTCCCCCGAAACCGCTCCAGTATCTGGGCTCTGACCTGGTCGACTTCGTTCAACTCCAAATCACTATACGAATCCATATCTTGTAGCATCTCGGCAAGCAGCTCGACGACAGCGTTGGCATCCCGACGGGTCGGCTGGCGAATTCTGAAATCGTCCCAATCCCCGGCGCCATCAGCACCCGGTGCTGCTGGAACACCGGGATCAGCTCTTCCCTGTCCCGAATCGCCCTCCCGAGCATCGTCCATTGTGTCACCTCTTCCGTCTGCGCTTCACCCGATCAACAGACAAAATCACACTCGGCGGCGGGTCGAAGCGGCCCGCATGCAGGCGTCCTAGCCTACTAACTAGGCCTCGAGGATCGCGTCGATGGTGTCCAGATCCTCGTCCGTCAGCTCCCAATCCGCAGCGGTCACGTTGCTCAGCAACTGCTCCACGCTCGTCACCCCCGATATGACAGAGCAGACCCGCGGACGGGCCAGCAGCCACGCCTGAGCCAGTTCGTAAAGCTCCCGCTCCCGCTCCGCCACCCAGGCCTCGAGCTGCTCAATGATATCGTAGTATTGAAGCTGCATATACTGCCGCACCGACTCGCTGGTCTCGCCGCGTGACCCTGCCGGGGCCGGCTCGCCGCGTCGGTATTTACCTGTGAGGAAACCACCCGCCAGGGGCCGGTAGGGCACAAAGCCGACCTCAAGGGCTTCGCAGCAGGGCAGAACCTCCCGCTCGACGTCCCTTTCGAGCATGCTGTACTCGGACTGGATGGCCACGACGGGAGCCCACTCTCGCAGGTCGGCCAGAAGACGCGCCTGCGCCAGCTGCCACGAGGCGAAGGCCGAGACACCCACATACCGGATCTTGCCCGCGCGCGCCAGGTCATCTAGCCCGTGCAGCGTCTCCTCGATCGGCGTCGTCGGATCCCAGCGGTGGACGTAGTAGAGGTCAATGTGATCGGTCTGCAGCCGACGGAGGCTGCCCTCGACGGCGTTCATCATATGGTAACGGGACGCGCCGCGATCGTTCGGCCCCGATCCGGCCCGCATCGTGAATTTGCTGGCCAGGACGATCCGATCCCAGCGTCCGCCAAGGGCCGCCCCCAGCGTCTCCTCGGAGCGCCCACTCTGGTAGATGTCGGCCGTGTCGATGTGATTGACGCCGCGGTCGAGGGCCGCGTCGATGATGTTGAGGACCTCGTCCTGAGGCACCTTCTGAGAGCCGAACCGGTTCGTGCCGATGCCGATGGTCGATACACGAACGCCCGATGATCCCAATTGATGGTACTCCACGTTGACTCCTTTCCTGTGTGTCACTTCATTAGCTGAGGGGACTTCTGCCAGACCGATGATATCGTGAGACGCGAGCCATCGTCGACGTCAAGGGAGCTCATCTCTCGAGGTCCGGCACCCCGTCCGATCCAATGCGGTACCAGTAGAGTCCAAGCTCGGCCCAGTCTCGGGCCTCGCCGACCGTGAGCCTGCCCAGAGGTCCGCGCCGCTCCGCGTTCGATAGAACCCCTGCGACTCGCTCCCGCGTCGGCTCCCCGTCGGCGGCCGCTCGCTCGAGCGCCTCGACCAGCGTCCACGCCGCCTCGTAGGCAGGACGCGCCAGGGGCCCTGGCTCAACACCGTTGGAGACTTCTCGGTAGGCTAGGGCAAACTCATCGCCGCCGGGAAGATCGCTTGGGAACGGCCAGGGGGTCACGAAAGCCGCCCCCGCAGCAGCCTCCCCCGCCACAGAGACGAAATCGCTGGGCGCCAGTGCCGGACCGCCCAGAAACTCACCGGACCAGCCGTGCTCCCGGAGACCGGCCACGACCTCGCCCGCCCGCACCGGATCGAGGTCCAGGACGATCACCTCAGGAGCGCGAGCCATGACCTCTCCATCCCACCCCTCCTCGCCCGCGGACACCACATCCAGCGCCTCTCCGGTCCGCTCACGCATCGCGAGCCTCAGCGCCTCCTCCAGCGGTCCTCCCTGGCCCACCACGGTCAGATCGTGGACGGGGGCCAGGCCCACGGCCCGGTCGAGCAGCGCTTCGGCCAGCGGCCCGGCGGTGGGCCCGAGCCGGACTACCCATTCGCCCTCACCGGCCAGATCGGGCGTGAGGACGCCCGAAGCGATCAGCGGGATGCCCATCCGGACGTAGGTTTCGGCAGCCGCGGCGGTGGTGTCCTCCCGGAAGTGGCCAATAGCTCCGACCACGTCGGGGTCCACGTCGAGCTTCCGGACCTGCTCCACGGCGACGGATGGGTTCGCCCCATCGTCGTAGGCAACGAGCTCGACGCCATATCCCCCGACGCCCCCAGCCTCATTCGCTTCGAGGAGTGCCAGGTTCACGGCGTAGACTACATCGTACCCGACGTATCGGTAGCGCCCCTCGAAAGGCGCTACGAGCCCAACCTTGACCGTGGGCCGGATGGCACCGGGGACGCGACAAGAAACGATCACAGGAAGAAAGAGAAGGACGACCCGGAGCACACACCGGGTCCCGCGGCGGAGGCGGTGTCGAATAACGCTCAGGGAGCTAGGGAACCTGCCCACCGCACCGCTCGTAATTGGCATAGTGTTCCGCCTCCGTCTCGGCGAAGACGTGGCTGCCGTCGTCTCGGGTGCAATCGACGAGGAAGAAGTAGTAGTCCGTCTCCGCAGGCTCCGCCGCGGCCTCGATCGACGCCAGGCCGGGACTGCAGATGGGACCCGGGGGAAGCCCCGCGTTCTGGTAGGTGTTGTACGGTGAATTGAAGGCCAGATCGGCCACGGTCAGCCCGGGCCACCAGGCGCCCGGCTCCCCCATGCCATACTGGACCGTCGGATCGGCGTCGAGGGTCCACCCGGCCTGTAACCGGTTCCAGAACACACCGGCGATGAGCGCGCGCTCGTCGGCCACGACGGCCTCCCGCTCTACGATCGAGGCGAGGGTGATCAGCTCGTAGACGCTCAGATCGCGCTGCGCTGCGGCGGCCTGCACCTGGGGCGTGACGCGCTCCTGAAAGGCAGCGAGCATTCGCTCCAACAGGTCGGAGGCCGTGGGATCCTCGGGGAGGCGGTAGGTGTCGGGGAAGAGGAACCCCTCCAGGGTAGCCTCCGGGGGGATGGTGGCCAGGAAGCGTTGCGCATAGGCTTGATCCCGCCAGCCGGTGGTCACCAGCTCGAGAAACTCATCCTCCGAAATGGTCGTCTGCTCCGCCACGTCTGCGGCGACCTGCTCCAGCCGGAGCCCCTCGCGGATGGTCACCGTCTGCTCCGGACGGCGGCCCTCCTGGAGAGCCCGGGCGACCTCCGGGATGGTCATCGTCTCGCGCAACGTGAACTCCCCGGCCTCTATGCCGGAGTCGAGCTTGTGGTACTGCACGTACCGGCGGAAGAGCTCTGCATCGGAGACGAGGCCCTCTCGCTGGAGCCGCTCTGCAATCGTGCCCGCCGCCTCGCCGGGGCTGACGACAAACGTGACCGGCGCGTCATCACTCCCTGCCGGACGTTCGAGTTGATCCGCCCGGGCCTCCAGATAGGCACTGAGGAGCACGTCGTCGGACGATGAGAGCTCACACAGGGTGACCGAGACCGAACCCAGCCCAAAGGCAGCGTCCCCCAGGTTCCAGAAGAGACCGCCGAAGGCGCCGATCAGGGTAACCAAGGCGATCGACAGCACACACGCACGACCGATTCGTTCCACGTTTACCGTTCCTTCCGTCTGTCTGCCACCCCCGACTGGAGCGGGGACGACGAGTCGGGTACGACATCAGCCAGCCACCTGATCACGTAGAGCATCGACCGGAGTGAGCAGGGGGCGGTCCATCCCCGTTGCGATGCCGCACCTACAGCTCGCCGGGGCTCCATTCGTCGTCAGCGGGATAGTCTACCTGGCTCTCCAGGTAGCTCTGGAGGATGACGGCCGCCGCGATGGCATCGATCTCGCCATCCGCACGGGCGCGCCGCTTCGCCTTCTCGCGCCGGGTCAACTGCAAGATCTCATCGGCCACCTCGGTGGAGAAGCGCTCGTCCCAGGGGATGACGGGCACGTCAAGATGCTCCTTCAGGGCATCTGTGTACCGATCGACGCGCTCCGCCTGGGGCCCGACGGTGCCGTCCAGACTGAGGGGCCTGCCGACGACCACGCCGTCGGCATCGTGCTTCTCCACCAGACATGAGATCGCAGCGAAATCCTCCTTCTTCGACCGATGCTGCAGAGTCAGAAGCGGGCGGGCGATGGTGCCGGTGGGATCGCTGATGGCCACGCCGATGTGACGCTCCCCGAAATCGAGGCAAAGCAGACGCATCAGGACTCAGCCGAATCCACAGAGGTCTGCGGCGTCACGCGCACGTCAATGCGGATGGTGAGGAAAGGAACGCGCTCCAGCCAACTCAGCTGCTCGGGCCATTCCGGCCAGAGGGTGATCTGCGGGCGCTCGGCGAGAGGAAGCTCATCCATGAGCATCGACCGAGCCTCGGGCACCCGCTTCCCGCGGATCGCTTCGACGGCTCGATCCAGGCTGATGGGCGCGGCGGCGTAGCCATTCCCGGTCACGGAGACCGTGAACCAGCCCACGCCGTCCTCATCCTCCGTGACGCTCCCGATCTCGAAATCGGCGTCGATCATCTGATATCCCGCCGGGAGCTCCTGGATCAACTCCTGATAGGCGACCGCCTGTACGTTGCCCGTGTCCACGGCCTGCCCGCTGATCAGCAGCCGCATGTTGAGACTGACCGCCTCCGTCTCCTCGCCGACGAAGTGAGAATAGGCCTTTTTCGGCACCGACTCGACGCGCATGGATTGGCGAGGGAGGAACTCGTTCTCCTCCAGGAGGCTGTGGAGCTCGTAGTGGGCCTGGTTGAGCAGCTCCTGGGTGAGCTGTTCCCGAACCCGCTCGTAGTCGGCTTGACTGACGACGGGGACCTCCTTCGGCTCCGCCCCCGTGGTCGGCTCCGGGTTGATGACGCGGACGGCCGAGCCAACGACGCCCTCCACCCGATTGATCTGGAGGGCCCCGACGTTCCCGGTGCGATCGTCGAGCGCCTCGATGGGGGCCGTCGCCTGCCCGTCGGACGGGACCACGACGTCGGCCGTGGTGCGGAAGCGGATGGGGTAGCTCGTCGACGAGGTGCGCACGATCGTCCCGGCAGGGACGACGTAGTCCTGGGAGAGGCGGCTGGTGAAAAGGACCTCTCCTCTGGCGCGCCCGGCGGTCACGTTGCCCGTGCCCGTCGTCTCCACCTCAGCGGTGCCCTCCACCTCCATCCCCACACGCCGCGCCGGCACGACCCCGCCCGGCTCCGCGCCAAACACCTCCACCGATTCAATCCCGGGGTCGACCGACACCGGGACGGTGACGCTGACCGTCCTCCCGGACGGCACGAGGGTCACCTCCGCGGTGGGGATGATGGCATAGGCGCTGCCCGCAACCACCGCGACGGCGAGAAAGAAGGCGGCAAACCGGATACCCCGTCGAATCCAGCTCAGCCACGTCGGCCGGGGCTGGTCCCGCTTCCGCTCGAGATCGACCTCCGGCTCCCACCAATGGCGCGGCGGGGGCTTGATCTCGCGGCGGTCGCGCCCGTTCCACCGGTCCGTGGCGCGCGCGTCCTCCACGGTGGGGAACGCCGCGAACCCACAGCCGCGGGCCAGCTGGCGCCGCTCGGGATCCGGGGACACGATGGCCACCTGGAGCTGACGCCGGCGCGCCTCGCGACGCAGCAGGTCAAAATCGAGGTCGCGGGAGAGACAATCGACGTCCCAGGGGAGAACGAGCACAACCCGACCGTCGTCACTGACAGCATCCAGGCGATAGCGGAGCGAGGCTCGGTCGTCGTGAGGTCCCAGCGTCACGACTGCGGGGGCGTCGGAATAGGTGGTTTCGGAGACTGCTTCGCGCGTGCTCATCAGCAGACTTCCCCCAGCCTGACCGGCGTCAGGCCTGTCGCGGACGACGAGACGGACGGGACTGTCTCGAATCTCGAGCGCTCAACGTTGGGTCTACTGAAAGAAGCTTTCGACGGACAGGTGCCAGGCACTGGCTTAGCTTCGCACGCCGGACGGCGTCTTCGACAAATGCCAGGCACGGTGGCTACGTTCTTTTCGGGGGAGCCATCGTTGGCACCGCTGAAGGAAGGCTGCCGACGTGGAGTGGCATCAGGTGCCAGGCACCGTGAGGAGCCCTGTTCCCGGAGAGCCGACGTTGACCCGTACAGAAGGCCCCCTACCCTTCGAGCCGCTCTTTGAGCAGCTCCGGAGCGCGGGCCAAGGCCTCATCGAGCTTGCCGGGATCGCTACCGCCGGCCTGGGCCATGGCAGGGCGCCCGCCGCCACCACCACCCATCACCCGCCCCATGCGGTGGGCCAGGTCCCCGGCGTCGGCTCCTCGCTCGACGACGTCGTCGGTCACGGATACGACCAGGATCGGCCGACCGTCGGTCACCGCTCCCAGAGCGAAGACGCCGGAACCCAGCCGGTCGCGGAACCAATCGGTCATCTCGCGGAGCCGGTCGACGCTCGGGGCATCGACCCGGGCGGCGACGACGGAGATCCCAGCGACCGTCTCAACCCGATCGAGAAGGGACTCGAACGCCTCCCGAGCCAGACGCTGCTGGAGCCGCTCGATCTCCTGGCGCGCCTCATCGAGCTCAGCCTGCAGCTCCTCCGCCCGGTGCTCCAGATCCTGGGGCGGAACGCCGAGGCGGGATGCGGTACGCTCGAGCCGGTCGAGCTGGCGCCGGACGAAATCGACGGCGCCGCGGCCGGTGACCGCCTCGACGCGCCGGACGCCGGCCCCGACACTCTCCTGAGAGACGATGTAGAGCGAGCCGATCTCGCCGGTCTCGGTCACGTGGGTGCCGCCGCAGAGCTCGCGGCTGAAGGGCTCATCGGGGTCGCCGACGCGCAACACGCGCACGAGGTCGCCGTACTTCTCGCCGAAGAGGGCGATGACGCCCTCCTCCAGCGCCTGGCGGTAGGGCATCTCCGTGCTCTCCACCGGGTAGTTGGCCAGAATCGCCTCGTTGACCGCCTCCGTCACCTGGTCGAACTCCTCCCGGGTGAGCATCGCCGGATGAGTAAAGTCAAAGCGGAGGCGATCGGGCGCGACGAGGGAGCCTGCCTGCTGGACGTGCTCGCCCAGCGTGCGGCGGAGCGCCCGCTGGAGGAGGTGCGTGGCGGTGTGATTGCGGGCGATATCCATACGGCGCTCACGGTCCACCACGGCGACGGCCTCGTCGCCGACCTCGGGCTGGCCCGCCTCGACCTCTCCCACGTGGACGATGAGACCCGCGACCGGCTGGCGGACGTCGTCCACCCGGATAGTCCAGGACGGCTCGCCGCCCGGCGTGGGCGCGTGGATGCGACCGTGGTCAGACACCTGCCCGCCGGACTCGACGTAGAAGGGGGTCTCGGGCAGGACGACGTCGATCCGATCCCCCTCCCCCACCCGCTCCACGGGCTCGCCGTCGCGGAGGATGGTCACCAGCTCGGTCGCCATCTCGAGCGAGCCGTAAGGATCATGCGCGATCCCCTCGTCGCTGAGCTTTCCTCTGTCCTGGAGATCGAGCAGGACGCGCTGGTAGCGGGCGAGGGCCTCCTCGTCGTGCATCTCGAAGGCCTCGGCCTCGCGGGCGCGGCGGCGCTGTGCCTCCAATGCCTCCTGGTAGCCGACCTCGTCGATGGAGAACCCACGCTCCTCGGCGACGTCGCGGGTAATCTCCAGCGGAAGGCCGAGGGTATCGTAGAGATGGAAGGCCTCGTCCCCCGGGATGACAGTCTCGCCCCGGGCTTCGAGCTCGTCCATGACCTCGCGGAGCCGGCCCAGGCCCTGATCGAGGGTGCGGAGGAAGCGGTCCTCCTCCTGCGTGATGGTGTTGAGGATGAAGGCGCGCCGGTTGACCAGCTCGGGGAAGGCCTCCCCCATGATCTCGATGACGGTCTTCGCCACCTCGGCCAGGAAGGGCTCCTCGAAGCCCAATTCCCGTCCGAAGCGGACGGCACGGCGGAGAATCATGCGGAGGACGTAGTTACGCCCCTCGCTGCCCGGGAGAACCCCATCTCCGATGAGGAAGGTGACGGCCCGGGCGTGATCGGCAATGACGCGGTAGGCAACGATATTCTGCTCCACGTCGGCTTCGCTGTGGCCGGCCATCTCCTGCACCCGCTCGATGATGGGTGTAAAGAGGTCCGTCTTATAGTTGGAGTCGACACCCTGCAGGATGGCCAGGAGACGCTCGAACCCCGCCCCCGTGTCGACGTGCTTATCTGGCAACGGATGGAGATTCCCCTCGGCGTCCTGATTGTACTGGATGAAGACGAGGTTCCAGATCTCCGTGTAGCGGCCGCAGTCGCCATTGACGCGGCACTCGTGGTCGGGGTCGTCCTGGCACTCGCAGGCATTGGGGCCGCGGTCGTAATGAATCTCGCTGCAGGGGCCGCAGGGACCGGTGTCGGCCATCTGCCACAGGTTCTCCTTGCGGCCTTCATAGAGGACGTGATCGGGGTTGATCCCGGTCTCGGAGAGCCAGAAGCCTTTCGCCTCCTCATCGGTCTCCAGCTCGCCCAGCTCGTCCTTAAAGACGGTGGCCCAGAGGCGCTCCGGCTCCAGTCCCCAGACGTCGATGAGGAGCTCCCACGCCCAGCGGATGGCCTCCTGCTTGTAGTAGTCGCCGAAGGACCAGTTGCCGAGCATCTCGAAGAAGGTGTGGTGGGTGGTGTCGCGCCCGACGTCGTCGAGGTCGTTGTGCTTGCCGGAGACACGCATGCACTTCTGCGTGTCGACGGCACGCTTATAGGGCCGGGTGCCGACGCCCAGAAAGACGTCCTTGAACTGGTTCATCCCGGCGTTGGTGAAGAGGAGCGTGGGGTCGTTGGCGGGCACCAGGCTGGCGCTGGGCACGATGGTGTGCCCACGCTCGGCGAAGAAGTCAAGAAAACTGCGGCGCACCTCGGCGCCGGTCATGTGCTTCATGCGTTTCTGCACTCCCGCTTGCTGGACAGCGTCAGTAGGTTTTTGGATCGAGGGGACTGTCAAATCCCCGCCTTGCGCCTCGGTCGGCTGAGACATGATGCTCAGCTAGGGCCTGCCTATTCTAGCTTGAAGGGGGTGTTGTGTCAACCAGTGACGGTCTGGGACGCTGAAGAACGTGGAAACAGACTTGCAGGATTTTATCATTCTCAAACAGCTATGCTGCCTCATAGCCTGGGCTCATTCGATCATGCGGGGACTAGGCGTGATGCCTCGGCAATAGGGCTTGTTGGAGCTTCTTCGGCGGAAACTATGCCCTAATCGACGCCGGTTCCTGTAGTATTGCGTTGCAGGGACTGCACGAACTCGAAAAATGATAAGGCCCTGACAGACTTGCCATTGGACTTGACGCATGGGGGAGTTCGTGGTATTATATCGCTCGTTA
>CAZQXX010000054.1:0-15683 GCA_964597105.1 uncultured Anaerolineales bacterium
AGAGGGCGCAATCGATCGTAGACTTGATGCATCCACTCGGGGATGACGCGGGTTTCCCCGAGGCTGGTCATGTAGTTTGTATCACCAGCCCAGCGGGGCACGATGTGCACGTGAACGTGGTCGGCGACGCCGGCACCCGCTGCGGAGCCGATGTTGGCGCCGATATTGAAACCCTCGGGGTGGTAGGCCTGTCTCAGCACACGGAGGCTGAGCTGAGTGAGGCTCATCAACTCCGCGGCTGTCTCGGCCTCCAGGTCTTCCAGCGTCGCGACGTGTGCGTATGGAGCGACCATCAGGTGTCCGTTGTTGTAGGGGAAGCGGTTGAGGATAACGTAGGAGCGCTCACCCCGATGAACGATGTGGGCTTCGGAGTCTGATTCCTGAGGCTTTATGCAGAAGAGGCAGTCGGCTGGCAGCGGCTCTTCACCTCGGAGGTACGGCATGCGCCACGGGGTCCAGAGATGATCCATGGTGTCTGCATTGTACATCAGATTTGCGCCGACGGCAATTTTCGATCGAGGCGATCGGCTGTTCCTTGAGGCCGTAGAGCGAAGAACGGGTTACTGTATGGAAGGCGCGAGGGAGCCCAACGAACCGTTTGGGCTCCCTCGCACTGTGGCCGACCTGAACTCAGAGGGAAGCTTCGAAGGCCTCCCGAGCGGCTCGCGCGGTGTCGTCGATATCCTCGCTGGAATGAGCGAGGGAGATGAAGCCGGCCTCGAACTGGGACGGGGCGATATAGACCCCTCGTTCGAGCATGGCGTGGAAGTAGCGACCAAAGCGATCGGTGTCCGACCGCTTGGCCGTATCGTAGTCGATCACCGGTTCAGGGGTGAAGAAGGTGGAGAACATGGTGCCGACCCGTGTCTGGAAGACTGGCACGCCCGCATCAGCGGCAGCCTGGCCGATTCCTTCCGTGAGCTTGACCGCCTTGTGCTCAATCTCATCGAAGACGCCTGGTTGCTGCAGGACCTTGAGCGTCTCGATTCCAGCCGTCATCGCCAGGGGGTTCCCAGACAGGGTTCCGGCTTGATACATGGGGCCGGCAGGGGCGACAGTCTGCATGATGGCGTCCTTACCGGCGTAGGCCCCGACGGGCAATCCCCCACCGATGACCTTGCCCAGCGTGGTGAGGTCCGGCTCAATGCCGTAGAGTTCCTGGGCGCCGCCGACGGCGACCCGGAACCCGGTCATCACCTCATCGAAGATCAGCAGAGCGTCGTTTGCCCTCGTGAGCTCCCGCAATCCGGCCAGGAAGCCGTCTTGAGGAGGAACGACCCCCATGTTTCCAGCCACCGGCTCGACGATCACTGCAGCGATCCCATCTGGATAGATCTCGAAGGCCTCTTGCACCGCGCCGAGGTCATTGTACGGCGCGGTGATCGTATCGCGAGCTGTTCCTACGGGGACGCCCGGACTATCGGGCAGCCCCAGGGTCGCCACGCCTGACCCAGCGTGAACGAGAAGGAAATCTGCATGACCGTGGTAACAACCAACGAATTTCACAATCTTCTCCCGCCCTGTGTAGGCACGGGCCAGCCTCAAAGCGCTCATAGTCGCCTCAGTGCCGGAGTTGACAAAGCGGACCATCTCGACGGCGGGCATGGCCTCGATGATCAGCCGGGCGAGCTCCGTCTCGAGCTCCGTGGGCGCCCCGTAGCTGGTACCTCGGTCTATTGCCCCCTTTAGCCCTGCCACCACGTCGGGGTGAGCGTGGCCCAAGATGAGCGGGCCCCACGACAGAACATAGTCGATGTACGCATTGCCGTCCACATCATAGAGATATGCCCCCTCGCCTTGCTCGATGAAGAGCGGCTGCCCTCCGACGGCGCTGAATGCTCTGGCCGGGCTGTTGACTCCGCCGGGTATGACCCGTTGGGCCTGGGAGAATAGTTCTACTGATCGTTTGATATCCATTGGTTGCTCCTTGGTAGACTGACGACGCTGAGGGACGTCAGGCCCCTCCGTGTCCTGGCGAGTGAACAAAATACTGGACGCGTTCCTTCTTAAACTCCCTCTGGCTATAGAGGATGGTGTGCTCTACAGGGCCGATCTCCTGGTGGATGCGCTCGACGACGTGCTCGACATCCTGTCGCGAGCGACCGTGAACCATAGTGAACAGGGTATAGGGCCACTGGGGCGGGTAGGCCGGACGCTGATAGCAGTGGCTCACCGAGGGGAATGCGGCTGCCGCGGTTCCTGCCTCGACAATATGTTGCTCGGGGACGACCCAGCAGGCCATCCCGTTGGCCTTGAATCCCGCCTTCCGATGCTTCAGCACAGCGCTGAAGCGACGCATGATCCCCTTTTGGTTCAGATCGCGTGCCGTGACCAACAGCTCTTCCGTGGTCACACCGAGACTGGCGGCTGCGTCGTCAAAGGGACGTGGGACAAGGGGCATGTGGCCCTGGAGGGCCCGCACGACGTCCCGTTCGAAATCCGTCAGAGGGGTGGATGGTCCGTGCTCCGACGTGGAGGTCTTCGCCCCCGATGACGTCCCCTCATTCGACATATCGAAGTGGACCCCGATCTTGAAGAGCCGCAGTGATGGCAGATTGAGATAATCGCTTACACCACTCTCCCTGGCGAGCCGCGCCACCTCGCGTGCCACGTCCTGGTCTGGAGGTAGGGTGAGGGTGAACCAGAGGTTGTAGGTATGATGGCGGGAGTAGTTGTGGCTGACGCCGGGGTGGGCGCTGACAAGGGCGGCGGTATCCTCGAGGCGCTCCGGCTCGACGTGGAAGGCGGCGAGAGTGCTCCTGTAGCCAAGACGTCGGGATGAGAAGATCGGCCCGATCTGACGGATGAAGCCCTTCCCTTTCAGTTGCTTTGTGCGGGAGAGCGCTTCGCTTTCGCTGATACCCAACTCTCGCCCGATTGCTTTGAAGGGGCGCGGCACCAGCGGAACCGATTTCTGGAGAAAGTCGAGCAGGTGTCGATCACGGGCGTCCATATGATACTTCCTTCGCTGTTGATCGAGCTATATCAGGCACGACAGAGAGGTCCGCTCTGCTGGACCACGGCCATCATCTGGGCTCGTAAACGCAGTACGGCTCCTCGGCCAGGTAATTGCCCGTAAGGCTGTAGGCGCGGGCACGGCAGCCGCCGCAGCGCCGAAGGAAGGGGCACCTGCCGCACTTACCCTCGAGTTGGCTCAGGTCTCGTAACTGCTGGAAGACGGGTGACTCCTGATAGATGCTCGCAAAGTCCTCCTCTCGCACGTTCCCGGCGAGGACGGGCAAATAGCCACACGGGTAGACCTCACCCCGATGCGAGATGAAGCAGTAGCCCATACCGGCGAGGCACCCGCGACTCATGCGGTCCAATCCACGCTCCTGGCCCACGAGGTTCGGTGGTGTGTCCGAGTCCTTCTGACGCGTGAGCACCAGACGCATAAACTGGGGACCACAGGTCACCCGGAGCGGAATGGGCGAATCGAGGGCAGCGTCGTAGATCCAGTTGAGAATGTCCTCATATCCCTGCGGCGTGAGCTCATCGTCTACCTGACCGCGCCCTGTGGGGACGAGCATGAAGATGTGCCAGGCAGCCGCGCCGAGAGAGACGGTGAGATCATGAGTGGCCTCCAGGTCGTGCACATTCTGGCGCATCACCGTGGTGTTGATCTGGAAGGGCAGGACGCCGTCCCGGCAATGCTGAATGCCTCGCACTGCGTCCTGGAAGGCACCCGTCACCCCCCGGATGGCATCGTGGCGTTCGGCGGAGGACCCATCAATGCTGACCGAAACGCGCTTGACGCCGGCGTCCTTCATCCGTTCGACGGCGTGCGGCGTGATCAAGGTCCCGTTGGGGGACATGGCTACACGGAGCCCCCGGTCGGTGGCATACGCCGCGACGTCGAAGATGTCCTCCCGCATAAGCGGCTCACCGCCGCTGATGACGAAGATGGGTTTTGAGAGGCTGACAATCTCATCGATCAGCCGCTTGACCTCACTGGTCGTCAATTCGTCAGGTGCAGGCTCTGTTTGCGCACTGGCGCGGCAATGGCGGCAGACGAGATTACAGGCCTGCGTTGACTCCCATGCGATGACACGAGGGATAGAGCCTGGGGGATGGTCGTGGGGAGGCGATCCGGGCATGGTCTACACCTCCTCCACGAGCCACCGGGCGGCTTCCTTCGCCCAGTAGGTCAGGATCATGTCGGCCCCGGCTCGCTTAATGGACGTGAGGGCCTCCAGAGCGACCCCCCGCTCATCGATCCAGCCCCTTTCTGCGGCCGCCTTGATCATGGAGAACTCTCCACTGACGCTGTACGCCGCCACCGGGTAGTTGAAGGTGTCCCGCACCTGGCGAATGACGTCCAGATACGGCAGGGCTGGCTTGACCATGACGATGTCGGCACCCTCCTCGATATCGAGGGCGACCTCTCGCAGGGCCTCGCGGGCATTTGGGGGATCCATCTGATGGCTGCTGCGATCTCCAAATTGCGGAGGTGACTGAGCTGCATCGCGGAAAGGGCCGTAGAAACTGGAGGCGTACTTGGCAGCGTAGGAGAGGATGCTGGTTTGAGTGTATCCGGCTCGGTCCAGGGCCTGTCGCATTGCCCCAACCATCCCATCCATCATCCCCGACGGGGCGACCATATCGGCGCCAGCCTCAGCGTGCGAGACAGCAACCTTCCTGAGGATCTCAAGGGTCTCATCGTTGAGGATGTATCCGTCGGGCAGGCCGCGGCTCTGCGGGAGCATCCCGGACGCGTGTTCCGTCTGACCCTTCACCAACCCGCAATGACCATGGCTCGTGTACTCGCAGAGGCAGACATCGGTGAGGACTGTCAGATCGGGCACGGCGTCCTTTATGGCGCGAACGGCCTGCTGGACGATGCCATCTGCGGCGAAGTTCTCCTTTCCGACCGGATCCTTGTCGGCGGGGAGTCCGAACAGGATCACCGCCGGGATGTCCAGTGCCGTGATCTCCTCCGCCTCCTCCGCCAGCAGATCGACGGACCAGTGGTAGTTCCCGGGCATCGATGAGATCTCACGCTTCACTCGCTCCCCGTGGACGACGAAGAGAGGGTAGATGAAGTCGCGCGGAGCGAGGGTGGTTTCGCGAACCATCCGGCGGACGTTCTCGCTATAACGAAGACGACGCGGTCGGTACGTGGGAAATGAGGTCATGATGCACTCTCCTCAAGAAATGACTTTCGTTCGAGATGGGCAGATCGTCGCCCAGTGCTGGCCGCAGCGTTCGGATTCTAGGAGCTCATAGGCCGATCTCCTCGTCGGTGAGGTAGCAGGCGGGATCGGGAGCCCAGACGTCACCGTGAACGGCCTCGGCACGCACGCGAAAGTTGCCGTTGCAGATATCCAAATACTGACATTCGGCACAACGTCCTGTCAGGCGCGGCTTTCGATCCTTGAGGCCGGCCATAAGGGGATCCGAGGTGTCGGTCCAGATCTCACTGAAAGGCCGCTGCCGCACGTTGCCGCACGAATGGTGCTGCCAGAACTGGTCGGGATGGACGTTGCCGCGATGATCGACAGCGGCGATGCCGATGCCTGAGGCGTTTCCTCCATTCGCCCGGAGTAACTCAAGTACCTCGTCATAACGCTCCGGTTGGTCTCGCGCGACGCGCCTCAAGAGATACGGCCCGTCGGCGTGATTGTCGACCGTCAGTATCTCGATGTCGATCCCTGCCTGATGGAATTCGATCGTGCGGTCGAAGATCATATCGACTGCCGCCCTGGTCTCTGCTAACGTGAGGTCGTCGGCTCGCATGCGTTCGCCTCGCCCCGCGTAGACCAGGTGGTAGAAGCAGGCCCGCGGGATGCCTTCGTCCTGGAGGAGGTCGAGGATGTCGGAGAGATCCTCGACGTTATGCTTGTTGAGTGTCAGCCGCAATCCAGTGCGCACGCGGGCGCTCTGGCAGTTGTGGAACCCAGCGAGTGCTTGGTCGAAGGCCCCACTCATTCCTCGGAAGCGATCGTTGGTCTCGCCGATGCCGTCGAGAGAGATGCCGACATAGGAGAAGCCGGCCTCTTTGATGCGTTCGGCGCTCTCCTTGTCGATGAGGGTTCCGTTGGTAGAGATGACAGTGCGGATGCCGCGGCGGACGGCGTAAGCGCCCAATCGGCAAAGATCGTGCCGCATCAGGGGTTCTCCGCCAGAGAAGAGGAGGACCGGGACACCAAACTCGGCCAGGTCGTCGATGAAGGCTTCGGCCTCTGAGGTGGTCAACTCGTCCGGATCGGGTTCAGCCCTGGCGGTGTAGTAACAGTGGATGCAGCGCAAGTTGCACGCCTTGGTCGAGTTCCACACGACGATCGGCTTGCGGCTCAGGTTTGCCTCGAGTCGGCTGTCGTATTTCTGGTTGCGCCATTTGTATCGCAGGTGATCCTGCGGACCGATCTGACTGCAAAGCAGCCGGGTGACACTAATCATAGTATGCTCTCATTTCCACTAGACTCGGATCTTGCTATCCTCGCCATGACTAACGGCAGAGGCAGACGGTCTCGTTATGTGTTGCTCTTACCGGTGACGTATTCGACTAGGGCGTCCAATAGGCCATCAATGGTGTGCTCGCGGGCACTGACATGTACGGGCAATCCCAACTCCTCAGCTGTCTGCGCCGTGACCGGTCCGATACACGCCACGACCGCGCTCTCACCCAGGTCTGGTACAGGCCCCACGCTATGGACGAACTGACGGACCGTCGAGGAACTGGTGAAGGTCAGCACGTCAATCTCTCCGGTCGCGAGCAGGGTTCGGATTCGTTCCGCATCGGCGAGGGGCGCGGGTACCGTCCTGTAGGCCGTGATCTCGTCCACCTCGGCTCCGGCGTCCTCCAGACCCTCGGCGAGAGCGGGTCGAGCGATATCTGCCCGGGGAAGGAGGATCTTTCTCCCGTGCAGATCATCCAGGTGCTCCAATATTGACTCGGCGACATATTCATCGGGTACCAGGTCCGCCTGGAGCCCGTGCGACGCAAGCTCCTGAGCCGTGACCGGCCCAATCGCTGCAACCCGCGTGCCGGCAAAGGCGCGCGCGTCGCTCCCCGCCTCCTTGAGTCGCTGCCAGAAGAACCGTACTCCGTTCGTGCTGGTGAAGATGACCCAGTCATAGGTCGATAGCACGGCCACTGCTTTGTCGAGGGCCTCCCAGCTCTCCGGAGGCCGAATGGCGATGGTGGGGAAGATGACCGGCTCAGCTCCCAGCTCCCGGAGCCGGGCTGCCGTCTGAGCGGCCTTATCGCGGGGTCGGGTGACCAGGACCTTCCGTCCGAAAAGCGGGCGGGCATCGAACCACTGCAGCTCGTCCCGCAGGGCCGCTACGTGGCCCACGACGAGGACGGCGGGCGGGCGCAGCCCAGCCTCTTGGGCGCGGTCTTCAATGGTGCTCAGTGAGCCGCTGACTGTCTCCTGCTGAGGGGTTGTTCCCCAGCGAATCAGGGCAGCGGGCGTCTCCGCCTCGCGCCCCGCCGCCAGCAAGTGTTCCACGATGGCGGACAGATTTCCGACTCCCATCAGGATGATGAGGGTGTCGATCTGGGACAGCGCGTCCCAGTCGAGGCCAAGCCCTTCCTCGCTTCCCTCTCCGCCTTGACGCCGATGTCCAGTGACTACGGCGAAGCTCGAGGCAACGTCCCGGTGGGTGACCGGGATCCCAGCGTAGGCGGGGACCGCGATGGGGCTCGGGATTCCGGGGACAATCTCAAACTTGATCCTGGCGGCGACCAGTACCTGGGCCTCTTCACCACCACGCCCAAAAACGAATGGATCGCCGCCTTTTAGCCGGGCGACTTTCCGTCCGGCTTGGGCTCTCTCCAGGAGAAGCGCATTTATCTCGTCTTGGGTCAGCCGGTGGTGATGGGCTGACTTCCCGACGTAGATCAACTCGGCCTCCGGACGTGTGCCCTCGAGCAACTCCTCACCGATCAGCCGGTCATACAGGACGACGTCAGCCTGCGCCAACCTTTCTTTCCCTCGTACGGTGATCAGGCCGGGGTCCCCCGGTCCGGCGCCGATGAGGTATACGATGCCGCTCTCTCTCACATTCCCTCCCAGACGTACGCCAAACGTGTGTTGAACATGACTGATCTCATACCATCAGGCATGGCTGCCGGTCTGGTCGAGCACGTCTCCGGCGCCCTTGCTCAGTAGCTCCTCCGCCATCGCGCGGCCCAGTGCCGCCGCCGCGGCGACCGAGGCACGGCGCTGGCCGCGGATGATGGTCTCCCCGTCGTGACTGGCGACCAGAGCTCGGAGCCAAAGGTCCTGGTCGTCCAGCACGGCGTAGGCTGCAGCGGGGACGTGGCATCCGGCACCCAGGCGGGCCATGAAGGCTCGCTCGGCTAACGCGGCAGCCCAACTGGGGGGATCGTTCACAGGTGCGATGAGAGCGCGTGTGACGTCATCATCGGCGCGAATCTCCACCGCGAGCGCCCCCTGTCCCGCCGCCGGCAGGAACGTCTCCGGAGGTAGTACCTCGGTGATGATATCCTGTCGTCCCAGTCGAACCAGGCCGGCGGCGGCCAGGATCACGGCGTCATAATCCGGATCCGCGAGCTTTGACAGGCGCGTATCGACGTTGCCCCGAATGCCCACGACCTCCAGGTCGGGGCGCAAGAAGAGGATCTGCGCTCTGCGGCGAGGCGACCCGGTGCCGACGCGGGAACCGGCCGGCAGATCTCTCAGACGGAGGTCAGCCTCCGAGACGAGGACGTCCCTTGGATCGCCTCGCTCAGGGATGGCGGCAAGGGAGAGGCCGGGAGGGGTCTGGCTGGGCATGTCCTTCAGGCTGTGCACGGCCACATCGATCTCTCCCTCCAGCAACGCATACTCGAGCTCCTTGACGAACAGCCCCACCCCGCCGGCTTGATGGAGAGGCACTCGGCGGTCTCGATCGCCGCGCGTGCTTATCTCGATAACTCGAAGTCTGATACTTGGATGGTGATCTCGCAGAAGCTCGGCGACTCGGCGTGCTTGCCAGAGCGCCAGGTCGCTGGCGCGCGTCCCGACCCGTATCATTCTCGTGTTCAGGTTGATCTCCTAGCGCAGAAGGAAGCTATGGAGGCCCGTCGGGGCCAAGATGTCCGCTCCGATGAAGGTGACCAGCACGGACACAAACCCTACCACCACGATCCACGACGCCCTGCGCACCGGCCAGTGGGATACGTGGCGCACAAAGAAGTAGGCGGCGTAGATGCCGAGGGTGACGAGGCTGAGCACCTGCTTGGGCTCCCAGACCCATGGCGTTCCCCAGGTTCGCTCAGCCCAGGCTGATCCACTGATGATGGCGGCTGCCATGAGGAGGAACCCGGTCGTGACCAGCCACCGGCTGAGACGGTCCATCATCGGCAGAGGGGGAAGACGCCAGGCCAGTCTCTTGCGACGAAGGGATCGCTCCTGTAGCAGATAGGCCAGCGCAGCCGCGAAGGCGAGAGTGAAAGCGGCATACGCCGCAAAGAATACCCCGGTATGCGCCATGAGCCAGGGGCTCTGGAGGAGAGGTAAGAGGGGCGTCTGCGCCGACGGGAGGAGAGAGGCAATCAGAATCATCAACGACCCAACGGGCGTCACCAGGACGCCGACGATCGTGTAGCCGAATCGCCATTCCAGGATAAGGTAGAGCAGAGCCAGAACCCAGGCGTACACGGAGAGAACCTCTCGAAGGGTCAGAAACGGAAAGCCAAAGACGGCCCACCGCACCCCCATGCTGGCGAGATACAGGGCCACAGCGCCGAGCAAGACTCGCGGAGCCCACGTGCGTGCCCACTCCTCGCGCGCAAGCCAGCCTACCAGATACAGATAGGCGCTGGCACCGTAAAGGACGGTGCCGATGATGAATAAGGTTTCACCGGTCACGGATGCTCCTTCTTTCCGTCGAGTCCGAACAGGTTCCGCGCTATCTCAGCGTAGCGGTTGCAGTCGGAGGAACTGGTATGTTCCTTCAGGCAGACTGTTGGGTGATGGAGGAGCTTATTCACAATACGCTCGGTCATCGCTTCGATAATGTGCTGATCCTCCTCACTCAAGGTCCTCACGCGTCGCAATGCTCGCTCCAGCTCGACCTCACGCATCGCGTGGGCTTGCTCTCGCATCTCGACGATCGTGGGCACTACGTCGAGGGATCGGTACCAGGCCAGGAAGTCGTCCTGTGCCCCCTGGACGATGGCTTCAACCTTGGACACTTCACGCTGTCGCTCCGCGAGACTGCTCTCGACGACGGCCTCGAGGTCATCAATGTCATAGAGATAAACACCCTCCAGGCGTTCGACGCGAGGATCCACGTCGCGAGGGACGGCGATATCGATGAGGAACAACGGCCGTCGTCGTCGGGCGGTTGCTTCTCGCAGTCTGTCGGGCCGGATGATGGTATGGGGCGCTGCCGTGGAGGTGATGATGATATCAGCCCACGTAAGGGCCTCTTCAAGCCGGTTCCAGCCCCACGCTCGTGCCCCATACTGCTCCGCCAGCGCCTCAGCCCGTTCCAGTGTACGGTTCAAAATGGACAGGCTCGGAGCCCCGCCCTCTACCAATGCCTGCGCTGCCAACTCGGCCATCTCACCCGCGCCGATGAGGAGGACGCGACAGTCGGCCAGGTCCCCAAAGATCTTTCGTGCCAGTTCCACGGCGACATAACTGATCGACGTCGTCCCTTCGCCAATCCTGGTCTCTGTGCGAGCACGTTTGCCTGTCTCAATAGCGCGCCTGAACAGGACAGAGAGGGTTTTTCCAGCAGCATCCCTCTCCAGCGCGACATCCATAGCTTCCGTCACCTGACCCAAGATCTGGTGTTCTCCCAAGACCATAGAGTCGAGGCCGGCCGCCACGGAAAACAGGTGGCTCACGGCCTCTCCGTCGACATAGGTGTAGAGGTGAGGCTCGAAGGCCTGTCTATCTTGGCCGTGACAGTCCTCCAGTAGCCGGCAGACAGCGTCGTGGCCTTCATCCGCGCAGGATGCCAGTGTGTAGACCTCGAGGCGATTGCAGGTTGAGAGCACCACCCCCTCACGACCATATCGTCCAAGCGCATTCTGTGACGAACCGAATCGTGACAGGGCACTGTGGAGAGCCTCGTCGCTGAAGGCGAGCCTCTCACGCACCTCGACGGGAGCTACCTTATGGTTCAGACCGACCAGGACGATGTGTTGCATCAGGCCTCGCCGGGAAGGTATCGATCCAGAATGGCCTCAGCCGTGCGCCGGGCCGCCTCATCGTCGCCCGATGCCAACAAGGATAGCACATCCGACTCGAAGATCTCGTGCCAGAATGTCCGGCGCTCGGTCAGCGACAACGCGTTGAGTACTCGCCCGCGAAGGTGACCCAGGAGCTCGACGTATTCGGTGTAGCCCGGGCCGAACTCCTTTTCCAGTTGCCTGCGCAGGCGGCGGGAGAAGGCAGGGCACTCCCCACTGGTGGAGATAGCCAGCGTCAGTGCCCCGCGACGGACGACGCTGGGAGCGATGAAATTGCAGTGATCCGGATCATCGACCACGTTGATCAGCAGATCACGCGCCCGGGCCTCCTGCCACACCTGGCGATTAACCTCTGGATCATCCGTGGCTGCGACAACGAGGAAGGCGTTCTCGAGATCGCCCGGCCGGTAGTCGCGGCGCAGCACCTCGACTTCCCCGTGAAGACCCAGTTTCTCCAGCTGCTCGCACAGATCGGGGCTGATTACGGTCACCCGTGCGTCTGCTCGGCGGAGCGCGGCAACTTTTCGAGCGGCCACCCGACCACCCCCGATGACGATGCAGCGGGCGCGCTCCAACTTTACCAGGAAGAGAGGATAGGTTTTCACCTGGCTTCCTCAGGCAATCGCCACTGGGCGCCCTCCTCGAACCCCTCCATCGCGGCGAAGAAGATCTGATTCAGGAACTGGCGCAAGCTGCGATGGATACGTATGTCCTCCGCGTCATACTCGCCGCGATTGACGAGGCCCGGCCGAGCTGCGCTGATCAGCGCTTCCCGAAAGAACATGAGTGCCTGTGTGATGTCGAGCAGGGAGAGTCCCCGTTCAGCTGCGTCGCGCCCGTATTCGCGGCCGATGGAACGTGCCTCCCGCATGAGAGCCTCACGCCCCGTCGTCCGCGACGTGAATTGAATCGCCAATCCGAGCAGACGGCGCCCGCTCTTTCTCCGTGCGGCACGCTCGGACTCGTTGAAGGCAGCGTGCCAGGAGGTCTCAGCGATGCGTTCTGCCTCCATGTCGTGGCGAGCCTTTTGGATCATGCTCTGGACAAGCGCGCCGGAAGGCTCGTGATGGCCTGTGTCGGTCCGGCTCTGGAGAAATGCATCCAGATCTTGCTGCAGAAAACGCCGATGACCGCCAGCTGTGCGGAGGCACGGGAGTACGCCGTCATCAGTCCACCGCCGGAGCGTCGTCGGGTGAATTCCCAGCACGCGAGCGGCCTGGCTGAGAGTCAGCCATCGAGCAGCCGGTTGCGAAAGGTGATGGATCTCATTCATAGCGATGCGATTGATATACCAAAAAACTAAGTAAAACTTATCAAACCTATCCAAGCCTGTTGAATTATATGCGGGTCATCCAGCCTGTCAAGGCGCGCAAGGGGTGGTAGCTGGTCAGTTGATGTCTCTGGTCATTGCAACATGGCGCAATCTAGGACGTCCGAGAACCGGTAGATCTGCCTGGCTCACCCGTCAGGTGGTGTCTGTTGACGAAACCGCTCCGCGAGGTTACACTGGGTCCAGGCTAGGGAAGTCCGGCACCAGAGAGGAGGCACTCGATGACTTCGGTCACCCAGTTCGCCGACCGCGTCGTCAGTAACGTCGAGACCGTCATCGTGGGAAAGAGGAAGCAGATCAGGCTGATGGTGGTGGCGATGCTGTGCCAGGGACACGTGCTCATCGAGGACGTTCCCGGCACCGGAAAGACAATGCTCGCCAGAGCCATCGCGGGTAGCATGGGCCTTGATTTCAAGCGGCTTCAGTGCACGCCGGACTTGTTGCCTAACGATATCACCGGCGTGGACGTGTTCAATCAGAAGACACAGTCCTTCGAGTTTCGGGCTGGCCCCGTCTTCGTCAACATTCTTCTGGCCGACGAGATCAACCGGGCCACGCCTCGCACTCAGGCTGCATTGCTGGAAGCGATGCAGGAACGGCAGGTCACGACGGGGGGCGCCACGCGTCCTCTTCCTGCCCCGTTTCTGGTGCTCGCCACGCAGAACCCTATCGAGTATGAGGGGACCTTCCCGCTCCCAGAGGCACAGCTGGATCGATTCTTGATGCAGGTGTCGCTGGGCTATCCCGAGACAGACGATGAGATTCAGATCCTCCGGAATCTGAGGAAGCGACATCCCATCGAAACGATCGGACAGGTGGTCGACGGTGAGGATCTGCACGCGCTTGAGGACATCGTAACCGATGTCCACGTCGACGAATCTCTGGAGCGGTACATCCTCGGCATCGTCCAAGCCACGCGGAAGCACGCAGACCTGTCGCTGGGCGCGAGTCCGCGGGGGTCCCTGGCGCTCTACAAGACGTCTCAGGCGCTGGCAGCTATCGAAGGCCGTGACTACGTGATCCCCGACGACTTGAAGGCACTAGCTCCGTTGACGCTTGCCCACCGACTGATCGTCAAACCAGAGAGCGAGCTCCGCGGACGGACTGCCGGGGGCATCCTCGGAGATATCTTGCGGCAAGTAGACCTGGACTTGGGAGATCTAGGGCACCGGGGGAGCCGGTGACCGGGGGTTCCTAGCGCGTTCTCTGGAGGCGCAAGAAACGGATGCGAAAGTACCTGCCTTTTCTGTTCGTATTGCTGCTCGTTGCTGCCATTCTGCGCGTTGATTTCTACTTCACCATCGTCTACCTGTTCCTCGCCGTCTATGTGGTCTCCCGAATCTGGACGCGGCAGTCGGTAGACCAACTGGAGATCGAACGACAGTTTCCTGCTCGGGCATTCGCCGGGGATAGCGTCACGGCGACTCTGACGGTTCGTAACGAGGGCTGGCTACCCGTCCCGTGGCTCACAGTGCATGAGTCTCTCCCTGTGGAACTGAGCAGTCCGCCGTTCCTCCGGCAGGCGGGAGCGCTGGGCCCCCACGATCAGCGGGCCTTCCCGTATACTCTGGATTGCCGGCGGCGGGGATATTATCCGATCGGACCGCTACGAGTAGAGGTCGGTGACCTGCTGGGGGTCGTTGGCGCTCGTCGTGTCGAGGTCGCCCCCGAGCATATTACCGTCTACCCTCGGGTGGTCCCCCTGGAGGAGCTGGGGTTGCCAACCCGTTCGCCCCTGGTAGCCCTCCGTGCCACCACGCCCCTATTCGAGGACCCGTCTCGCGTCATGGGGGTGCGACCGTATCAGCAAGGGGATTCCCCGAGGCGCATTCACTGGACGGCCACAGCGAGTCTCGGTGCTCTTGTCGTCAAGCAGTATGATCCCTCCATCGCGCGCGACACGCTCATCTGTCTGGACTTGAGCCGCGAGGACTATGAGCACCGCCGACGGTACACGGCGACGGAGCTAGCCATCGTGGCCGCCGCATCGATTGCCAATCACGTGATTGTGAATGAAGGACTGAGCGCGGGTCTGGCAACCGAAGCATGGGATCCTGTGTCGGAGACGCAGGCCCAGTTCTTCTTTCCGCCCCGATCGGAGCGTGCTCACCTCATGTCGATTCTCGAGCTTCTCGCGCGGATTGAGGTAGGGGAAGCCGCTCCTTTCCCCGAGCTGATCCGTCGCCAGGCCGTCGCGCTGCCCTGGGGTGCGACGCTGGCGGTCATCGCCGGGCGTGAGACCAAGAGCCTCCTGGACAGTCTGGTCTACGTGCAACGAATCGGATTCGCTGTCGCTCTGATCCTTGTCCAGCCCGGTCGTCCCTCAGAGGAGACTCAACGACGCGCCGACATGCTTGGGATGCCCGTGCACCGCATCTGGGAGGAAGAAGACCTGGAGGCTGGTCTGTGAGCGCGAAGGCATGGGTGCGAAATGTCTTCCGACCGGCGATCGTTGCTGGAATGGTGGGCTGCGTGGCCCTTTCATTCGTCGACCTGATCCAGGTCTTCTTCCCCAGCTGGAGCGGGGCTTACATAGTGACGGCCTCTGTGCTGGTCAGTCTAGAGGCCAACTACTCCTATCGTCTGGTTCGGTCCAGAAATCTGCGGGGCGCTGACGTGCTGCGCTTCCGGATAGTCGAGATTGCGATGTTCTTGATCCTGGTCCGAATCGGGAGTTTCGTCGGGCGCAGCTGGACGGACGTGTGGGGGGAACTCAGCACCTGGCCACAGGAGCCGCACCGCGTCATCGACCTGGAAGTGAGCTATGCGTTCATCCTGACGCTGCTGTCCTGGGTGGCCTCCACCCGCACGACCTACGATCTGGAGCGCATCGGCGAACCGCCGGTGCGGGACAAGTATTACGTCTATCCCATAGACGCCCTTACTGGCCGCTTCTTCTGGGGTGGCGCCATCCTGCTCTGGAACACCGGGGTTACAAGAATCGGGCTCTCCGCTTTGCTTGATTTGGATCGTCCGTCGGTGCCAGGCTTGGTTCTCAATGTGCTGGTCTATTTCGCGCTCGGTCTGGTCATGCTGGGCCAGACGCAGTACGCACGTCTCTCTAAACGTTGGCGCAAGGAAGGGATAGAGGTGCACGGCGGTCTCAGCAACCACTGGGTGCGGTACACCATACTCTTTTTGTTGCTGACGGGTCTAATCGCTTTCCTGTTACCCACGGGTTACACGGTGCCTCTGTTG
>CAZQXX010000055.1:0-15520 GCA_964597105.1 uncultured Anaerolineales bacterium
TTCTACCGAGAAGGATATACGGATATCGAGATGGAGGCTGGGCCGTACCTCTCGGCTGTCTACGAGGCCGTGCGACCAACGCGACATCCGACGAACGAGATCGTCACGCTCTACGCCGACACACCGCCCTTCGATCTGGGCGTCATCCACTATGCCTCGGACACTCCCTTAAGCAAAGGGAAGAATCTGGGCGCGCAACGCCTCTCCTACTTCGGGGTGGATTCGACGTACGCAGCGACGGTGGCCATTCTTCGTCGCATCCTGGCGTTGGAGACAGGGCAGTGATCAGCAGTATAGGGGGGACTATCTATGGTTAGCGTCGTCGGACAGCCTCTTACCCGTGTAGACGCTCGTGCCAAGGTCACCGGAAAGGCGAGGTATCCCGGCGATTTTGTGATGGAGAATATGTTGCACGCCAAGATCCTGTTCGCCGGGCGTCCCCATGCCCGCGTGCTCAGTATCGATACCTCAGCGGCTGAGGAAGTGCCGGAGGTGGTAGCCATTTTCACTGCCGGGGATGTGCCGGTCAATGAGTACGGGCTGCAGACCCGCGATCAGCCGGTCCTCTGTGGTCCGGGATCCCAGGAACGGGGCGTCGACGTGGTCCGCTTCGTGGGCGATCAAGTGGCTCTCGTGGTGGCGGAGACGGCCTCGGCTGCTGCTCGCGCTCGTGATCTTGTGCAGGTCGAGTACGAGGATCTGCCGGCCGTCACCGATCCTTTTGAGGCCCTCAAGCCCGATGCCCCCCAACTCCACCCTCACCGGCAGCCCAGTCAGCTCCACCCGGAGTTGAGCACCGAGGGCAACTTGATCTCCCACCATCAGATCCGTAAAGGCGATATAGAGGCTGGATGGGCGGCGGCTGACGTAGTCGTTGAGGGGGAGTACTTCGCCCCGGCTCAGGAGCACGCCTATCTCCAGCCAGAGGCTGGCTTGGCCTACATCGATGGAGACAGACGGGTGGCTGTGGTGGTGGCTGGTCAATGGGCCTGGGAAGATCAGCACCAGATCGCGCATGCTCTTGACATTTCCCCGGAAGAGGTGCGCGTCATCTATCCGGCCATTGGCGGTGCATTCGGTGGTCGCGAGGATATGTCGGTGCAGATCGTGTTGGCATTGGCGGCTCATCGTCTCGAGCGCCCGGTCAAGATCACCTGGAGTCGGGAAGAGTCGATCCGTGGGCACTGCAAGCGTCACCCCATCTGGTTTCACTGTAAGTGGGGGGCCACCGCCGAGGGGAAGCTGGTCGCTGCGGAGGTCCGCGTCCTGGGGGATGGTGGTGCCTATTGTTACACGACCAACAAAGTTCTCGGCAATACGACCCTCACTTGCACAGGCCCTTATGAGTTTCCCAATGCCAAAATCGATGTAGACGGGGTGTATACCAATAATCCACCCAGTGGCGCCATGCGCGGATTCGGAGCGCCTCAGGGCATCTTCGCGGCTGAGATGCAGATGAACAAGCTGGCCGAGGCGCTGGAGATGGATCCCGTAGATTTGCGGATGAAGAACTTGTTGCGCGATGAGACGCCGACCACCACGCGCACTCCACTGCCCGGACGTGTCAGTCTGACAGGTGTCACCCGGGAATGCGCTCAGGCTGCCGGGTGGCAGCAAGCAGACGCAGGTTGGCGTAGACCCACGCGGAAAGCAGGAGCAATTCGCGGGAAGCCTCGCAAGGCCATACGCAGCGGCATCGGTCTGGCCGTCGGCTTCAAGAACGTCGGGTTTTCGTTTGGCTATCAGGAGAACTGCTGGGCGAAGATGGAGCTGCGGGGCGAAGAGGAGATCGAGCGAGCTACGGTCTACATCGGCAGCGCTGACGTCGGTCAGGGGGCGCACACGGTCATCCGACAGATGGCGGCTGAGGCGCTTGGCGTACCGGTAGAGAAGGTGCGTCTCGAGCCGTCGGATACAGCCACAAGCCCCGGCAGCTCAGGATCCACCTCGGCCTCTCGTACCACGTTCATGGCGGGCAATGCTGTTCGGGAGACGGCGGTGGCAGTCATGGACCGATGGGAAGACGGTGAGCGCCCGGCCGTCGCAGAGCACACCTACTTGGCCCCTGAGACCACCCATTTTGATCCGGAGACTGGTGAGGGGTTGCCGAATTTTGCCTACGGCTACGTGGCGCAGGCGGTAGAGGTAGCGGTGGACGTAGAGACGGGCGAGCTTACTATCGAACGCGTGGTCTGCGCTGATGACGTAGGCAGGGCTGTCAACCCCCAGCAGGTCGAAGGCCAGGTGGAGGGCGGGGTGGTGCAGGCAGTTGGCTGGGCTACCTGTGAGAACTTCATCACCCGCGACGGCCGCGTGCTGACGCCGCACTTGAGCACATATCTTATTCCCACCATCGCCGACGCGCCAGAGCGCACGGAGACGATCATCGTCGAGCAGCCGGATTCGCGTGGCCCATGGGGAGCGCGGGGTATGGGCGAGATGCCTTTCCTCCCGCTGGCTCCAGCGTTGGTCGCGGCTATCCACGACGCGACCGGTGTTTGGATCGATCAACTCCCGTTGACCCCGGAGCGGGTCTTGCGCGCCTTACAGTCGGGCGAGTCAGTGCCCGAATGCGACTGGTAACGACGGTGCACCAAGCTGCGACTCGCTCCTGAAACAAGGGAGAGACGTCACCTGCAGCTGGATACCAGTTTCGGCGGATCCATCCAGGCGGAGACGGTCGTAGCAGGACTGGGAAGTACCCTTGTGGTAGCCCGACCCAGCGTACATAGTCTGGCGCCAAACTGATCGGCGGGGCAGGCGATTCTATGACTGTCTCTTGTGAGCCCTCGGTCCTCAACGGAGTCGTCGCGGTGCCGCACGAATCGATGATGCTGGTGGCGTCGACCGCACTCGCCGGTTGGCACGGTCATCACCATCGAAGCTCCACCGGGGCCCCGAGCCCCAGCCCCAGTTCTTTGGCCCCACGTCCTTGGCGCACAGCGATCTCAAGGTGCCCTGTGCTTCCGATCAGCGCCAGCATCTGCCCAGGCTGAACCTCGGCGTAGGTGTGTCGTATGCCGTGTATCTCCCGCTCTTCTGTGATCACTGATGCATCATCGGCTCGAAGGCCAACTGTCTGAGCGGCATCTCTGCCGAAAGCCGGCACCAGCGAAAGCTCGCCTCCCTTCCAGCGAAAGCGCCCGAGGCTTGTCACCACATTGCCGAAGTGGTCGATGTGGAGCACCTCTCCACGGATAGCGCCAGGGCTGATTCGCAGGCGTGGCAGTGGCAGGCCTACTAGATCGGGCACCGATGGGCCGAATTGGCCGATCGGGACGCCGGCTGCCAGGTGCGCGGCAGCCGGTGCGAAGATGTCCCGTCCGTGGAACGTCTGGCTCACTGGAGCAAGCTGGTAGTGCGCATTTGCCAGCTCTACGGCATCCTCCACCGGCTGCTCCGCCGTGACATAGCTGAAGACCCCATTGTCAGGTCCAACGAAGGTGCCAAGCGGAGTGCGCAAGGCAATGGCACGACGGGCGCTGCCAACGCCTGGATCTACCACGACCAGATGCACCGTGTGCGGGGGGAAGAACCGATACAGTGTGTAAAGTAGGTACGCTGTCTGGCGCACGTCCTGCGGCTTGATCTGATGGGTCACGTCCACCAGGCGGGCGTTGGGAGCAATGTCGAGCATCACGCCCTTCATCGTCCCCACGTAGGCATCGACTGTACCGAAGTCGGTCGTGAGTGTAATGATGGAAGTGGTATTCATACGGTCCATTCTACAGATTGAGCGGGGTTCCGTCAAGACCTATTCTTGACCTGACAATGGGCGCCGGTATAATTCCCTGTAGTGATGGAACACGTTTGCGGAAGCTCGCTGGATGAGTTGAGCACTTGACTTTTCAGGTGCGGCCAGAATGCACGGGGAGGTACGGAGATGTCGAACATTGTGGAGAGGGCATTACTGTTGGGGTTAGGTGCCTGGAGCCTGACCCGGGACAAGGTGAATGAGGCCGTCAACGAGCTTGTGGAAGAAGAGGAAGTCGAGCCAGAAGAGGCCCGGAAGCTGATTGATGCTCTGGTCACCAAAGGAGAGAAGGAACGGGAGGAGCTGCGCCGGATGGTTCGTCAGGAAGTGGATCGAGTTAGGCCCATCACGCGCAAGGAGTTCGAGGAGTTGAGCCAGAAGGTCGACGATCTGATAGATAAGGTCGACCGACTCTCGGAAGAATTCGCGTCGCAGGAGACGAAGGACTGAGTCGGCTGCGACCCGGGCTGGGGGACTTCTCGTCGTGAAGGGCTGCGCCGGTCCCAAGGTCGGCCTGGCGCTCAGCGGCGGCGGAGCGCGGGGATTGGCCCATATCGGCGTGCTCAAGGTGTTGGAGCAGCAGCGCGTGCCCATCGACCTGCTGGCGGGCACGAGTATGGGGGGCATCGTGGCCGCAGGCTATGCGGCTGGGTTGAATCCCCGACACCTGGAGCACGAAGCGCTGCAGATGACCCGCCCGCGACGCTTGTTGTCTCTGGCTGATCCAACACTCCCTCGGAGTGGCCTCTTTGAGGGCCAGAAGATTGTCAGCTATCTGGCCAGCCAGCTCGGAGAATGCACCTTTGAGGATCTACGCTGCCCGCTCAGTCTGCTGGCTGTTGATCTGAGAGACGGCAGGCCCGTCCCCCTCAGTCAGGGCCAGGTCATTGAGGCTGTGCGCGCGACGATCGCCCTACCCGGCCTTTTCACGCCGGTGGAAAGAGAGGGACGATTGCTCGTGGATGGCGGGTTGCTGGATAATATCCCGGCTGGGGTCGTGCGGGACATGGGGGCCGATGTCGTCATCGCCGTGGACGTAGTGGGTGGGAATGGCACGTTCTCAGCTATGGTTCACAGGATGCGCGAGCACCGCTACGTCCCCGATGGATTGGCGAGCACGATCGAAGTCATGTTCCGCTCGCTAGACGTGATGATGGGAGAGATCAACCGGCGTCGCCTGGAGGAGGCGGCCCCTGATGTCATCGTCCGGCCTGATATTCCGGCGGGAGTCAGCGTATTGGTAGGGTTTTCCAGAGCTGGGGACACGATTGCTGCTGGTGAGAAGGCCGCGATCGAGGCGCTTCCCCGCATTCGGGCGCTGTTGAAGTAGTCGCGCATGTAGTGCGATTCCGGGCTTAGAAGCGATAGGGGCGGGGGAGCCTGTGTTGTGGCTGTCCCGCTCTTTTTGGTTGGCTGCGAGGGTTTCATCTGACAGTTCCTTGAGCGCTATCCGCTGGGCGATGGGCGGTGCTCGACAGTCCAGGAGCTGTCTTAAAAGGATTCACGGGTCTCACCGATCAGATGATGGCATCAGAAGAATGGTAAGAGGGCCTCAGCGGACGATCCGGCATCTTCGGCGCTATCAGGAGATTGCCCATGTCCTCATTCGCCACGGTCTCGGCGAATTGGTCGACCTGTTGGAGCTCCAGCCCTATCTGGCGTTCCCTCGCCGGCTGGTACGTCAACTGCGCGAGGAGGCCCCTCCCCTTGGCGCTCCCCAACGGCTTCGATTGGCGCTGGAACAGCTCGGGCCGACGTTCATCAAGCTGGGCCAGGTGCTCAGCACGCGTCCCGATCTTATCCCGCCGTCTTACGTGGCCGAGCTGACAAAACTCCAGGACACTGTTCCTCCTGGCCCCTGGAAGCCCATACAGAAGCTCACTGAGGTCGAGTTAGGTGCGTCGACGATCGAGCTGTTTACCCGGATAGGACGCGAACCGATCGCTGCCGCCTCGTTGGCGCAGGTCCACCCAGCGACCCTTCACGATGGCACTGAGGTGGTCGTCAAGGTGCAGCGCCCGGGCATTGAAGAGGTCATTGAGGTCGACCTCGAGATCCTTCAGGACGTCGCCAAGTTACTGGAGAGTCGTGTTCCACTGGCCAGGCTTTATGATCTGCCGGAGATTGCCAGGGGGTTCGCGACCACTCTTCGTATGGAACTGGACTTCTATCGCGAGGGGCACAACGCGGACCGTTTCCGAGAGAACTTCGCCGATGAGCCCTACCTTTATGTACCCGAGATCCATTGGGATTTCACTACCCGCCGGGTTCTGGTGATGGAGCGGATCAGGGGCATCAAGATTGATGACGTCGAGGCGCTGGACGAAGCGGGCTATGATCGACACCAGATCGCCCTTCACGCGGCACGGATGGTCGTCAAAGAAGTGCTCGAGGATGGCTTCTTCCACGCTGACCCTCATCCCGGCAACTTCGTCATTATGCCCGGAGCGGTCATCGGCGTGATGGACTTCGGGATGGTCGGCCATCTGAGCCATCGGGTGCGTGCCGATCTGACCCGCCTCTACATCGCTGCTATCCAGATGGACGAACAGGACATCGCCGATCAGCTGATTCGTATGGGGGCTACCGTCGGAGATGTCGATCGCGTCGCGCTTGAGCATGACTTAGCTCGTCTGCTGCGCAAGTATCACGGTTTGCCTCTGAAGGCTATCCGCGCCCAGGACGTGATGCAGGATGCCACCCCCATTGCCTTCCGTCATCACTTGCGCCTCCCGTCACAAATCTGGCTATTAGGTAAGACGCTGGCGATGTTGGAAGGTGTGGGGCTCAAGCTAGATCCGGACTTCAACTTCCTTGCCTTCTCGCGGCCCTACGTCCGACGCTTCTTGCTACAGATGTTCCGTCCGCGGAACATCGGCCCCGACTTGATCAAGACTGCGGGGGACTGGGCTGACCTGATGGGCCTTCTCCCGCGCGTCGGCTCGCAACTCCTTACGAGAGCCGAGCGTGGAGAGCTGGAGATACGCCTCGAGCACAAAGGGCTTGACCGGGCGCTCAGCCGGCTGGATCGGTCGGCCAACCGTATCTCACTGAGTGTCCTACTGGCTGCACTGATCGTTGGACTGGCCCTGGTCATTCCCGCCTTTGGTCTTGCTGAAGAGAGGGGCTTGGTGTCGATCCTGGTCGTGGCAGGCTTCGTTGGTGTCAGCCTGCTCGGGCTATGGCTCATTTTCTCGATTTGGCGATCCAGGAGATGAATGGGTGGCCGCGAGCAGGGTTGTATGAGGTCGGAAGACGATTGCTGGGATGAGTGAGCAAAGAATTCTTATCGTTGGAGGCGAAGATGTCCGTGCCCTGGACGTTAAGGCGCAACTCGAAACCTGTGGCTACGAGATAGTTGGCGTTGCGCGCACAGTGGGACAGGCTGTCGAGAGAAGTCAGGAGATGGGACCGGATCTCGTGCTCTTTGACCTGGAGCTTTCAGAAGAGTCTGACGGTCTGGCCGCGGTCAGAGGAATGCGTGGCGAGCTCGACGTCCCTGTCGTCTATCTTGCCGCTCCCTCGGACGAAGAGGCGCTGAGACGGGCCGATGACATCGACCCCTTCGGATACGTCTTGAAGCCGTTTGAACAGAGAGAACTCTGTGCGAGTGTAGAGATGGTGCTCTACAAACACCGCATGGAGCGGAAGCTGCAGGAGAGTGAAGAGATTGTCCGGAACGTGGTTGAGCGGGCGAATGACGGGATCGCCATTATCCAGGACGGGCGTTTCTCTTACGTCAATCCGCGCCTCGCGGAGATCATAGGCTGCAGCGTGGAGCAACTCATCGACTCCTCCTTCAGCGAGTATATCCATCCCCATGATCGGGAGGAGGTGGTCGGTCGCTATGAAAGGCGCATGGCGGGCGCGGAGGTTAGGCCAATCTATGAGGCGAAGCTCAGGCGCCCGGACGGCGGGATTGTGCACGTGGAGATCAACGCGGACGTCACCACGTACAGGGGGCAACCAGCTGACCTTGCCGTAGTTCGCGATGTCACCGAGCGCAAGCAAGTGGAAGCGGCGCTGCAAGAGCACGCGCATCAGCTTGAGGCGCTACAGGAGATCTCTCTGGCGATTACGGCCCAACTTGATCTTGATAAGTTGCTGCGTGATGTGATCGAACGAGGCTGTCAGCTGCTGGGTGTCAAGGGAGGGAGTCTCCATCTCCTCGACGATCAGCGGGGAGATCTAGAGCAGATCGTCAGCCACGGCTATGATCGGGACCACACGGGCGAGCGGCTGGCCTCCGGTGAGGGAACACCTGGAACGGTGCTGGAGACCGGGGAGCCATTGGCGATAGATGGCTACAGGCAGTGGGAGCGACGATTGACGCATTGGGAGGATGAGAAAATCTCAGCTTCTCTCGGTGTTCCCCTGAGACGCGGCGAGCGAGTCATTGGCACCCTGGGCTTCGACGCTGTCAAGGAGGATCGCTCCTTCGGTGAGGAGGATATCTGGCTAGCGATGCTCTTTGCCAACCAGGCAGCCATTGCCATCGAGAATGCGCGTCTCTACAATGAGACCCTGCACCGTCTCGGAGAAACCCAGGCGATGCGGGAGGTGGCGGCCGCAGCTGGATCTACCCTGGACTTCGATGAATTGCTCAGTCGGACCCTGCACGCCATCAGCGAGGGGTTGGGCATTGAAGGTCTCCGCTTCGCGTCGCCCAAGGATTCGGGGGAAGCGATGGTCGTCTACCCGTCACCTGCAGCTCCTGTTCGTTCCGCTGAGCGGGATCGATGTCTGCCCATAAAGGGCAGCATGATTGGTCAGGTCTACACCAGCGGTGAACCGATGCTTGCGAGTAGCCGGGAGCGGGGTTCTATTTGCCCGGAATTGGATCCGCGAGCGCAGTCCGAGCTGGCGGTCCCGGTCGCGGCTGGTGGTGACGTTATCGGTGTTCTGAGTGCCATAAGCTCTGACGTCGATGCCTTTGACGCTGCTGACTTGCACCTATTCGAAGCCATTGCTGGCCAGCTGGCGACGGCGATGGAGAACTCTCGCTTGTACGAGGAAAGCCGTCAGCGCCTGCGAAGTACGAATTCGCTTCTGGAGATCAGTAGAGACCTGGTTTCCACACTCGATCTGGATAAGGTGCTGGAACGGGTGATTGAGACGGCCGTCGAGGCTATCGAGCCGGCAGACAAAGGGACGCTCCATCTGTTGGACCGAGAAAGACAGGAGTTGGTGGTGCGGGCCAGCGTCGGATTCAGTTCGGAGACGATCGCAGCGGCCTGTTTTGCCCCTGGCGAGGGGTATACTGGATCGGTCTTCGCCAATCGGCAACCGCTGATCATCGATAACGTCAAGACCGACCCGCGAGCGAAGACGATCGATCTCCCCCAGGTGACCGAAGAGAAGTCCGCTCTCTGTGTCCCTCTCATCTCCGGTGGCGAGACAATCGGGACGTTGACGCTCGACAACGTGACGCGCTTTGAGGCCTTCGAACAGAGTCATCTGGACCTCCTGACGATATTCGCCAGCCAGGCAGCCGCCGCTATTCGTAATGCTCGATTGCACGAGGAGACGCAGCGCCGGGCAGAGCGCCTTGCTGCGGTGAATCGCGTCGCCCGCGCGGCCAGTATGTCGCTCCGCCTTGACGATGTCATAGAAGCGGCATATCGAGAGATAGACGCCACCTTTGAGGCCGATGCTTTCTTCCTTGCCCTTTACGACGAAGAGGCGAATGAGCTCGATTTTCGCCTCTCCGTGGACGAAGGGGTCCGGGCCGCGCCCTGGCGGCGGGCCCTTGAGCCGGGCCTGACGGCCTCCGTGGTCACCAACGCCAAACCGCTGCTCATTCGAGACTTCGAGCAAGAGGAAGACCGGTTGCCTCCTGCGGAGAGGTGGGGCACAGAGAAGGTTTCCCGGTCATGGCTTGGTGTACCGATGCGGACCGGGCAGGACGTGACCGGTGTTATCTCTGTGCAGGCTTACCGTCCTTTTGCCTATGACGAAGAGGAGCAGCAGCTTCTGTCAACCATCGCTGACCAGGTAAGCGGGGCTGTGGAACAGGCACGCCTCCACGAGGAGACGCGACGACGCGCCACCCAGGCTGCGTTGATATCTGAGGTCGGGAGACATGTCAGTAGCGAGTTGGAACCTGACGTACTCCTGTCGACCATCGTGTCTGCTTTGTACGAGGCCTTTGACTATCACAGCGTCATTCTATTCTTGTTGGATGAGACATCTGACCAGCTGATGATGCAGTCGATTGCCGGCGCGTACGTTGACATGCTGCCCAATGATCTCTCACTTGCCGTGGATGAGGGAATGGTTGGCCATGCAGCAGCGACCGGACGGATTCAACTCAGCAATGATGTACGCACGGATCCCCATTACGTCCGCAAGACCATAGAAGATACCAGATCGGAGCTGGCAATACCGATCAGGAGCGCGGATCGAGTGATCGGAGTGCTTGATCTTCAAGCCGATGAGTTTGATGCCTTCGACGAGCTGGACGTGACCACAGCACAGACGCTCAGTACTCAGATCGCTACAGCCATTGAGAATGCTCGCCTCTTTCAGGCCGAGCGCAAGAGGTCGGCTCAGCTGGCTGCTGTTTCGCGAGTTGCTGAGAGCATCACCTCCACTCTCGACCTGGACGAGGTACTAGCGAGGACGGTCGAGTTGATCAGTGAGACGTTTGGCTATTACCACGTAGCGATAATGCTGGTGGATGAGGAAGCCAACGAGTTGCTGTTCGGAGCATACGCTGGCAGAGCCTCCGATCGTATGCTGTCTGATTTCAGGCAGAGCCTTGGAGAGGGCATGATGGGATGGGCAGCATCGTTGGGAGAGACGGCTCTGGCCGGTGATGTGAGCCAGGACCCGCGGTTCGTCGCTGGCTTCCTGACTGAGACCAGATCGGAGCTCGACGTCCCACTCAAGTATCGCGGAGAGCTGATCGGTGTGCTGGATCTCCAGAGTCGGCAGCTCGGAGCTTTTGACGAACACGACGTAATGGCCATGGAGGCCCTGGCGGGCCACGTCGCCGCGGCCATTGAGAACGCACGGTTGTTTGAGGTCGCCAATCGGCGTGTCGCTGAACTCCGTGCTGTCCGTCAGGCCAGCTTGGAGCTGACGTCCACACTCGAGCTTGAACCGGTCTTGAAGGCGATTCTGGACAGCGCTCTTGGGATGGCTTCGGCCGACGATGCGCACATCTTCCTCTACGATGGCGAGAGGCTGGAGTTCGGGGCTGCACTATGGAATGACGAGCATCACGGAGAGCCGTACAGCGAGCCTCGCCCGGAGGGATTGACCTACACCGTCGCTCGGCGAGGGGAACGGATTGTGGTGCCCGATGTGATGAGTCATCCCCTCTTTGAAGGTACAGGATGGTGCGGCGGTATCGTCGGCCTGCCATTGACCATCGGGGGCGCGGTGCAGGGGGTGATGAACGTCGCGTTCCAGAGGCCTCATGCCTTCAGCGATGACGAACTCTGGGTTCTCGAGTTGCTGGCGGATCAGGCCGCCATTGCTATTCGGAACGCGAGGCTCTATGACGAGGTGCGGGATCGAGCACTGGAGCAGGAAACCCTGCGCGAAGCGGCGCTTGCCCTGACGACTGCTCTGGATCGGGACGAGGTTGTTGAGCGAGTCCTGGCTCAGCTTCAGCGTGTCGTGCCTTACGATACAGCCTCGGTGCAGTTGCTCCGCGACCAGCGCCTGGAGATTGTGGGTGGATGGGGGTTCCCGAATATTGAAAACCTATTGGGAATTATCTTTGATCCCACTCGTGAGGATAACCCAAATCGAGAGGTCGTGCGCACTCGCTCTCCGGTTATCGTCGGAGATGCTTCTCGAGCCTTCGAGGAGTTTCGTCGTAAGCCACATGCGCCGGCGAATATTCGCTCGTGGCTGGGCGTACCCATGCTTGTCGGAGACCGGCTGATCGGGATGATTGCGCTCGACAAACAGGAGCCTGGCTTCTACACGACGAAGCACGCTCGATTGGCAGAGGCATTCGCCGCTCAAGCAGCGGTTGCCATAGAGAATGCTCAGTTGCATCACGAGACGGTGCAGCAGTTGGCGCGGACTGAGGTGCTTCGGGAGACGATGTTGGCGGCAGCGTCCACGCTCGAGTTCGAGCAGGTCCTGGATCGGACGATTGCCATCTTGGATCAGGCTACGGATCTTGAGTATCTTGGTTTCCTGCTCCCGGATGAGCATGGGGTGTTCATGAGAAGCCACCCTCGAGTGCTTGGCTTCAATCCTCCCGAGGGTGGCTATCGTTTCCCTGTTGACGAGTGCGTGGCCGGGCGCGTCTATCAGACCGGAGAGTCCATCATCTTGCCCGATGTGCGCGAAGCAGACGTGTACGCAATCGCCGACGAGGCTGTTCGCTCCGAACTGGCTGTTCCGGTTAGAATCGGCGATGAGGTTGGGGCGGTGCTAAACCTGGAGAGCAGTCGCCTGGATGCCTTCGATGAGGACGACCGAGCTTTCTATACGGCGATCGCAGGTCAGCTGGGCATGGCGATGGAGAACGCCCGGCTTTTCGAAGCGGAGCGGAAGCAGCGACAGCTGTCCGAGGCCTTGGAGGAAGCCGCCGCTGCGGTGAGTAGCACGTTGAACTTGGAACAGGTCCTCGATCGTATTCTAGAGCAGGTGGAACGGGTCGTCCCTGGAGATACATTCAATATCACCTTGATTGAGGATGGAGACGCTCAGATCGTACGCTGGCGGGGATGTGAGGAGGCAAGAGAAGTCGAGGCCGATAGCGAGTATGACCGTCATGTTTCAGAGCATCCCGCCTTGACGAGGATGTCGCGGGCCGCGAAGTCGATCGTCGTTCCCGACACGGCGAGAGACGACGAGTGGGCTCCGGAGGAAGGATGGAGATGGTTGCGGTCTTATGTCGCCGCTCCCATACAGCTGGGCGGCACAACCGTTGGCTTTCTTAGTGTGGACAGTGCCCAGCCCGGTCAATTTGCTTCCGATGACGCTCGCCGACTTGAGACTTTCGCCAGCCATGCCGCAACGGCTTTGGAGAACGCGCGCCTCTATGAGAGGTTGCGCGATCACGCCGAGACCCTGGAGGAGCGAGTAGCGGAGCGCACGACCCAGCTGCGAGCCCAGTACGCCCGGTTGGAGGCTATCCTCGATAGCACCGTCAACGGGATCGTGGTTACCGGGCCGCACGGTGAGCTTGTGTTGGCGAACCCTGTTGCCCGCGACTGGTTAACCAAGTCTCTCTCTCCGGAGGAGGCCACCCTGTTGCGTGAGACAGTCCAGTACCTCGGTGAGCATGCAGACGAAAACCCCGGGCAGGTGCTGGAGCTGACAGGACTGGATCTCCAGCTGAGGGCTGCCAGGATCAACGAACCGGGGATCAAAGAAGCCACGGCCGTGGTCGCAATCCACGATATCACCCACTTGAAGGCCCTGGATCGTATGAAGTCTCGTTTCGTCTCCAATGTTTCACACGAACTCCGCACCCCCATTGCCACCATCAAGTTGTTCGCCCATCTCATGCAGAAGCAGCCAGAGCGCTGGCGCGAATACCTGACGCCCTTGGCTCAGGAGGCGGACCATCAGGCAGACCTGGTGGAAGACATCCTGGAGATCTCCCGAGTTGATGCAGGTCGTCTGGAGATCAAGCCCGAGCAGGTGGATCTGGAAGAGCTCGCTAAGGCGGTCGTCGCGAATCATCAGGCAAGGGCTCAGGAGGAAAGGGTCACCCTGACACATCAATCAACCCAATCCAGACCGACGTCACTGGTGGATAGAAACCGCATGATGCAGGTCTTGGATAACTTGATCATCAATGGCATACGTTACACCCCTGAGGGCGGAAAGGTGACAGTTTCGACCAGCGCAGAGGAGGCGAAGGGGCGTGAATGGGCGACCATCACGGTGACCGACACCGGTATGGGCATCCCGCAGAGCGAGCTGTCTTACGTATTTGACAGATTCTACCGGGGAGAAAGACCGCGGACGATGCAGATCTCTGGCACGGGGCTGGGATTGGCTATCGTGAAGGAAATCGTGGAACTCCACGGTGGGCGCGCAACGGTAGAGAGCGAGGTGGACAGGGGTAGTACGTTCACTGTCTGGCTGCCTCTGGCAGAGTAGGCGCTCGTGCCTCTGCAGTCGGTTGGTACGTCATCCATAGACGCCGCGATACTTCGGCGGGAGCAACTCGGCGATGCGGTACATAATCAGGTCTGTGTATTCGTGGAGCTTCTTGCTCCGCACGTGGCCGGTTTCAGGTAGGCGGAAAGGCTCCCCGACAGCGACACGCACCGCTGTACGACGCAACCGCGGGAAGTTGTGCTTGATCTTCTCCGTGCCGGCGATCCCGACCGGCACGATTGGCACGTCCGCTCGGGTGGCGATGTAGGCAGCCCCAGCTTTTGCCTTCTGCAAGGCGTGGCTTTCGTCGGCTCGCGTGCCCTCTGGCGCGATTCCCAGTACCTCCCCACGCTCCAGGACAGCGAGGGCCTCACGCAGGGCTTGTCGGTCGACCTCCCCGCGACGCACCCAGATAGTGTCGGCAGATTCGAGCAGGGGAGCGAAAAGGGGGTTCGACCTATGCTTACTTGCGGCGAAGGGTCGGATTGTGTGCGGGAGGATTGAAAGAAGCAGTGGCAGGTCAAGAGCGGAGAGATGGTTGGTGACCAGGAGATAAGGTGGCCTGGCTGGTATATTCTTCACCCCAATGGCTTCAAGGCGAGTTGTGAGCTTTGTGATGGTCAAGGCGATGATGCGCAGAATGCGGTACGTCAATGCTTGCCTCCTGGTGATGTCACATCCCCGGGATGCGTCCCAATACAATGATGCTGAAATCATCGGGAGAATCTCTATGCGGTGTGAGCCGAATAGTAAAAGAGGTCGTTCCTCCAGGCGGGATCGCCTCCTCGGGCTTGACTGTGTGCTGGCGGAACCCGGTAACTGCTCCTTCTGCGTCGTAGGTGGTCACAATGATGTCCACTGATCCCGCGACCTGGCCTTTGCCGTCGTGCTGGACTATGCCACTCACCTCGAACTGTGAATCCACGCGCCTTCTATCTGCTTCGGTCACCGAGAATGGGATATAGGCATCCGCCAGGCCCCCCGCTTCGTCGGCTCGCACAATCGTCATCTGATAACTGGCCCAATCCGGTGCCGTTATGAACAGGATCCCCAGTGGGGAGCTCCCTCCTGGCGGAATGAGATCCGCTGTGACAAAGGCGTCATCCTCACCCACCAGCTCACCGTCCGAATCGAAAAGCGTCACCTTCACCTGAACGTTCGTCAAAGAGACGTCGGTCGTATTGGCGACCTCACCCAGGGCCCAGAGGCTGCCGACCGGGGTTCTATAGAAGCCTGCTCCTTGCACCTGAACTGGCTGAGGCGTGGGGGTGGGGAGCAGCATACTCTGGATCGTCTCTTCCGACTCCTGCCCCAGGGGGATGACCAGCTCCTGCCCGACCTGCAGTAACTGTGGATTCTCTATGCCATTGACTCTCTGCAGTGCGTCCAGTCCCACGCCGTAGTCAAAGGCGATGGCCTGCAACGTATCTTCCCGTTCGACCACGTGCACGACGGGCGTAGGCGTGATCGTGGGCGTCGCCGTGTCAGGTGGAGGAAGCGGCAACGCAGTGCCGGTTGGTTCTCGCACCGGTCTCCCAGAAGGCGCAGTTGGGGTAGTCATACCCGGTGATACCTGAGTTGGAGGCGGTGTCATCACCTGACCGCAGGCAACCAGCAGACCCGTTATGCCTATTAAAAGAAAGGAGAACAGCTGTCTGATTAGTAGTGATCCTTGAAGCATTCGTC
>CAZQXX010000056.1:0-3954 GCA_964597105.1 uncultured Anaerolineales bacterium
CCCCCGGCCGCGTGGAGAACAGCCGCAGGAGCTCGGGCGGGATGGCGACGTAGAGCGGGATCCGGTCGTCCCTCGAGACCAGCAGGGCCTCCCCGGGGGCCAGGGTCCGCAGCTCGTTCGCCTCCAGCTCGTTCAGATCCCACAGCCGGGCGACGGCGTCGGTGGCGTTCCCCCGCTGTCGAAACAGCATCGCCACGTCAGCCGTGTCGCGGATGACCTGGGCGCTGCCGCTCGACTGGAGGTCGAAGATGTGCTGCGTCCCCAGCTGGAGCCCCCCGTAGCGCTTGCGGAATCGCCGGGCCATCGCCTCCAGCTCCACAGCCGCCGGGGGGTACCGCAGCCAGTGCCAGGCTTCGTCCACGACCACCAGCGTCGGGACATCGCCCCGCAGCATGCGGGCCCAGATGAAGGTGACGATCTGCCGCATGCGTAGCGCCTTGAGGCTCTCGCTGCGCACGCTGCTGATGTCGAAGACCACCAGGGGCGACTGGGGGTTGATGGTCGTGCGGGCGTTGAAGGCCTCAGCGTAGAGGCCCACCGCGTACTGTTTGAGGCGGGCCGCCACGTCGCGCGCCGCCTTCTGCTCCTCGACCGTGAGGGCCGCGTACAGATCGGAGAGCACGGGCATCTCGTCGACGCCCCTCTTCCACGAGGCGCGGTCCTCCTGCACGATCCCCACGTCGGCCAAGACGCGGGTGTACGCCTCGATCACGGCGTTCTCCTCTCTGGGCGTCAGCCCTCCCAGCGCCACCGCCAACCAGCCCAGCAGGTCCTTCGCCCCGCTGAAGAACCCCTCGTCGTCCTCGGGGTTGAGGTCCAGGACGTTGAGCGTCCCCTCGGAGCCCAGCCCCAGGTCGATGTGGGCGGCCCCCAACAGGTGCGCCAGGGGCTCAAACTCCCCTTCCAGGTCGATCACGAAGGCCCGTCCTCCCATCAGCACGTGCCACAGGGTCTTCCACTTCAAGAACATCGACTTCCCACTGCCCATGTCTCCCAGCACCAGCATGTTCTGGTTGTCGAGGAGCCAATCGTCGAAGATCACCCAGGCCCCGCCGTGGCGGTCGATACCGTAGGGTAGGCCCGCCGGGTCGTGGTGCGTGCGCCGTGAGAAGGGGAAGAGACAGGCCAGGGTGTCGGCGTTGACGTTCCGCCGGTCGCCCAGGAAGTTGATGCCGAGGGGCAACAACGACTTCAGCGCCCGCTCGTGGCGCCAGGTGGCTTGGTGGGCGATCAGGGCCGACGTCGTCAGCAGATCCTCCATCTTCCGGCTCAGGTCCTCCAGTTCGTCCTCGTCGTGCCCCGAGACGCTGATCACCCAGTAGAGGGAGAGCGGAAACCGGCGGGCAATCTGCAGATCCGCCAGCTCCCTCTCCATCGATTGGAGATCGGCCACGGCAGCGGGGTCCGAGAGACGCCCTTGCTGGGCCCGGGTCAGGAACCCCGCGTACTTGCTGGTCCGCTCCTGGCGCAGGGCCGCCATGGCCTCGGCCGGAGGGATGGGCTCCACCAGCATGCTGACGGCGACCCGCCCCGGAAAATGGAGGATCGGATCGAGGCTCTCGAAGGTCAGCTGGTTGGGCAGATCCTCGACCCACCAGGTGCGCGTGTGGACCCCCTGGCTCGGCATCGCCACGCCATCGGCGCCCACCTGGAGCTCCGACGGGGCGACGCGATCGACGAACGCCCGCGCCCCGGCACGCAGGGAGGGCGGTATCTCATCCGCGTCGCGCTGCCCTCTAAAGAGACGATTGAGTAGATCCACGAGAATCTCCCCTGCTATGTCCCTGTTCCTCGCCCACCATCAATGACCGCAGACGCTCCCTGGGCGGGATGCGAAGCATCGGCAGTGAGGGGTGGTAAAAGGCGGCGATCAGACGCGTGATCTCGCCGTCATCCATCCGCTCACATCCGATATGGAGCGTCGCCAGATTACGGATCACCCGTTGGCTGCGCCCCTCCAACTCCTCCAACGCCTTCTCGTACGACCGTCCCGCGAGGTCGGAGACGCCGTGGGGCAAGCCGATGTAGTAGACGGGAATCTGGGGATTGACCTGGACGATGACCCGTTCCACCCACCCGTCGAGCTGCTTGAGAAGCTCGGCGTACGGCTGCTGGCCCCTCGACGCCCAGGCCTCAGCTCGCCTCTGTACGCGCTCGGCGAACTGGGCTGGGTCCTGCCGCTCGCGCCAGACCAGGATCTGGTACGGAAAGCGCCACCTGGCCACCACGGCCGTGTATCGGTCCAGGAAATCCTTCCGCTCTCCCTCAGACATGCGCCTGACGTCCCGCGAACCCACGCGCAGCACGGCGGTCACCACCCGCCCCCCGGGCTTGAGCGCCTTGGAGACGATCACGTCATCCGTCACCAAGGCCACGGGAACGTGGTCCTGCGTGGGTGCCACTTGATTCCGGCTCCTAGCGCGTCCGTTTCCGCCAAACAAGCTGTCCTCCCTCAGCGCCTCAGCGCGATGACCGTGCCAGCCAGCTCACCAGATCCCTGAACCCCTCGTGCCACATGTACCAGGTCGCCGCAGCCAGGATGACCACCACCATCAGGTTCAGAAGCACCATGACCGTCGCCACCACCGCCTGCCGGTCGACGACCACCCGCGGGGCCTCGGGCTCGGCGATCCCTTCATCGACCAGGTACTCCCCGAAGCCCTTCTTCCACACCCGTCGGCGCGGGTCCCGCCGGTAGCGAATCCAGGTCACGATCGCGCGGTCCAGCGGCAGGCCGCGATACCGGACGTAGGCCATAGCCGCCGGTGGGACCATCACCAACAGCGCCAGAGCGATCCGCCCCCCAAGCCCTAGTCCAGGGATGAGCACCCCCAGGGCCACCAGGCCAGCGACGGCCACCCCGGCACTGAGGTAGAGCCACTGCTTCAGGCGGAGGCCGAAGAGCTTGGTCTCGAAGTCGAAACGGCGCGGCGTGGTCACGGAGTATGGCATGTCAGATCGTCACCCCTGTTGCTCAAGACGTCGGATCCACGGGTTGAGCCGTTCGCTGGGAACGACCGCGCTGGCGGCGTGTTGTCGCGCGGCCTCGATCGCTCCGGCCACGCTGCCGGTCTCCAGCGCGGCGTCGTAGAAGCCGCCAGCCGCATCGAACCCTGCCTGCGGCGTGATAGCGTGGCTGCGAATGGCGTGATGGAGCCCGGCGTAGGTCCCCATGTCGCCGCCGCCGGTGGCCCAGCGCAGCTGCTGTCCGCGATCGTAGTCGAGCAGCGTCGGGTGGTCGGTCAGCGGCGTGGTGGGCCGCCTCCCGGGCCGGGTGACCCGCTCGCCCAGGACCCCCTGAGCCATCAGCTGTCCCTCCAGGCGGTACGCCACGAAGTCGCTGACCATCGCCCTGGGGCTCTCCCTATCGCCGAACCCAGCCTGCCGGGCGATGCTGGTCAGCGGCTGATGCTGCGCCGCTGCCCACACCGGGGCCATGGCCTCATGCTCGATGGCGCCGAGATCGAGCCCGGCGGCTTCCACCGACTCGGTCAGGTCGCGGCGCACGTCGTCGAGCGCCTCCCGGTACCCCTCCGCCTCGTGAGGAGCGAGCCCGGACGTCGACGACTGGGCGAGGGGCTTCCGAGGAGCGCGTCGGCTCCGCTCCGGCTTGTGGGCCGCCATGTCGAGCGCCAGGCCAATACCGCTCATCGCCCGTCCCGCCAGGTTACCCGATCCCAGAACCGCCCCGGCCCCGCGCAGCGTGGCTCCCGCGGCCTCCATGCGCCCCAGTCGATCCGTCCCCTCCCATCCTCTCTGCAGACGATCGGCAAAACGGCCTCGGGCCTCCCCTTGCCCGCCTCCGGGTTCAGCGCTCTGACCCGACGACACGGCCGGAGGACGAGCGTCCACGGGCCGATCCTCCGCTTGACCGCTTCCGCTCGGTCGCGCCGACGACGGCACAACCCCGCCGTCGCCCGCCGTCGCCCCCTCCACCGCGCCGCCGGAGCTCGC
>CAZQXX010000056.1:4054-9705 GCA_964597105.1 uncultured Anaerolineales bacterium
CCGGGAGGACGCCCAGGGCCGCACCGCCGCTGAGCACGCCCGCTCCCACAGCCACGGCCGCGGTGGCCGCCCCTTGCGCCACGCCCTTGACCGTGCCCGCAGCCTGACCGACCACCTGCGCGGCCGCCCCGAAGATCGCCTTGACGATGGCCCCGGTGATAGCCAGCAGTATCGACACCACCCCCACGACCATCAGGAAACTCAGGATGGGGTTCACGATGGCGTTGTCCGCCGTGATGGCCAGCTTGAGAAGTAACATCGTGATCGGCCCGAGCAGCATCACCAGCAGCACTCCCTTGACCCACAACCAGCGCAGCCAGCGGGCGGGGCGCAGGATGCTGATCACCGACACCAGCGGCGCCAGAGCCACCACGACGTAGAGCAGGGCCACGCGGGCGAAGTACTGACCGATCAGACCGACGGCCGTGGCAAGGCCGAGAACGAGCAGGACCCCGACGGCGATGATGGCCGCCAACGGGGAGACGCCCGCCGCAAACACCTCCAGCGCACCGCCCAACAACACGTTGACCACCGTTTCCATGCTCAGGTCCGTGGCACCGCTGACGGGCAGGGAGATAAGCCCCACAATCAGCGCGTTGGAGAGGCGGTTCGCCACGTCCAAGATCTCCAGGGAGAACGCGCACAGGAGGACCCCGCCCAGCCACTCGGCCATGGCCCGCTTCAGCTCCACGACGCCCCAGCCGACGCTCAGGGCGGAGTCCCGCGCCGCGGCTGCAGCCATGATGGCCAGCGTCGCTGGCCACAGAGCGACGGCGATCTTGACCGTAAACGACCACGTATCGGCGAAGACGTCCTCCGCCCCCAGCCACACCGGATTGCCGGTGGACGTCTTGAGGCCCGGGTTCTGAAGCGTCAGGCCAGCTACGAGGCCCGAGAACAGGTCCTTCACCCCTTCCGCGTTCCGCCGCAGCATGTTCAAGAGCAACCTCTCGGTGGCCTCCTGCATGGTCTCCACGGGGAAGACCAACACGTGGCGCACGATCTGGTCGAGAAGCCCGGGCTCCTCCTCCCCAGGACTCTCCCCTTCAGGCTCTCCCTGCCCGGGCACCTCTTGCCCAGGCACCTCGGGCCCAGACTCCTCCGGCGGCGGGGGCTCCGGGGCCCGCGCCGGGCCCACGGCACAGACAGGCATCGCCACGGCCACAAGCACACCGGCCAAGATCACGATTCGCAGCGCTCGTTCCATACAGCTCATCATCCGAGAGCGTCCTCGCTGGTCGATCTCTGGATGCGTGACCGGCACCCCAAGGCGTACGTCCCTCTCCACACGGACCAACATCTCACATCCCCGGGACGCGGATCCCCTCTGAGGAACGGTACGTCATCACGTTGTCGATGATGGCGTTGGCCACCGGTATGGCAAAGGCCGTGAGCACGAAGGCGATCACCACGCCGATGACCTTCATCGTGGCGTTCGCCTCGGCGTAGGGCATCCCGGCCATCTTGGCGAAGATGGTCGACACGCCGGTGAAGGCGATGGCGAACGCCAGGGCCAATCCTCCGACGACGATCATCGCGTCCACCGCCATCTTGACCAGGCTCGCCAGTCCCTGCCCAATCCCGCCCGGGCCCTCCTGGGCCGAGACCGGGGAGGCCACCTGACACATCAACAGCGCAGCGAGGACGGCGAGCGTAAGTCGCCGCGCTACCCCCCGGAGCTCGGGGTCGTGGAACAGGCTCACCAGCCGTACGTATGTCGTCCTTGCTCGGGTCACGTTGACCTCCTGTTTGCTCGTTCTTCTTCGGCTACCATAGGGCCTCCACCACGGCGTTCGATATGGGGACGGCCGACGCGGCGATGATCAGAGTCAGGACCACCACGACCAGTCGGACGCGGGGCGAGACGCTCAGACCCGGGATGGCAAACATGGCCCCGAGCTGCCCCTCCACCCCGCCCAGGGCCAGCATCAGGCCCAAGCTGGCAGCACAGGCCGCCACGCCCCAGCCCACGATCTCCATCGAGATGGCCTTCACCTCTGCCACGATATCCTCCGCTCCCTACGGGCTTGGCGGTGGCAGGTGGCTGATCACCACGAAGGCAACCACCAAGAGCGCCGTCAGCACGCCGAGCCCAATGATCGCCACGCGAACCAGCTTCCTCCTCGACTGCTCATCCATTCCTATGGTCCTCCCACTCCTGATTCTTGAATCGATGTGCTGCGCCCAATCCCTCGCCCCCGTCCTCGCCGCCCGATGCCCGACATCTCCGACTCTTTCGTTCATCTCAGGGCTGCGCCTCGATCGGCGCCTGGACCTCGATGCAGGGGACATAGAGCGCCCCCACCGGCGGGTTCGGCTCGCACGGCAGATGGGGCACCAGCTGCACGTTCGGGTTACGCATAAAGGGGGTGGCCCAGCCGTAGTCCGTCAGATCCAGCCGCCCCCAGTCCGGCCCGTGGTGCTTCCAGCCGTAGACGGGCTCGCATTCCCTGTCACAGAACTCGTCCTCGTGGATACAGAGGCCGCCGTTGGGCCCGTGGCAATCGCACTCGTCAGAGCACCCCAGGGGGTCCTCGCACACTTTGCACGCGCAGTCGCACGTCTGCCCCACCTCCTCCCACGCCTCCCACTGGCGCCCGATCGACCACCAGTAGGGGACCGTGGCGGTCACCCGGTAGGCCGGGAGCGGCTCGCACGCCACCCCCACGCCCAACTCGGGCCGCCCCCAGGAGGATCTGCTCCAGCTGCACTCGGCCCTGGGGCCCGTGACCGTGCCGCACTCCCCGAAGCGCCAGGTGGGGGGCTCGTTTCCCGGCTGAATGCTCAACCCGAGCTTGTACTCGCACATCGTCCCCACCGGCGGCGGGTCGTCCTCACACGATCCGTCGGCCCGGCAATCGCAGTCGTCGCCGCCCGGATCCACGGCCGCTCCCCAGCACTGCTGCGTCGGCAGCTCCGTGACCCAGACCGCCTCGGGCACGGTGACCAGCGCCCGCGGATACGGGGCCCGATCCGCACGCCACACCGGGAGGTCACACTGAACGCGAGCGCCGAACTCGGAGCAGGTGATCCACCCGTTCCCGGGGGTGCAGGGCTGTCTTTCCTCCACCGCCTCCTCGCACGGACAGTGCGGACCACAACATCCCTCCAGATACTCCGTCCGCTGCGGATAGCACCAGGGATCGCAGCTGTAGTGGACCAGGGCGTAGCGGGTCTCGCCGGGCTCACACTCATCCCCGACGCAGAAAGCCACGCTCTCGGCGGGAAAGGGCGTCGCCGTCGGTGGCGGGGTGACCGGAAGCGCGGTCCCCTCGCCCGGCGCGCCGGGGGTCAGCGCCGCCCCACAGCAGGAGCACCGCTCGCTGCACGTCCCCGTGGCCGGGTCGCACACGGTCACGCAGACCCAGGTCTGGCCCGGCGGACAGCTCTGCGCCTCGGCCCCCGGCCGGTGGGACCAGACGCTCATCAGCGCCAGCAGGCCGACGGCGGCGGCCAAGACGATCCTCTTTGTGTTCATCGCCCCCTCCCTGCGGGTCACCGTCGCCCACCCTGGGCATCCCTGACCAACCTCACCAGCCCGGCCGCCTCGATCTGGTCCGACGGCACGAACTCGGCGACGTCGTGGCGATAGGCCAGCCGCCACTCCCCATCCTCGTAGAGGAGCGGGTAGTAGATGACGGCCGTCCGCCCCGGGTCGCCGGGGGTCTCCTCCACCAGCTCGCCCGTCTCGCAGTCGTAGGTCCGTACCGTGGGGTGGCTGTCGTTGACCGCCAGGACGTCCGCCACCCGTTTGTCGTCCGACATGGTGTAGAAGACGAGATGGAGGTCGTCCGAGGTCACCGGCTGCCCGTCGGCCTTGACCGTCTCCTGACACCTGCCGTACGCCTCCCACCCGGGGGCGAGGGCCGGGACATCCTCCTCACTCAGGATGGTGCTGAAGCCGCTGGTCGAGTAGCAGCGCGCCTCGTCCTCCGCTGACCAGGTGCGCCCGCGCTGACCCTTCAGGTCCATGCACGCGGCGAACGCCTCCTCCACCCGGGCCATCACGCAGGGGGGATCGACCACGTACAGCCTGCCCCTCCGATCCTCCAGGCCCGGCAGGCTGTAAGGGACGAGGGACCAGAGCGCCGGGTCCTCCGGGCAGCCGCGCACGATCGACGTGGCCGTCGGCCGAGGGCCGCTGGCCGCGGAGGAAGCGATGGGGGTCGCCGGGACTGTCGGCGTGACCTGGAGCCGAGGGCCCGACAGGACCTGCCAGGCCCCGGAGGTCAACGAGCCAACCAGGATGGCCAACATCGCCGCGGCCACCCACCCCATAGGCTGAACGCGCCAGCGGCTGCGTCGCTCGTCGTGAGTGATGAAGACGTCTCGAATATCCATCGTCTACTCTCCTTCTCGTCTGATGCCGTGCGCCGGGTAGGCCCTGGCACACGCCCCCACCGGCAGTGCGTCGGCGCCGAAGAGCCGAAAGAACTGGGTGGGCACCCGGGTCGTCGTGCAGACCCGGGCATAGGCGGTGTGGCCGACGTAGGCGGTGCTCATCTGGCCCTGCCGGGCGCCGCTGTTGAGGGCCATGTACTGGCGCATGGCCCACAGGGACCCGTCGATGTTCAGGATCACCTCGTTGGTGTCCTTGAAGACGGCCTCGTCGACGGACTGGGCCCCCGCCTGCGCGGCCAGCTCGGCCGCGTTGCGCGCCCGGATGTACTCCAGGTACATCTCCCCTCCATCCACCACCAACACGATCAGCATCACAAACAGCGGCAGAGCCACGACAAACCAGACCATCGCCTGCCCCTGCTCGCCCCGCCCGCCCCGTCGGGGCGTCACGGCCCTCACTTTCCTCAACCAACTCGGTCTCATCGGTCCCCCTCGCTGTCACGGGCCTCGGCCATCACCACTCCGACTTGTACGCCTCGACCTGGCCGACGGCCCGGGCCCAGACCGAGAGGGTCGGCTCGGCGCCGATCAGCCCGATCCCCGGCACGCCGCTGAGATCCACCCGGTACCTGACGTCGCAGCGCACGGCCCGACCGCGATCCCACACATCCAGGGGCGTCACCTGCACGTCCGCCGCGGAGGGATCCATGTAGAAACCGGCCAGCGTCTCGCGGGCGGCGACGACCCCCTGCCAGGACCCGCGGGGCTCCCCCAGCGCCTCGATCGCCGCGCGGGCGCCGTCGTAGGCGGCGATCTCCGCCGCCACCTTGGCGTACCAGGCCCGGCCGACGTACGCCGCCCCCACGATCAGCACCACAAACACGGGCAGCAGAACCAGCACCTCGACGTAGGCCTGTCCCCTCTCGTCCCCGGCCGGGACCGAGTCCTCACCCTCAGGGATGGGGCTCTCCGCCGCCCGTCCCCGACGCCACAGATCGCGCATCCACCCTCTCACCTGACGGCCCTCATTCGAAGTACGCCGGCGGCCCACCATAGAACTGCTCCTTCCGTTGGAAGCTCCTGGCCTCCACGACCAGCACCCGGGTGCCCAGGTAGGGGACCGCGACCACCGATTCGTTCCGGATGTGACCCACCGTGGCGCGCATCGCGGGCAGGTCCTTGATCTCGAACGTGCCGGCGTAGTCGTCGGCCACGCCACCCAGCGCGGCCCGCAGCGCCTCTCTCACCTCGCTGTATCCCTCCTCGAGGGAGCCACCGTGATGGCCGGCCGCGGCCGTGCCGTCGTGGAT
>CAZQXX010000056.1:9805-15520 GCA_964597105.1 uncultured Anaerolineales bacterium
TCCAGCCGCGAGGTCGCCGTCTCGAACCGCCCGCGGATGGCCTGGAAGAGCGCGTAGGTAGCCGTGGCGGCGAAGAGGACCAGGCTCACCAGTACCACGTACTCGATGAACCCCTGACCGCTGTCGTCGCTTATGAAGCTCGCCTTGCGATGCTGTCCGTCCATTGTTTCCTCCCAAAGCTTGTCTCCTGCCCCATTCCGGATCGATCGATCCGTCCGTGATCGGTGCCCCTTCTCCCTCAAGATCCCTCAGTCACCCCTCGATAGACCACCCCCTTTCCGCCTCTAGGGCCCCGACAGCCACAGCGACGCCAGCGGGGCGCCGATCAAGATGAAGATGTTGATCAGGGCAATGCCCATCCCCAGCACCATCGGCGTGGCGGTGCGGAGCCCCTTTCCCAGCAGCTCGTTCTCGATGTCGGACTGGAGGTTGTCCGACATATCCCCCAGCGTCGTGACCAGCGGAGCGCCCTGCTCGATGCTCAGCGCCACGGTGTCGACGAAGGCGGCGTATTCATCCAGCGGGAACTCCTCCTCGATCTCCTTGAGCGCCTTCGCCAACGTGTGCCTCCCGCTGTTGAGGTCCGCCACCACCTCCCGCATCTTGAGGACAAACAAGCCTCCCCCTCTCCCGGCGATCCGCCTGAGGGCCCGCTCGGGGGTATCCCCCGCCGCCAGCATCATCGCCAGCCGGTCGAGCGTGAAGGCCATCTCGGTACGGAACGCCTCCTGTCGCCGCCTCGCCGCCTGACGGAGGCTGAGGTCAGGCAGGTAAAGGCCAAACACCCCCAGCCCAAGGGCCGCCGGGACGAAGAAGGGTCCGCCGGTCAGAGCCGCCACCACCAAGGTCATAACGAAAAACAGGAAAGCCGTGATCACCTTCCAGCCGTAGAAGTCGCCCAGGGAATTGAAGGGGCGGGGGTACCCGGCCCGCAGCAGCAACGCGGCGTCTCGCTCCGCCGTCCCCGCCGCGGCCCCGAGCCACCGCGCCCCGTCGGAGAGGAGGGGGCCCAGCAGGCGGTCGAGGAAGGGGCGGTCGTCCAGCATCGAGAGCCGGTAGGGGCTGCCATCGTCCTCCACCCATCGAGACACCCGTTGACCGGCCTTTCCGCGCAGGGCGGTGAGGACGTGCCCCGCCGCGCCCGAGACGGCGCTGAAGACCAACACCGCCCCCAGCGCCCCCAGGAGGGCGGCAAAGAGATGGACGGCGCTCAGGTTGATCCCATTCATCGCTGGCCCCCTCTCATCCCCGCGGCCCCTGCCGCCTGTCCGACCCCCCTGGCTTCCCTCCAGACGGGGCGGTCTCCGAGGTGGCGAACGCCGACTCCACGATCTCGAGAGGTCGGTTCCCCACCCGCATCACCAGGATGTACGACACGATGCTCACCAGACCGGCCAGCAGGACCGTGACCTCGCCCGCCGTGGTCGAGTAGTAGGGGGCCACCAACCCGGGCGCGGAGAAGCGGAAGATGGCCAACATCGCGAAGGGGGCCACGCTGACGATCCGCGCCTCCCAGCGCAGCTGCGCCTGCTCCGCCAGGATACGCTTGCGCACGTGGGCCCGGCGGCGCGTCGCCTCTCCCAGCCGCTCCAGGACGGACTTGACGCGTCCGCCGTGCTCCCGGTGCACCAGCAAGGTCTCCACCAGCATGGTCAGGATTGGATCGCGGCGTCGCTCCCCCATCGGCTCCAGCGCGTCGCTGAGCGATCTGCCCGACGCCAGCACCGCGCTCGCCTCCTGGAAGTCGTCCTGCACCACCGACGGCCCGCGCTGCGCCACCGCCCTGACCGCCTCTCTCAGCCCCCCGCCGCGCCCCACCACGTCGCGGACGATGGTGGCCACCCGGGCCAGGCCCTCCTGATAGGCGCGTCGCGTCTTCTCGCGCTTGCTTCCCAGATAGCCCCAGTAGGCCAGGGGGCCGATCAGCGCACCCAGCGCGGCTCCCGTGAGGGTGCGAAGGAGGACGTAGCCCAGGACGGCGGTCCCAAGGGCCAGGATCCCGGCTGTGCGGACGAACTCCGACGCGGTGATGGGCAGGTTGGCCTGCTCGATCATCCCCTGCAACGAGGTCCTGCGCTGTCTCTCGCCGACCACCTTCCGCCTCACCTCGGCCGACGGGGCCGAGGCAAACAGCGCCAGGAACATCGTCAGGACGCCCGCCCCGCCCAACAGGGCCAGGGTCACGTTCGGCCCGTATACCAGTCGGCTCAGAGACTCCATCTTCCCCTCATCCTCCTTCGTCCTATATGACATGACGTCTGGCGTCCACCCCTTGCGGTCACCGGGTGTCGGTCAGGCCTGCCCTCCGGCCGTGGGCCGGGACACCGAGGGCAGGCCTGATTCACGTGGGTCGTGCGGGGCCGCCGTCGGGAGGCCCTGCCCAGCCAACACCTGCTCGTAGGCGAAGTCGGTCCTCCCCAACGCCTTGGCCAACAATGGATAAGGACGCGCCCCCGTGCAGCGCAGGTCCGAGGCCTCACTATCCCAGGCGAGGAGGTCCTGAAGGACGGGCACGTTCTCCTCCGTCACGTTCCCCGTCACCTCCGTGATCTGCTTCACCACCCGCCGTCCCAGCTGTCGATCCAGCTCCACGTAGACCACCAGCTGGAAGGCGCGCACGACGCCCCGCAGCACGACGTTCTCTCGCAGGTTCTCTCCGGCCTCCAGACAGAGGTCCCGGTATCGATCCACGGCGTCCCGGGCGCTGTTGGCGTGGACGCTGCCCATGATCGCGTGGCCCGTGTTCCCCGCCTGGGCGAAATCCCACGCCTCCGCCCCCCGTGCCTCGCCCAGGACGATCCAGTCAGGGCGCTTGCGCAGGCTCTGCTGCACCAGGTAGCGCTGGGTCACCGCCCCCTCCCCCTCCGGCGACGGAGGCCGGGTGACCAGGTAGCTCACGTTCCGGCCGGGGAAATCGAGCTCCCGGGTGTCCTCGATGCACACCACCGAGTCGAGAGCGTCCAGCTCGCCACCCAGGGCGTTGATCACCGTCGTCTTTCCCGCCGCCGTGGCTCCCGTGACCAGGATCGAGACCCCTGACCTGACCGCCATTCTCAATAGCAGCGCCGCCCGCGGCGTGAGCGTCCCCAGCTCGACCATCCGGGCCAAGCGGTCCTCGCCCGGCGCAAACAGCTGTCGATGGCGGCGGATCACGATCTGCGGCCAGGGGTCGGCGCACGGATAGAGGCTGATGTGAAGTCGGGAGCCGTCCTTCAAGCGAGCGTTTGCGAAGGGGTGGGCGAAATCGACCCGTTTGCCATCCTGCGCCAACGCCCGCCGCGCCAGGTTCATAAGGCGCTCCCGCCCTCCGAAGTCCAGGGCGATCGGCTTCCTCTCTCCATCCGCCGTCGCCACCAGCACCTGGTGCGGTCCCTGGACGTAGACGTCCTCGATCGACTCGTCGTCGAGGAGCGCCTCAAGGGGCCCCAGGCCCAGGATCTCGTCCAACACCCGTTCCGTCACCGCTTCCACCGGCCCGCCTACGGGCGCCAGCCCGTGGACCGGCGCCGCCTCGTTGTAGCGGGCCACCTCCTCGGCCACGGTCTCCTGGAGGACGCGCCGTTCCTCGGGCCCCGGGTTCTCCAGCTGGGCCGGCGTCAAGAGGCTCGTCACTCGCTCACGCACCCGCTCCAACACCACATCGAATCCGGAGTGACCCGACTCCGCCGCCTTCCGCGCCGCCTCCTGGCGCACCATCCTCCCGACCGTGTCGCTCTCGCCGCCCTGTCCCAGCACCCGTATCACCATCCCATCCTCCAATGACTCACGCTCAGTTCAACCGCAAGAGACGCCTCAGCAACCCGCCACTGTCGCCCCGCTGGAGCCGCCGGATGTCGGCCAGCGGCGGATACAGGGTCACGCTCAACGCCAAGAGATCCTGCGTCACCTGGGCCCTCCCGTCGGACAGGACCAGCGGTTCGCCGTCATTGAGGGCCACGGTGACCTCCTCGTTCTCCGCGATGGCGATCTCGGCGAAGGTGGGCAGGCCCCCGAGGGCATCCTGCACCTCCCGTCGCGAGATCCCGTGGCGCGGATGGTACTTGTTGACCACCACGCGCAGCCGATCCCCCTCCAGGAGGCCCGCCTGCTCCAGAGCGCCCAGGGCCTTGTGCCCGGCGTAGAGGGACGTCACCGTCGAGTTGACCACCAGGAAGACCAGGTCGGCGTGTTCCAGCGCCGTCAGGTGAACCGGGTGGTTGTACGATTGGCCCAGGTCGAAGACCACGAAGTCGTAAGCGGGCTCGGCCAGTCTGAGCAGCGTCCTCACAAACTCCCTGCCCTGCTCTCCGGTGAGGCACTCGTCGGACGCCATCCAGGTCTGGGGGATTCCGGCCAGCAGCGATAGGTTGCTCCGCCCGTAAGGGATCATGAACTGCTTGGTATCCAGGGCCGTCATCCTCCCGAACGTACTCCGCTGTTTGGCCAGGGCGTAGATGTTCTTCTCCACCTCCGAGAGATCCAGCAGGAGATGGGCATCCCCCTTGTTCATATCCGCGTCGACCAAGAGCGTGCGCTTGTTCGCCAGGACGCCCAGGGCTGCCGCCGTGTTGACCGAGAGGGTCGTCTTCCCCACGCCGCCGGCCGGCGACCAGAAGGCCACCGTCTGGCGCCGCCATCCCCCTCGATCGACGATCTTCGCCACGTCCGGCGAGAGGCGTGGGACGTAGGTGTCGGAGGTGCGGTGGGCGTAGGCGTCCCGCACCGCCGGCGGCAGCATGGCTGCCAAACGGGAGACGCTATGTGATGAGAGGGGCGTGGTCAAATGCCCCACCGCCCCGGCCTTCTCCATCGTCACCGCCCAGTCGCCGGTGGTCGGCACCAGGGCCACGGTGATGATGGGGCGTTCCTCGTAGTGGTATAGACGTTGGACGATCTCGGGGTTGTAGCCAGGGGTCGTGGGAGAGAGGAGGACCACGTCGGCGTCCTTCTCGACGGCGTCGTGGTAGACCGTGGTCGCCTCTCGAGCGATCCCCGCGATCTCAATCTGGTGGGGGTTCCCAGCCTGAAGCTCCCCCATCAGGAGTTGCAGATCCGAGACGGCGCCCAGGTCGAGGGCCAGAAGGACTCGCAGCGCCTCACCCCTGGCCCCTGACAAGGAATTTCCGCCGGAATTCTCGGTCGATCCGCCGTCGGTTCTGGCCATCGTCTACCCCTTCCGGCGGCGCATAAGAATGAAGCCCACGATCCCCAGCCCCGCCAGCAGCCCACCTCCAGCGCAGATCGGGACCGCCCAGTCGGAGAGACTGCCCACGAGCCTGCCCGGTCCGGCCTCCGTCGGCTCGCCAGCGGGCTCCTGAGCTTCCAGCGCGGCGGTGGCCGCTCGAGGCGGCGTGGCCGTCGCCAGCGGCACCGAGCTCATCGAGTCCGTCAGCCCATCCCCGGACGTGATCGTCTCCGTCGCCGACAGGGGGTACGTGACCGTGACCGGGGCCGTGATCGTCTCGAGCGCCCTCAGCCGTTCCTCTCGGAAGAAGTGGACCACGTCCTCCCACAACACCCCGGTGCTGGGCCGGGCTCCCTCGACCACGGCGGCGTGGGGCACGACGGAAAGATGGAGCGTGCCGTTGTCCACGGCGAAGTAGAGGAGTTCCTCGGCCACCGTCGGCACCAGCAGGGTGACGGACTGGATATCCCCTTCCAGAAAGGCTGGCTCCGTCGGGGCCCCATCACCGCCAAAGCCCATCCCGTAGTTCGGATTGGGCATCCTCTCTCGCG
>CAZQXX010000057.1:0-10904 GCA_964597105.1 uncultured Anaerolineales bacterium
TTGCCGGCGAGATCGATAACTTCACCGGTGTGTCTGATCCCTACGAGCCTCCGGAGGACCCGGAGGTTGTCTGTCACACAGCGGAAGAGTCTGTGGAGGAAAGCGTCGCCCGCATCCTGACCTACTTGGAGGAGAATGGTCACATTCCTGTGCAGTAGAGGCATCCAGCCTCGTGACCCTGCCAGGTGTGCCCGGCGACCTCATGTCAGCCGTTATCCCAAGCGCATGGACCGGGGTCCTCGGAGGGCTCGAGGATACGCGCAATGGCGGTGTCTGCGGTGCGGCATGGTCGCCGCCTCTCTGACGTGAAGCTCAAGCGTCTGACGCCTGTCTTCGTCTTTCTCGTCGCCTTCGCGGCCTATGCTGCGACGGTTGCTCCGGGCACCCTCTTCGGGGACCCTTCTGAGTACCAGTTCATCCCCGCCATTCTGGGCATCGCGCACCCACCCGGCTACGCCTTCTACACCTTGCTGGCGAAGGGGTGGCAGCTTCTCATTCCCCTCGGAACCGTCGCTCTGCGCACGAATCTGTTGGCCGCGGCGGTAGGCGCGTGGACGGTGACCGCAGTGAGCCTCATCGTTCGGGAGCTCGGCTTGGATGGTGGGTGGAATGGGCGTGGAGCTGGTGACGTGCGCGGGCCGACCAACTCCGTCTCCGATCAGTCGGCCGATCTGCTCCTCATCCCGTCGTCGATTTTCGCTGCCCTCGCTCTCGCTGCTGCGCCCGATCTCTGGCAGCACGCCATCCATGCCAATGCCCACATCCTCAGCACTGCCCTGACCGCGACGCATCTCTGGTTTCTGATCCGCTGGTGGCGGACCGGTCGGGACGGCTGGCTCTTTGCTTTTGCGGCCGCCCTTGGCCTGGCTGCGACCCACCATCCCATCACCCTGATGGGAATCCCTGCCTACGGGCTTTTCATCTTGGCCGTGCGGCCTCGTTTCCTGCTGGACTGGCGGACCCTCTTGCCCGTCGTCGGGTGTCTGCTCGTGGGGCTAAGCCCGCTCCTCTATTATCCGCTGCGCAGTCCCAGCGCGCCCTTTGGTCCCACGGATATGAACACATGGGAGGGGTTCCTGCGCCACGTGACCGCCCGCGGCTTGCGCGGCAACCTCTTCCACTTTGGCCTGGCCGACCAGCCTCATCGCGCGCTCGCCTTCTGGTCTCTGCTGCGCCTCCAGTTCATGCTGCCCGTGATCGCGCTTATACCCCTGGGACTGATAGCCTTGATCCGCCGGGCCGCCGCACCTGCTCTGTTGATGGGGGCCTTTCTCCTCGGTCATCTGGCCTTCACGCTCAATACGGTCCAGGACGTGATGGCCTATCTGCTGATTCCCTTTATGGCTCTGGCGGTCCTGGCTGGCGTCGGGGCTCTGGCCCTTGGGGATTGGGCATTCCGATTGGTGACGTCGCGGTGGCACGCCGGGCGCCGCAGGCTGCGGCTCGCCGTCCTGTGTGGATTTGCCCTGTTTATCTTGCCCTGGCCTCTCCTTCGGGCTGCTCAGAATCTCACCCGTGGCATTTCCCTGCGGGACTTCACGGCTGCTGAGGCCTGGGTCGACGCGGTCCAGCGCCGCTTCGACGGAGCAGGGGAGGGGGCAGTGCTGCTCTCGGCGTGGGAGTCTCTCACGCCGTTGTGGGTTCACACCTACACGGAGGGCCTGGAGCTCGATGGTCAGGACGTGGAGCTGGTCTACGTCTCAACTGCCACGCCGTGGGTCGACATGGTCTGGGCCCACGTCGGGAACCAACCAGTCTATCTGCCTGACTACCGACCTACCGTCCGTCGCGCTGGCTTCCGCCTTCTGCCCGACGGCGCCTTCTACCGGGTCGAGCGCCCGCCGGTGACCGATGCCACGCCGTCTCACGCCCTCGACGTTTGGTTCGATGGACGCCTCCGCGTGCTGGGGTACGATCTTCTCAGGACCACGGTCCGGGCCGGTGAGCCGCTGGTTCTCGACCTCTATCAGACAGCTCCGGAGCCCTTGGAAGGGATCTGGATGCCCTATGCTCAGCTGGGCCCCGTCGAGGATCGCTGGACGACAGACAGTCGCTTGCTCACGACGGAGTGGGAGCCAGGCGAGGTCGTCGTGGAGCGGTACGAGGTGCTGGTCCCTTTCAACCTGCCCCCAGGCGAGTACCCCCTCCGGCTGGGATATGCTGACCTGAGCGGCGGGCGTGATCAGCTTCTCCTCTCGACAGATGAGACCACCGTCACCCTGGACACGATCACCGTGCTGGCCCGCGACGAGGGGCCCTCGGTTGGGGCGCTCGAGGCCTCGCTCGCCAATCTAGACAATCAGGTGGGGCTGACGGGTGCCCGGGTCCGGGTGGGGGGGCGATCACGACGGGCCTTTTGGCGTGAGCCCATCGTCGCCCGTGCCGGCAGCGCCCTTCACCTCACTCTCCGCTGGCAACCCTTGGCGACTCCTCGTGACAGCGCCACAATCTTCATTCATCTGATCGACGCTGCGGAGCGTCCTGTGGCGGGGTGGGACTACACGCCGCTGGGGGGGTCTGCTCCCACGTATCTGTGGTTTCCCAAGTGGCTCCCGGGCCAGACCTACGTCGATCCTTATCGCTTGACGCTTCCGCCGGACGTGCCCCCGGGTAAGTATCGGCTTGAGGTTGGGATGTACGGGATGACGTCCCAGCGTCGTCTGCCCGTGGTGGACGCGGCGGGGAACCTCGCTGGTGATCGTGTGATCCTTGGGACAGTGCGGGTTGAGTAGGAGGTAGATGACTGACGATGGAGATTACCTTGCTGATCTGGTCGCTGGCGCTGACCGTTCTGCTGGGGGTGGGCATCCTCTGGGTGCTCGACCTGCGAGGCCAGGTGCGCCGGTTGGAGGGCCGCTTTGACACGGTTTTCTCCGCCGGTGAAGACGACGCGAATGGAGGCGCCGCGCTGGGACGTCTGACGGCCCGGTTCTCCAAGTTGACCGCGCGCACAGAACGGCTGGCGATCCGGGCCGAACGGACCGACAGGACCTTGGGCCACGCGGTGCAGGGAATGGGACTGGTCCGTTACAGTGCGTTTGAGGACACCGGTGGCGATCAGAGCTTCTCACTGGCTCTGATCGATGGTGAGGGGGATGGGCTCATCATCTCGGCGCTTTACGCGCGGGACGCGACCCGCGTGTATGCAAAGCCGATCGAGCACTGGACCTCCCCCAGGTCTCTCACCGGCGAGGAGGAACAGGCGTTGGTAAGAGCGCGTCAGAGCATTATCCCCGACGAGACTGAGTCATAGAAGGGAGTGCGCTCGAGCCGAGCGGCGCTTCTGCGCCGTCGGTCTGGGTTGACACTGAGCGGGAGCTGATATACCATAGGCTCCCTGCATTACCGACTTACTTCAAACTGAGGAGGAACTCGTGTTTGGAAGAGGGAAGCAAGAAGAAAGCGCACCGGTTCGCAAAGCGCCCAAGCCCACGGAGATCGAGACGGTCATCGGGCCGAATACCTATTTTCGGGGTGATATCCAGTCTGATAGTGGTGCCCGAGTTGAGGGAATCTTCGAGGGTACGCTAGAAGTGACCGGTAACCTGGTTATCGGAGAAGGAGCGAAGGTCATCGCCGACATTAAGGCTCACAACATCTCGATTTCGGGCGCGGTGAAGGGCGATATCAGCGGCAATAAGGTCGAGATCCTGGACAACGGCCGTGTCTGGGGCAACCTGAAGGTCAGTTCGCTCCTCCTCAATGAGGGGGCGTATCTCCGGGGTCAGACCACGATGGCCGGCGACATCGAGCCTCCGATGATTGAGGCGCCCAAGAAGACACAGGATAAGCCCGAGCCTGGCTCTGCCAAGATCGTAGACGTGGAACCGAAGGCAAAAGAGACGGCTGAGACGGAGGACTAAACAAGAAGACACGTCGAGGATGTCCTCTTGGGCTGATTGCGCGTCTTGGGTGGGAGAGAGCGTCTTGACACCCACGGCATAGGGATAAGACGAGCAGAGCCCTCGCTCTCAGCGAGGGCTCTCTATATCTATGGGTCTCATTCCAACCTTGGCGTCAAGCCATCAGAAGGACGGGGCACGCTACTCCGTCCAGAAGCTTTCCAATCTCCTCCGGCTCGAGGGCGGCTCTGCTCACCACCAGGATGCCGCAAGCCTCACTTCGCACGCTCCTGATGATCGACGTCACGTCGGATTTTGCCAGCTCCCGATACTGTATCACCATGTCCTCGCTGTTCAGACGCTCGGCAAGCCGGCGCTGGAGCTCCTCCGGGCTGCTGGACGAATCGGCTGGGACGAGAATGGAGAGAAAGCCTCCCATCTCCAGCGCCAACCGTCCGGCCAGCAACAAGGCGGAAGCCGACTCGTCGGACCCGTCGCCGATGACGATGACGGGTGCCGTGATCCGCGTATCCTGCGAGATCACGAGCACCGGCTGCCGCACCTCTGCGACCGCTGCTCGTGCCGTGGAGCCCATCTTCGGTCGCTGCATCACGGGACGGCTTGCCCTGCCCACGCAGATCAGATCTGCATCTGCCGCTTCTTCCAGGATCTTCGAGGATACGGACCCGCGCACGACCCGGAAGGTCCAGTCGACCTGGCACCGCCCACAGATCGACGAGAATGCCTCCCTTGCTTGGTGTGCCTGAGCGCGTAGCTGGCGCCTCATGCGTCCGGGGGTCATGCGTACATGTCTGATGAACGGGAACCGGAGTTCTCGTGCCATCGGCAGTGCCGCGATGCGAAGGAGATTGACGTCCTCCACGAAGACCCCGCGCAGCTCCGCTTCCAGGGTGCTGGCCAGCTCCGCCGCGGCCTGTAGCGCTGCCAGGCTGTGCCGCGAAGCATCGACGGCGACGAGTATGCGCTCGAAGGTCCTTTCCTGTTCCTGCTCGCTCATGCGATCGTCCAATTACCCCTCGTCAGTCTGCGAGTCTTTCTCTACTTCAGATGAGGAGCCTTCGCTGTCTTCGCCAAACGCCTGCTGCCTCTGCGCCAGCTCGATCAGCCGGGCCTCCACGCGTTGGTTGATGCTCCCCTCCGGGAAATCGCCCTCTTCGTCGCGCTCCCCTGCGGACACACCGGTCAGGAGTTCGATGGCCTCGTCGACGGTTGAGACTGGATAGACCTGGAACTCGCCTCGCTTGACTGCATCGATCACGTCGTGACGGAGCATCAGGTGCTCCACATTCGCCGTCGGTATCAGGACCCCCTGAGTACCTGTGAGCCCCTTGGCACTACAGGCGTCGAAGAACCCTTCTATCTTCTCGTTGACGCCCCCGATAGGCTGAACCTCTCCATACTGGCTAACCGAGCCGGTCACCGCGAGAGATTGCTTGATCGGCTCATCGGCGAGAGCGGAGAGAAGCGTGCATAGCTCTGCCAGCGACGCGCTGTCTCCCTCGACGCCCGCGTACGACTGTTCGAAGACCAGGCTGGCCGAAAGCGAGAGCGGGTACTCCGGGGCGTACCGCGAGCTCAGGAAGCCGGACAGAATCAGTACGCCCTTTGAGTGGATAGGGCCTCCCAGGTCGACCTCGCGCTCAATGTCTATCACGTTCCCTTTCCCCAGGCGGATCCGCGCCGTGATCCGACTGGGGCGACCGAAGGCGTAGTCACCGAGGGCGATGATCGATAGACCGTTGACCTGACCGCTCTTCTGCCCCTCTGTGTCGATGAGGATCATGCCCCGCTGGATGTGTTCCTGGGTCTGCTCGCGCAGTCGGTCGCCGCGGTAGATCTGTTCATCGATCGCCTTCTGGACATCCTCGACAGTGACGACGTCCCGGCCGCTATCGCTGGCCCAGTAGTCAGCTTCCTGGAGAAGATCGGCGACGCTGAGTAAGTGGGTCGACAGTTTTGTGTTGTCTCCCGTGATGCGGCTGCTCCGCTCGATAACGCGGGCGACGGCGCTCCGGTCAAAAGGGCGCAGGCCCTCGCGGCGGGCTATCGTGGCGATGAGACGGGCATACAGCTGGTCGTTTGCATCCCCCCACGCCATATCGTCGCCGAAATCGGCTTCGACTTTGAAGAGCTCGCCGAAATCCGGGTCGTAGTAACTGAGCAGGTAGTACAGGAACCGTTCGCCAATAAGGACGACCTTGATGCTCAAGGGAATCGGTTCTGGTTCCAGTGAGACAGTGCTGACCAGGCTCAGAGCCTGGCTCAATGACTCGATCCGCATCTCCTGGGCGCGGAGCACTCGCTTCAGTCCCTCCCACGCGTACGGCTGCGTCAGCAGCTCCCGCGCGTCTATCAGCAGATAGCCCCCGTTTGCCTTGTGGAGCGTGCCCGGCCTGATCAGGTTGAAGTCTGTCACCAAGGCACCCATCTGGGAGATGTGCTCAATACGGCCGATCAGGTTGTTATACGTGGGGTGCTCCTCATAGAGGACTGGGGCGCCCTCTGAGTCGCTGTGGTCGACCAGGACGTTCACCTTGTAGCGGCGGAACGCGGCTTCGCGAACGCGCTCCATCGGTATCCCTAGCAGGTTTTCCTGGTCTTGGTCGCTGCTCCGGCGGAAGTCGTCTACGTTATCGATGACGTCATCCTTCACTGCCTCTAGATATGCCACCACGTCATCGATACTGCCGTACTTCTCCTGCAGCTCCTCAATGCGGTGTCCGACGGCCAGCATCGCCACCTCGCGGTCGAGTTCCTTCATGCGCTCGCGTACGTTCCGTTCCCATTGGCGGGCCTGGCGCATCGTCTCCTGGAGTTCCTCCTGGAGTTCAGCGATATCCTCCTTTACCTGTTCCCGTTTCTCTTCCGGTAACTCCTGGAACTCATCGGGACTGACGACCTCGCCTTCCTGGATGGGGGCGAATGCGAGCCCCACAGGGGTGCGGATCAGGGCGATACCTCGTTCTTTGGCTCTCTCTTGAACCTTCTCGAGTGCCTGTTCTTGTTTTTCCTGGAACTCCTCTCGCAACTCTTGCTTTCGTGTCTGGTAATCCTCGCTTTCGAAGAGCGCCGGAATGGCAGTGTTTAGCTCCTCGACCAGCTGCTCCATGTCCTCTCGAAGCTCGACGCCTTTCCCCGGCGGAAGCTGCAGGGCGTCGGGTTTCTGATTATCCGCGAAATTGTTCACGTAGCACCAATCAGAAGGTGTCGGCTCCGCAGAGGCTCTCCTATCCAAAAACTGAGAGATTGTGGTCCGTTTCCCCGTCCCGCTCGGCCCAAGAGCGAAGAGGTTATATCCATCGCGCTGAATGCCGATGCCGAAGCGTACTGCCCCGATGGCGCGTTCCTGCCCGATGATCTCCCTTAGGTCTTCCAGTTCTTCCGTTGTCTCAAAATCGAACTGTGTCGAATCACAGATTCGACGCAGCTTCTCAGCTTCCAGGGGTTGTGGTGTCATTGTCTCGTCTCCTTGTAGGGCCTTGCCGGGGCCTCGGCAGGCAGGCCGGGTTCAAAACCGATGATAACCTCGCGCCACTCGTCGGGGATGGGCATCGCGCGCTCGCTGTCGTAGTCGTAGGACACTTGGGCTGTGTTGGCTTCGGCCGCCAGCCGTCCGTCCTCGCCTTCCACGCGGTACTCGAAGATGAAGCTCGAGCGGCGTAGCTCGCTCACTCGGATGTGGATCGTCACCCGCTCGCCCAGAGTCAGCGGGGATCTGAACTGGCAGCGCGCTTCGGCCAGGATGAACCCGATGCCCGATGGCTTGTCAGGAAGAAGCCCCAGTTCGTCCAGGTATCCGACGCGAGCCTGTTCCAGGTAGGTGAAGTAGACGGCGTTGTTGACGTGGTTCAGCGCATCAAGATCGCGCCACCGGACCACCACGCTGACGGAGAAGCGAAAACGATCGTCGGGCATTGGTAACCTCGATAGAGTCTTTTGCTCGCCTGCGCGCTGCTAAACTTCGATGAACGTTACGCTGTCTGACTGGAGATCGAGGATGCAGAAGGATCGTCGCTGCCAGCGCATACCACCCAGCGCACCCGGGTTGATCACCCGGGTGGAACCGACAGTCTCGTCGCGCCTGCGGTGGGTGTGACCGTGGAACACGTAGGCGTAGCCGCCGGCGCTGATCAGTCTTCTCAGCTCACCCTCCTGGTGGCCGTGTACCAGCAGCGCGGAGTGACCCTCCAGCGTCAGGTGGTGCCGCTCCGCCAATCTGCCCTTTCCCAGGGCTTCCAGAACCGCCCGCTCCAGCTCCGGATGGTGATCTACGTTCCCTCGGGCGATCCATACATCGAAGTCAGACAATGCCTCGACAACGCCGGGGCCGGAGAGATCGCCACAGTGGAGCAATAGGCTGATGCCCTCCTCCTCCAGGATGTCGAGGGCTGTATCCAGGTTGCGCAGGTTGTCGTGGGTGTCGGAGATGATGCCAATTCTCATGGTGTCTTCCTCTCCGCCAATGATAGCAGAGATTACGGGGTTGCACAACGCAATACTGGGCTGTGACCTCAATCCTCCCGGACCGCGTGAATGGCGCCAGTTGACTTGTTTTCTGCTCAGGTCCAGGTATAGTTTAGCTGCCTGGCACTCTCATTCCCTGTCCGGAAAGCAGGGGATGTGCCGGAACGTGGTGGCCTGACTCAGGAAAGCCGGCGATTCCCCACGCCGTCTGGCGGAGGATCCGGTCGCCGGCCCCGCGTGGTCAGGTCTCTCTCTATACGGTACCAGATGGGACGTCCATGGACCATAATCGACTCGATGCGCGGACACAGGGCGAGCTCGCCGAGCGACTGCTCGAATGGTTCGCTACGCATGCCCGAGACCTTCCCTGGCGGGAGAATCGTACCCCCTACCGGGTCTGGGTCTCGGAGGTGATGCTTCAGCAGACGCAGGTGACCACCGTAGAGCCCTACTACGAACGGTTCCTCCAGCGGTTTCCAGGCATCGAGGCGCTGGCTGACGCTTCGCTGGAGGAGGTCTTGAAGGTGTGGGAGGGGCTTGGTTACTACGCTCGCGCCCGACATCTCCACCGGGCGGCTCAACAACTGATGAGCGCTGATAGCGGGCAACTGCCGGCACGTTTCGAGGATCTGAAGGCACTGCCCGGTATTGGAACGTACACCGCTGGTGCCATTGCCTCAATAGCCTTTGGTCAGAGGGTCCCCGCTGTGGATGGGAACGCTCGGCGGGTCCTGTGCCGTGTCTTCGGCATCCGGCGTGATGTGACGCACTCTGCGACGAAGCGGGAACTGGAGCAGCTGGCGGCCGATCTCCTGCCTCCGGAGGCGGGCGTGTTCAACGAGGCCCTGATCGAGCTGGGTGCCACGGTCTGTACGCCACGTGAGCCGTCCTGTAATCGGTGTCCCCTCGGTGATCTCTGCTGGGCCAACGCCGAGGGCGAGCAGGAGGCGCTTCCTGTGCGGCGGTCCCGCCGCCAGGTTCCTCATTATGACGTCGCAGCGGCTGTGACGGTGCGGGAAGATGGGGCCGTCCTCGTCGCTCAGCGGAACGTCGATGCCATGTTAGGAGGGCTGTGGGAGTTCCCGGGGGGAAAACGCGAGGAGGGGGAGTCCCTGTCCGAATGTCTGGTCCGGGAGATGCGAGAGGAACTGGGCGTGGAGGTTGAGGTCGGCGAGCCCGTGATCGTGGTTCCACACGCCTACAGCCATCTCCGCATAACGCTCCACGCGTTCCGGTGCCGGTTACGAGATGGTCGGCCGCGCTGTCTCGACTGTGCTGCATTTCGCTGGGTACCTCCTGAGGATCTGGACCAATTGCCCATGTCTCGAGTCGATCGAGAGGTTGCTCGCAGCCTCATTGAGGGCGAGGTCAACGGCTGATTTGGGGGCTGGAAGCGATTGTCCTTGTGCCATCTTGGTCGCGAGACGAAGGGCCGTCCGCTGATGGAGACGGCTGGCGATGGAGGTGGTTGAGACGCCGGAACTCCTCTCACGGGCGCGAACCTGTGAAGGAGTTCCGATGTCGAGCTTGCGCTGTGCGGGGACGCTAGGCGGCTTTTCCGCTTACCTGAATGTCGACACCCTCCAGCGAGCAAATCGTCTGGTGGACGGGGCAACGATCCGCGACACGTTTGAGCGCTTGTTCGCGGCCGGAGATGTCCGCGTATGGCAGGTCAACATTGACCTTCATGTCAATCAGCCGTGTTGGATCGGATGCCTTTTCGTACATCACGTCGACCGTCAGACCCTCCGTGCTCAGTCCGGCTTTGTTGCAGTAGTTGGCGACGAGAGCTGCTACACAACTGCCGAGCGATGCCACGAAGAGCTCTGGGGGTTGCGGTCCCCGATCCTTGCCGCCCATACTGTCCGGCACGTCGATCTCGAGACGGTGATTGCCGAACTGGGTTTCGAAGAGCATGTCGCCCTTATGGTGAGTGGTGATTACGTCCATCTTACCTCCTCAGGTGCTTATGTTAACCGACCGTCCATTTTCTATCAACCTCGCCGTGAGGCTGAGGGAGCGCTACATAGACGAGAGACTTCTCGATTATACTCCCGATCGACATGAATTCAAGCAGAAAGATGGAACATAATAGAAGAGGCGTCCGTGGACAATCTATGAGTGGTCTTCCCTCTCCTCGGTGGTCTGGAGGCGATCCAGACAAGGGGTCCCGGTCGCTGACTGTGGGCAGCTCGACCCTCATCTCGGTTATCATTCCCAACTGGAATGGGGTCCCGCACCTTCCCACTTGCCTCGGCAGTCTGCGGCAGCAGACGATCGGTGAATGTGAGGTCATCGTCGTTGACAACGGTTCCACCGATGGCTCACTTGAGTTGCTTCGGCAGCGCTACCCCGAGGTGCACGTGTTGGCTCTGGGAGAGAATCGGGGCTTCGCTGGTGCCTGCAACGCGGGCATGCGGGCCGCGGAAGGGAGGTTTGTGGTTCTTCTCAACAACGACACCGAGGTGGATGCCCATTGGTTGCACGAGGTGGTGGGTGCCTTTGACCGGCACCCGGAGGCGGGGATGGTTGCCTCCAAGATGCTTCTCTTCGACCGCCGTGACCGAATCCACACGG
>CAZQXX010000057.1:11004-15218 GCA_964597105.1 uncultured Anaerolineales bacterium
AGGGCCAGTATGACCACGAGGAGGCTGTGTTCGGTGCCTGTGGGGGAAGTGCTGCCTATCGCCGATCGATGCTACAGCAGATTGGACTTCTGGACGAGGACTTCTTCTACTCCTGCGAGGATGTGGATCTGTCGTGGCGGGCCCAACTGGCCGGCTGGCGATGCGTGTACGCACCGCAGGCCATCGTTTACCACAAGTTGAGTGCCACCGGTGGTGGAAGAACCGCCAGCTTCTACGATGGGCGCAATGCCATCTATCTGTTGATCAAGGATTACCCCGGGGACCTCTGGCGGACCTACTGGCGGGTCATCTTCACCAGGCAGCTCCGTATCACATGGGAGGCCCTGAGGGCGTGGCGTGGAGCGGCGGCCCGGGCGCGGCTGAGAGGGCAGCTGGCCGGACTATTACTTGGCATACCCAGGATGTCGCCCAAACGACGTGCCGTGCAGCAGTCGCGGGTCGTCAGCCGGGCGTACCTGGAGCGGATCATGACGGGGATTGACGAAAGGCCCTAGTGTGGGTATCATAGACGCTGAAGGAGTGGGGCCATTGACCTCTGCTCCCAAGTCGCGACGGGTATCAGCGCCGACCCTGTCCCCACGTGGCTCACCATCAACCTGACTGGGACAGACGTGCCGCTGTCTATCATGGCGAGCGGGGGGCATAGCCTTCCTGTACGTGGTCCAATCTCAGGCCTCTTGGGAGCTGTCTGTCGCTGAACGCCCGGTGGGAATAATTGCTTATGCCAGATGAATTCGGAAAACCCGGCCCCTATTTATCTGTTGTCATTCCCTGCTACAACGAGGAGAAGAACCTCAGAAGAGGTGTCCTGAATGAGGTGTACGGGTATCTGTCTCGCCAGGACTACGAGTGGGAAGTGATCATCGTCAATGACGAATCGACAGACGCCAGCAGGGAGCTCGTTGAGCGGTTCGTCGAGACGAAGCCTGACTTCTCCCTGTTCGATATTCCCCACGGGGGGAAGCCAGCAGCGGTCTGGGCGGGTGTGCAGGAAGCCTGTGGGGATATCGTTCTGTTCACTGACATGGATCAGTCGACACCTATCGACGAACTGGATGCCCTTTTGCCCTGGTATGGGAGAGGCTATGACGTGGTCATTGGTTCTCGGGGGATCGAGCGAGAGGGGTTCTCGATCCTCCGGCGCCTCGGTAGCTTCGTGTTTCGCACGTTCCGTCGTCTTGTCCTCTTGCCACATATCAGCGACACTCAGTGCGGCTTCAAATCGTGTCGTCGAGAGGCTGCCCTCGAGGTGTTCCCTCAGCTTGAGTTCTTCAGGCAGCAAGATAGGCCCAAGGGATGGAAGGTCTCCGCCTACGATGTCGAGCTCCTCCATCTGTTCGAGAAGGCCGGATATTCATCGAAAGAGGTGGAGGTCGAGTGGCGGAACCGGGATGAGAGCGACACCAAGGACCAGACTGGTGAGTTGATGCGATATCTCCGGGAGTCTGTCGAGATGACGCGGGAGGTGGCCAGGGTCCGACTGAATGAGCTCCGGGGGTTGTACGATGAGGCGTAGGCCTTCTCCTATCGTTCTTGCCGCTACCTGAGTTGCTGCAAGTGCTCCTTCCTGCGTCCGTTTTTCGCCAATGAACCCCCTGGCGACCCCCAATCTCTCTGAGGAATACGCGTTGCAGGCTGTCGGGCACGACCGGGTGGCCGGGTTGGATGAGGCAGGGCGGGGTGCGTGGGCCGGACCGGTCTGCGCTGCCGCGGTCGTCCTGCCCCTGCGGGATGGTCATCTGGCGCAGTTGCTGGATGGGGTGCGCGATTCGAAGCTGCTGACCGCGGGCCGGCGGGAAGCGCTCCTGCCCGTCATCCGCGAGGTGGCGCTCGCTGTTGGCGTAGGTTGGGGTGAGGTTGGGGAGATCGACCGCTGGGGAATCGTGCCGGCCACGCGACTCGCCATGGGCCGCGCGGTGGAAGATCTGGATGGTCACGTGGATGCCTTGTTGGTCGACTACGTGCGTCTTCCAGCTATCAGCCTTCCTCAGCATTCGCTCCCGAAGGCGGATTGCCGCTGCCTGACCGTGGCCGCAGCCAGCATCGTCGCGAAGGTAGAGCGAGATCGCTTGATGGTCGCGCTGGACAGGGACTACCCCGGGTACGGGTTCGCCCGGCATAAGGGGTACGGCACGGCCGAGCACCGAGAGGCTCTGACAGACCTGGGACCGTCGGCGGTTCATCGGATGAGCTGGCGGCCTATGCGCGAGACGTTAATCTGATATGCAAGTAGCTCTTGTCCACGATTGGCTCAACCAAATCGGCGGTGCCGAGGATGTCCTGGAGACGCTGGCGTCGATGTTCCCTGACGCGCCAATCTACACGTCAATGTACTGGCGCCAGGAGATGCCCCCGGTCTACCGTCACTGGGATGTGCGTACCACGTGGATGGATCGTCTGCCTGGCATCTACCGCCACCATCAGCCGTACCTGCCTCTCTATCCGTTGGCTTTCTCCCAGCTCGATCTCTCCGACTACGACCTGGTGCTGAGTAACAAGTCCGGCTTCTGTCATTGGGTGCGGACTGGAGACGCGGTCCACGCTTGCTATTGCCTGGCACCCACCCGGTACGTGTGGGATTTCGAGACCTATGCGGCCCGCGAGGCGCTGCCGGGCTTCCTCAAGGTAGCTCTCCGGCCGGTGATCAAGACGTTGCGTCGGTGGGATTATCAATCCGCTCAGCGGGTGGATGCGTTCATCGCTATCTCGCGCGAGATACAGGGCCGCATCCGCCGCTACTATCGCCGGGAGTCATCCATCATTCATCCGCCGGTGGACACTGGCCGTTTTCAGCCCTCTCCGGAGCACGATGACTACTACCTCATTGTGTCCCGTCTGATCCCTTATAAGCGGATCGATCTGGCCATACGGGCCTTCAATCAGTTGAAGCGTCCGCTCCTGATCGCCGGGGATGGCCGGGACCGCGATGCTCTAGAAGCCCTCGCTGGCCCGAACGTGACCTTTCTGGGTTACGTAGCCGATGAGGAGCTCCCGGAGCTGTTCGCTCGCTGTCGAGCCTACGTCCTTCCGGGAGAGGAGGATTTCTGCATCTCCCCGGTTCAGGCCCAGGCCGCTGGTCGCCCGGTGATTGCCTACGGCGCGGGCGGAGCGCTCGATACCGTGATCGCCGGGGAGACCGGGACGTTCTTCAATCAGCAGACCCCGGCTGCGCTAGCGGAGGCGGTGCGGGCTTTCGATCCGGGTACTATAGACCCCGATGCGTGCCGGGCGAGCGCGGAACGGTTTGCCGTTCCCGTGTTCCGTGAAAAGCTGTATCGATTCCTTCGCGAGCGAGTAGGAGAGAGAAACCCGACTAGTGACACGGATGTCCCATCCGATGCTATCCAGAGGAGCACGTTCAGGTCGGAATCGGCGTGGGAACAGACAGGCGATTCGGAGTGTGGACAGCCGCCGTCTGATGGCGACAAGCGCGTGGTTGGCGAGGAGGGTGTGGAATGGAGCTGAGAGCCTATATGAAGATCTTGTTGCGGCGTTGGTGGCTCGTTCTCGTACCGGTCGCCGTCGTGGTGGTCTATGTGGCCGCGACGTACGCTCCGCCAGGGACTACTTACCAGTCCGTCATGCGTTTCTCGGCTGGGACAGATCCCGCTGGATTGAGTCTTGACTACGACCGTTACTATCCCTGGCTGACGTCGGAGTATATCGCTAATGGCCTGGCCGACGTGGCCGAGACGGGAGCCTTCGCCCTGGGGGTCTCGACGCGACTTGAGGCGAAGGGATATCATGTGTCATCCGGCGCCATTCAGGGCGCCATCGTCACCGACAACGCCCAGTCGATCCTGGTAGTCTATCTCACCTGGCCTGATCCTGATCAGATCATTACCGTGGCCGAGGCCGTGGCGGACGAGCTTGTCGCCAACAGCGCGGCCTACTACCCTCAGCTGGAGAACCTCGAGCCCGCCGTCCGCCTCCTGGACGATCCTGTTCCGGTGCCCCTGCCGCCCAGCCTGCGGGCCCAGCTCACGGGGCCGGTGATGAAGGTTGGCCTGGCGTTGTTCGCGGGGGTCGGCATGGCTTTGCTCTGGCACTACCTTGATCCCACAGTCCACGAAGCAGAAGAGTTGGAGAAGCTGGGATGGGAGGTCGTCGCTCGTATCCCACGACACTGACAATGAACCAGTCAACTACCCTGCCCCAAGGGGCAGGGCTTATCCGTGGACTCAGCCGCAGCT
>CAZQXX010000058.1:0-14920 GCA_964597105.1 uncultured Anaerolineales bacterium
GCCTTTCTTGCCCCGACACTGATCAGCCTTCTCGTTCTGAGTCTATTCCCTATCGTCTACAACATTTACGTTTCCACAACGAATCGAAATACGTTTCACTACAGAGTGTATGATTTACCACAGGAGGACAAGGCGGCCTTCATTGAGGAACGCCCCGTCACCGGTCCCTTCTTGTGGAACGTGGTCTGTCCGATTTTCAGCGGTGTCTGCTGCGACCCGGACCAGCCCGGGCGCTTCTGTGTCCGCGAGCCCTTCTATGCCAACTATGTCAGGCTCTTTGAGGATTTCTTTGCACCGGAGGCGCTAAGGGCGCTAGGAACGTTGCTGCTGATCATCGCTCCGCTGATTGGTGCTGGCGTTGCCTCGAGCCAGGTCAAGGAGCGATTGCGACCGAGCCCGCCGCCGACTTGGTGGTACTGGCTCGTCGGGGCGGGCATGGCCCTTGGCCTGTGGCTCTTGCTGGACGGCCCGGCCGCTTACGAGACCATGAACAATGCCGGCAGCTTCTTTATCGTCGTGTTCCGCACTGTCCTTTACGTCATTGCCTGTATTCCCCTCTTCTTCGTTCTGGGCTTCCTCCTAGCTCTGGTGCTGAACAGCGAGTTCCTGGTTGGACGGGCCGTCTGGCGGGTTCTAATCATCATCCCCTGGGCCGTCCCCAGCTACATCAGCGCCCTGATCTGGCAGTTCTTCTTCCGGACCGAGCAGGGCACCATCAACCAACTGCTGCGCATAATCGGACTTGGGGGGGCGCGTTGGCTGCTGGATCCAACCCTGGCCTTCATCGCCGTGGTCATCGTCAACGTCTGGATGTCCTATCCTTTCTTTATGGTGGTGATCATCGGCGCACTGCAGTCGATTCCTCAAGCGCTCTACGAGGCAGCCGAGGTGGACGGAGCCAGTCCATGGCAGCACCTGATGAACATCACCCTGCCGCTGGTGCGGCCGGCAGTGCTGCCGGCCGTGGTGCTTAGCTCCATCAGCACCTTTCAGATGTTTAACACCGTCTGGCTGATCACCGAGGGCGGTCCACAGCGGGGGGCAGGCAAGCCCGGCGCGACCGAGTTCGTCATGATCCATGCCTATAAGGAGGTCTTCCAGGCGCAGAACGATGGGTTGATCGGGGCCTTCGCGGTGGTCGTGTTTATCATGCTCTTCGCTGCGACGCTCTACAGCCTGCGCCTGACCCGCATCACAAAAGGAGTCTACGAATGAGAGGGCCGAGCCCATTCCTTAAGACCCTGGCTTACGTCACCGTGATTCTCGCGGCTATCTTCGCCCTGTACCCGGTCTGGTTCACGTTTCTGGCCTCGGTGCGTCCCGGCGGACGGCTGTTCACCCTCAACCTGGTGGGTATGTTCGTCCCCACAGAGGTGACCTGGGAGAACTTCTACCAGATGCTGTTTGTGAAGCCTTTCCCGATCTGGGTCAGGAACAGTCTCTTTATAGCTGGCTTGACAACCGTCGCCAGTGTGTCGCTGGCCACCTCTGGGGCCTTCGCTTTCTCCCGATTCCAGTTCGTGGGTCGTGAGTCCGGCTTGATCCTCCTTTTGGCTCTTCAGGCCTTCCCCGGGGTCCTCGCCCTGGTTCCGATTGCCTTGATCCTCCAGCGTATCGGGCTGTACGGCACTCACTGGGGCTTGATCCTAGCCTACACGACGGGCACCCTGACCTTCACTACCTGGAATCTGAAGGGGTACTTCGATACCATCCCTATCGATCTGGAGGAGGCGGCGATGATCGATGGCGCCGGCCCGGTTCAATCCTTCGTCCGCATCGCGCTTCCCCTGGCCCGCCCGGCTTTGGCCACGACGGCCCTGTTTGGCTTCATGAGCGGGTGGACCGAGTACGTGATGGCGCAGGTGTTGCTGGCCGGACAGGCCCAGAAGTATACAGCGCCGATCGCACTGGCGCAGATGGCCAACGATCTCAGTGTGCCCTGGGGGCAGTACGCCGCCGGTGCCCTGCTGGTCAGTGTGCCAGTGGTGATCCTGTTCCTCTGGCTCCAGCAATACTTGGAAGCTGGATTGACGATGGGAGGGGTGAAGGGATAGCGGCGTGATGCTGGTCCCATCGGAATCGAGCGGGTGACCCTGTCACTCGCTCGGCGCATACCAACAGCTTGAGGGTATGGCGGCGTCCCTGCATCCCTGGATGAAGGGAGACATGCAAGACTTTATTTTCGGTGCGTCTGCTAGTGATGAACTGAAGATGCTCCACGCGCGTGCCGAGGCCAGAGGCCTGCGGCACGACGCGCGTATCGTCCCTCAGGATCCTCTACCCGGCGAGCCAGTGACGCTTACCGTCACCGTGGGTCCTGGCGTGTCGATCGATCGCATAGCCTGTTATTACGCCACCGATGGGCGAGACCCAGTGGGCAGTCGGGGCACGGTTCGGGTGGGACGAGTGCGGGCCGTGGAGAAGGTCGCCGTCGATTGGCACCTCTTCCTGTGGGGCTACCTGGAGCGCTGGGAGGTCACTCTTCCCCCTCAACCGGAAGGAACGACCGTCCGCTACCGCATTGGTGGTTGGCGACAAACGGATGGTGGGGAGATCTGGGCAGATTGGCCCCCGGTGGACGAATACATCGAGTGGGCCACCGCCGCGTTCTTCACCGATGAGTCGGTTTCCGAAGTCGTTGTACCGACTCCCTCGGACGACGGGGCGGGGCGGACATTTGCTTACTCCGTGGATCGAATCGCGCCGCCTGCGTGGGCTCAGGATGCCGTCGTCTACCAGGTTTTTGTCGACCGATTCAATCCCGGCGCCAGGCGCTCCTTCAGGAAGCCGGATTCATTGCGAGACGTCTTTGGAGGAACGCTGTGTGGGGTCACCGAAAGGCTCGACTACATCGCCGATCTTGGGGCGACCTGTATCTGGCTGTCTCCAGTCTTCGCCAGTCCGACCCACCATGGCTACGACGTCACAGACTACTACAACGTGGAACCCCGACTCGGTACGAACGATGACCTGCGTCATCTCGTGGAGGAGGCCCACAACCGAGACATCCGCGTCGTCCTTGACCTGGTCTGCAACCATGTCAGCGTCCAGCACTGCTTCTTCCAGGAGGCCCTCACCGATCCTGCCAGCCCCTATCGTGACTGGTTCACCTTCGATGTGGCTTATCCCCATGGGTATCGCACTTACTTCAATGTGGCCAGGATGCCCCGGCTAAACCCGGACCACCCTCCCGTGCGCGACTATTTGATCGGCGTGGCACACCATTGGCTCTCGGAATACGACGTCGATGGGTTCCGGCTCGATCACGCCAGCGGCCCGAGCTATGCCTTCTGGACCGAGTTCTGGACCGCGTGCAAGGAGGCTAAGTCCGATTGCTGGTGCTTCGGGGAGGTTGCCGAGCCCCCGATGGCTCTCTACCCATACCAGGGTCGCCTGGACGGCTGTCTCGACTTTCATCTCTGTGACCTGCTGCGGCGAGCGTTTGCCTGGCGGACGCTCGGATTGGAGGATCTGGCGCGAGAGGTCGGTCGTCAAGAGGAGTTCTTCTTGCCCGCTTTCGATCTTCCTTCCTTCGTCGATAACCACGATATGAACCGATTTCTCTATCTCACCGGGGGAGAGGATCGCCGGCTGAGACTGGCGGCCCTGATCCAGATGACGCTTCCGGGTCAGCCCATCATCTACTATGGCACCGAGGTTGGCCTGAGCCAGAACCAGAGCAAGGAGGCGGGGGAGGGCGCCGATGAGGCCCGACTTCCGATGGTGTGGGGAGACGAGCAGGACACGGACCTGCTCGCCTGGTATCGAGAGCTGATTGCCGCTCGCCGGGGCCATCCGGTCATCTGGGAAGGAGAACGTAACACGCTCTTTGCGGATTCAACCGTGTGGTGTTACCAGATCGCGAACGCTGAGCACCAGCTCCTCGTGGCAGTTAGCGTTGACCCCGACTCGCGTCACGTTACCGTAGAAGGCGCCAATGTACCCGACCGGCTGAAGCGTTTGGTTGGCGTCGGATCGGTGACCATCGATCGGCAGGACGACGTGCTCCTGTTCGACTTCTCGTCGCAGAGCGGGGGCATCTGGTCTGGATAATCCCGTCATCAACGGACCTTGACCCAGGCAGAGAGGTATCACGTGAGCTCTTCGTCTTCCCCGGATAAGGCTAGGCTGCACTGGACGAGGAAGCGAGTCCGACTTGCCGTCACCGTCGCCATTGTCCTTCTCGCCCTGCTGCAGCGCTCTTGCGCGGCTCAGCGCTTGCCCGTGGACGCCGACGAGCCGGTCTATGCCTGGGCAGCCTCCTATTATGCTGGCTTGATGGCCCGGGCCGAATGGGACCAGATTCCTGATTATACCTATAATCTCGAGCACCCGGTTTTCAACAAACTCCTCTATGCCGCCGGCCTGCGCCTCATCGGCTATGAGGGCCGACAGGATCAACCCGCTCGGCCACCCTCCCGCGATGCAATTGCTTCCTGGGGCGACGAACCTGCCGAGCTGGAGGTCTTCTTAGTCGACCGCTACGTCTCAGTGCTCTTCGGGGTGCTCCAGGTCCTTATCGTCGCTGCGGTCAACCTTCTCGCCGGAGCCCTGTTGGCCATTCACACCATGACGGTCAAGTATACGTCGCAGATCTATCTTGAGGCTGTCCCGGCGTTCGCCAGCGCCCTGTCTATCATCGCTTACGACCGCGCTCGTCGCCAGGGCCAGGGATGGAGCGGGGGCTGGTTCTGGCTCTCAGCCGGTCTCCTGGGTGTCACAGGGGCCTCCAAGTATCCCTACGTTGTGCCTGCTCTGGCGATGGCTCCTTTCTTGTTGTGGCAGCAGCGGCGGAAGCCGTGGAACCTGCTTCTGTACGGGCTCCTTGCGCTGGTCGTCTTTTTCGCCCTCAACCCCATACTGTGGCCAGACCCGGTGGGACGACTGCGGGAGTCGATCATGTTCCACCGCGAATACCCGGCCTCGACAGAGGTGGCACGCTATGATCACCCCTGGTGGCAGCCAATCAGCTGGATGCGGGGCGCCGCGCTGTGGCATCCGACGGTCTTCTGGTTTCCGTTCGATCTCTTGATCTTCTTCGGGGGGCTAGCCGGGCTGCCTTTTCTCTTTCGCCAGAATAAGCTCTACTTCGCCTGGTTCGTGACAGGCTGGGCCTTTCTCTTCCTGTGGCCCACTAAGTGGCCTCAGTATACCCTGGTTGTCACTCCCGCCATCTGTCTCTCGGTGGGTGCTGCTGGTCGGGCGGTCGCTGATAGGTATGATCTGCACGCCGATCGAGAGACCTGGCGGCGGCTCTCCCGCTATCTACCTGACGAGACGTTTTGGATCGCGCCGCCTAAGTGGCTCGTGACCCTGGTTGTGATTCTTATCTTGCTATACGCCGTGGGATCAGTCGTCGTGCGCGTCAATCGCATCCGTCAACTGCGTGGTTGGACGGCCTACACGGCATCGGAGCGCGACCTAACCTCCGATGCTGTCAATGCGTTGGCTCGGGATACAGACGGGCGGGTCTGGATTGGCACGCGAAGAGGCCTCGCGATCTACGAAGAGGATGACGTCGCTTTCTTACAAGCTGGCGACTCGCCGCTACCGGACGATCGGATTACGGCCCTGTCACCGGACATCGCTGGCCGTATGTGGGTTGGCACCGAGGCCGGTGTCAGTGTGTGGGAAGATGGGATGCGGGTCACGTACGACGCGGCCGATATGGGGCTGCCGGCGGCCACTGTGCGGGTCCTCGCGGCAGGGCTCGACGGGCGAATGTGGGTGGGAACCCGGACCGGCGCTGCAAGCTGGGACGGCTCTGACTGGCAGGTCTTCTCACCTCGGGAGGCCGGTCTGACCAGCGACGCTGTGCTGGCACTGACGGTGGATGATGATGGAAGGGTCTGGATGGGGACTGACCGAGGCCTGGCCGTGCTTGATCTTTCTACTGAGGAGTCGCCGTGGACCAGCTATACGGCCTCTTCCTCCGCTCTCCCATCGGACGGGATTCGGGCGCTTGCTGCCGATCCGCGAGGTGGAGTCTGGGTTGGCACTGGAGGGGGAGGGCTGTGTCTTGTCGATCGAGATGACTGGACGTGCTACCGCGCCGGAAGCTCTGGTCTGCCGTGGAACACCGTGACGGCACTTATGATCGACGATGAGCACCGACTCTGGGTCGCTACGGAGAGGCCCACCGATATCGGTGGTGCCGTAGCCATCCTCAATACCTCCGACACCGCGGAGTGGCGCACGTACACACCGCGTAACTCCGGCCTGGCTAGTGGTCAGGTGAATGCTATGCTCCAGGACCGCGAGGGTCGATACTGGTTTGCCACCGATTTCGAGGGAGTCAGCGTCTACGATCCCGACGGTCTGGGAGACCCGTAGATCAGAATGCAGCTGGTCAAGCTATCAAGCCGGATTCAGCAGGCGGTGCGCAGCCGTGGAACCACCGTCAGGATTTAGTCAGCGGAGCGGGAGCACCAAGCTCAACAATCGGATCCTGTTCAATGACACGGTTATCAACCGACAGACGAGATGGAGGCTTGCAATGACAAGCATTAGCACCCCGGAGTGGGTCAAAGACGCCGTTTTCTACCAGATCTTCCCTGATCGCTTCGCCAGGAGCGATCGAGTATCGAAGCCCAGCAACTTGGAGCCCTGGGACTCTCCGCCGACCATGTTTGGCTTCAAGGGTGGAGATCTGCTTGGTGTTGCCGAAAACCTCGACTACCTGGTTGAGCTGGGGGTCGACGCCATCTACTTCAACCCCATCTTCCAGTCAGCTGCCAATCACCGCTATCATACCCACGATTACTTCCGAGTCGATCCGATTCTGGGGGGGGACGATGCCTTCCGGGAGATGCTCGACGCGGCTCACAGTCGGGGCATCCGCGTTGTGCTTGACGGGGTCTTCAACCACGCCAGCCGAGGCTTCTATCAGTTTCAGCAGACACTGGAGAACGGCATAGACTCTCCCTATCTGGACTGGTTCCACTGCGACTTGGAGCGACTGAGGGCTAACAAGCAACTAGAGGCCTATCCGGGCGAGACGAGGGAGTTGAGTTTCCGGCGCCAAGATGAGGCACTGAAGGAACTGGGCTACTGCGCCTGGTACCAGTTGCCCGCGCTCCCGGAGTTCAATACCGACACCCAGGCCGTGCGCCAGTTCATTTTCGACGTGGCACGTCATTGGGTCGACTTGGGCATCGACGGCTGGCGCCTCGATGTTCCCCACGAGATTGACGATGATGCCTTCTGGCGCGAGTTTCGGCGTGTCGTCAAGGATGCCAATCCCGAGGCCTACATCGTCGGAGAGGTGTGGCACGACGCTCGCCGCTGGCTCCAAGGCGACCAGTTCGACGCGGTCATGAACTACATCTTCAACCGGGCCTGTCTCGGTTTCTTCGGCGGCGAGAACCTGGACGTGAGCCGTCGTCCTGGAGGATATGAGCTGAGGCGGATGAGAGCCACCGATTTTGCCGATGCAGTGGACGACATGCTGGATCTCTACGACTGGGAAGTGACCCTTGTCCAGCTGAACCTGCTCAGCAGTCACGATATGCCGCGCTTCCTTACCCTGGTTCAAGGGGATAGGGAGGCGCTGAAGCTGGCGGTGCTGTTCCAGATGACCTTCCCGGGTGCGCCTTCTATCTACTACGGGGATGAGGTGGGGATGGGGGGTGGCCCTGACCCAGATTCTCGCCGGGCTTTCATTTGGGACGAGAGCGCTTGGGATCAGGATCGGTTTGCCTTCTTCCGTCGCGCCGTAGCTCTTCGCCGCGATCATCGTGCGCTCCGCCGGGGACGGTACGTCCGGCTGCTTGCCGACGATCGGCACACCGTCTACGCGTTCGCCAGGCAGGGTGAGCAGGAGAGCCTCGTCGTAGTGCTGAACAATGGGGCAGGCCCCTATGAGCTCGACGTGGACGTGAGGGATGTGTTCGACGAGGGGGACGCTCTCCAGGACGTGTGGGGCGATATCGAAGCACGCGTCACCGACGGTCACGCTGTCGGAGCAGTCCTGGCGCCGCACTCCGGGGCAGTGCTGACCGCTTGAGGGCAATGGCTTCTTCCTTGCGCCGGCAGGCACGGTTGCGGTAGTATCGACATCTATGTCGAGTAAGGTGGCGGGTTGTCTGGGCTCTTGATGCATCTAGAGACTTGGGGCTTGACGGTAGCCGAGTCACCGCCAGGGTCCTACATAGACTGTTAAGGAACGTACACCATGTCTTCTAAATTGTGTCCCAAGATCATTCTCGAAGGGACGCGCCTGACCCTTAAAACGGAGATAGCCTTTGCCCTGAACGAGCACCCACGCATCGTTGGGCCCCGCAAGTACCGTTACCATTCCCCCTTGATCTCGGCCGAGTGGTGCGCCTTCACCAACTTCCCGTGGGGCCGGGGCTTGATCAACTTCGAGTTGCACGAGGAGAGCCGCGCCATGGAGACGTACCACACCTGGGCCCGGCTCTTCGAGTTGCAGCGCTACTACTCGTGGATCATCGACCGCTTTCACATCTCCACCCGTGCCTACCAACTCCAGACCTACGGGCGAGACTACCCGTTCCGCTGGCTCGAGCAGCGGTTGAATGCCGTCGGTTTCCACTTGGTCTTCGTGACTCGGACACCGGAGTCCTTTGCGACAGCGCGCGTGAGACGCCTCAAGGTCTCCGGCAACCCGGGGCAGTACGACGATTTGCAGAAGTTCATTGATGAGCAGGAGCTGATGCGGGATCTGATTGGCGAGTCCCTTCTTCCGGTTCTGACACTCGACATATCGGATAACGATGTCGGCAGCGCCGTCACACGCATCGCTGACTGGATGACCGAGACGGGCGGCCTTTGGGCGACATAGACGACGTGGCAACACAGGGTATGCACTCCGTGGATCGGATCGAAGTCACCCTGACCGTGCCGTCGGTCGAGGATACGATCGCCTGGTACGAGCGCGTGTTGGGCTGGGTCGGTCATTGTGACGCCTTCGACCACGAAGGACGGTGCATCTTCGGCAGTGTCTCCTGCGGCACAGCTCTCGTGGGCGGAGAAGGGGCATTTGTCGGATTCAATCTATCCCGCGCTTCGGTTGAAGGGGATGACGAGACAACGGAGGACGGCTGCTGTGGAGCTTCAGCGTGGATCTTTGTCGACGACGTGGACCAGGTCTACACGAGAGTGGTGGATAGCGGCGTGACGGCGGAGGCCCCGCCCAGGAACCAACCGTGGGGCGGCAGGGTGTTTTCTTTGAGGGATCGGAATGGCTTCAAGCTCACCTTCGTCGAGATGACGGAGGCGTGAGTCGAGTCTGGGTGATCAAGCATAGTTGATCGATGTGAAGCGACTGAGGAGGGAGGAAAGATGGACAGAAGGTATAGGTTGCACCGACACCGTCTCGCTGCGATGACACTGGCTTTGGCGCTCGCTCTGCTGCTGGCTTCCTGCCGTACGACGGCGGAACCGACGCCCACAGAGATGCCGACCGCTCTGCCGACGGAGGAGCCTGCCCCCACGGAGGCTCCCACCGTCACGTCCGAAGACGTTGTTCATCTGGCTATCGTCTGGCACCAGCATCAACCCGTCTATTTCAAGGACCCCGAGACCGGGGTGTATGCTAAGCCGTGGGTGCGCGTGCATGCGGCCAAGGACTACTACGATATGGCCGCTATCCTTAAAGAGTATCCGGATATTCATGCCACCTTCAATCTCACGCCCAGCCTCATTCGCCAGCTGGATGACATCGCGGCTGGCGCTACGGACGCGTACTGGGAGACGACAGTGGTCCCGGCCGAGGAGCTGACGGATGAGGAGAAGCGTTTCATTCTCCGTCGCTTCTTCGACATCAATCAGAGGATCATCGAGCGTTTCCCCCGCTACGTGGAGCTCCAGAACCTGCGAGTCGGAGCTGGCGACGAGGAGGTTGAGGCGGCGCTGGAGAGCTGGACCCCTCAGGACTTCCGCGACCTCCAGGTTCTATTCAACCTGGCGTGGACCGACCCGAGCTTCCTCGCCGAGGAGCCCCTCGTCTCCTTGGTCGAGAAGGAACGAGGGTACAGCGAGGAGGACAAGACTATTGTCCTCGACGAGCACCTGCGCATCCTCAGGGCGGTCATTCCCCTCCACCGTGAGATGCAGGAGGCTGGACAGATTGAGGTGACGATGACGCCCTTCGCCCATCCCATCCTCCCGTTGCTGGTGGACACGAACCTGGCAGAGGTCGCCATGCCGTCCGCCGAGTTGCCCGTTCCTCCCTTCCGCTACGGGCAGGACGCAGCGGCCCAGGTGGAACGGGGAGTGGCGATGTACCAGGATCACTTCGGCACTGCCCCGCAGGGGATGTGGCCTGCCGAGGGCTCAGTTGCCCAGATCATCGTCAACATGGTGGGCGAGGCCGGCATCCGCTGGATGGCCTCCGACGAGGGCGTGCTGGCGAAGTCCCTGGGTATGGATTCTTTCGCCCGAGACACCGATGACGTGGTTCAGGAAGCCGATGCGCTCTACCGACCCTACACCGTAATGGGTGCTCAGGAGATACCCGTGGCCGTCGTTTTCCGCGACACGGTGATCTCCGACAAGGTGGGCTTCACGTACTCCGGTTTGGAGGGAGAGGTTGCCGCCCAGGACTTCGTCAATCGTATCCACGACATCCACGACCGTTTGCGCGAGGAGGGAGCGGAAGGGCCGAACCTGATCACCGTGATCCTCGACGGCGAGAACGCTTGGGAACACTATCCAAATGACGGTAAAGCCTTCCTGCACAATATGTATCGGTTGCTTTCGGAGGATGATCGTATCGTCACCGTCACACCCACCGAGTACCTGGATACGTTCTCCGAGGAGCCCAGCCGCCAGATCGACGATCTGTGGCCTGGTTCGTGGATCAACCATGACTTCTCGACCTGGATTGGGGAGGACGAGGAAAACCGCGCATGGGACTACCTGCGGAATGTGCGCGAAACAGTTCAGAAGTATGAATCTGGCGTGCGTACGCCCCCGAGCGAGGAGGCGCTTGAGGAAGCCATGACCCAGATGTATATCGCTGAAGGGTCCGACTGGTTCTGGTGGTATGGCGCAGACCAGACGTCCGGCTCCGATGAGGACTTCGATCGCCAGTATCGCGACACCCTGCGGCAGGTCCTCACCACGCTGGGCGAGCAGCCACCCGACTGGCTGGATGTTCCTATCATCGCCGAGTCGCCGGAGCTGGCCGAGCAGGCCGCCACCGGGTTGATCTCGCCAACCATCGACGGGCTCGTCGATGAAGCTGAGTGGGAGGACGCGGGCTACTATACCATCGGTGGTGGCGCGATGGCTCCCGGCCGGGTGCCCATAGATAGGCTCTTCTATGGGTTCGGTGCTGAAGCCCTCTATCTCCGAGTGGACGCCGGGGCCGATTGGTCCGCCTTGACCACCGCGGGAGGGAATCCGAACGCGCGTGCCTATCTCGGATTCTATCTTCTGCCCCCGGGCGGTGGGGCGGCCAGCGCCTTCTCTCGGTTCGGCAGGCCGGAGACGTATCTGGGCTTCGGTGCGACGCGTCTGTTGGAGGTCGAGTTTGCTGCGACCGCTGAGATTGTCGATGTGCGCTTCTCCACCTTTGATGGCGAAACCTGGATCGTACAGGAGTTCCCTGACGCCGACGCGACTCTCCCGGTGGGGGTGGATGGCGCCACGCTGGAGCTGGCGCTCCCCCTCGAGGTGCTGGCCCCGGCTGTTGGCGGAGGAAGTGCCATCGCCAGCGGCGACCGGGTGCAGCTGCGGGCGGTCTACAGCCAGGGCACCACGGAGGACGCCAGTGACCTCGTCATCATGCCCGTCAGTGGCCCCGCATTGCTGGTAACACCCGATCTCGGCCTCACCACGGAGGTACTGGAGATAAGCGATCCGGAGAACGACGACCATGGGCCTGGCTCTTATACGTATCCGACCGACGCTGTCTTCCAGCCGGGGGCTTTCGACATCACCTCATTCAGCGTCGGCTACGACGACACGAACATCGTCTTCCGGCTCACACTGGGTGGCCCGCTGGAGAACGTCTGGGACTCCCCCAACGGCGTCTCCGTCCAGACTGTGGATATCTACGTCGACAAAGACGGCCCGGACAACGGTGACCGGCTGTTCCTGCCTGGTCGAAACGCTGCATTGACCGCCGATTATGCCTGGGATTACGCCATCTGGGTGGAGGGCTGGACGCCCGGCGTCTATGTCCCCGGGGAGGAGGCACCTACTCAGGTGGATACCGAGATGGTCGTCATCGCCGACCCCGGTCAGAGCAAGATCACCATCAAGGTCCCGAAGGCGGTGCTGGGCGATGATCCAGAGAATTGGACCTATGCCGCCGCCGTGTTGGGCCAGGAGGGCTTCCCGGCTGGTGGCGTCTGGCGTGTTCGCGATGTCGAGGAGCAGGCGGCGCAGTGGCGTTTCGGCGGCGCTCCCGCAGACGCGACCAATCACACCCGCATCATTGATCTGGCCTGGCCTGTTGACGCCACGCCGTCTCAGGAAGAGATGTTGAGCGACTACGCGCCGTCGGAAGCGGACGTGGATCAGCTCGGGGCGGATGACTTCGCCCAGGTGGAGATGCTGCGGCCAGAGTGACGGCACGGCGGCTATCTGTCCCCTCGTTTCTTGAGGGCGGTGGCCGATTGTCCGTAGTATCGATGGTCAGGTGGAAGAGGAGAGTCATAGCAGGACGGCTCTCCTCTTCATTTCTCGATTCCGCGTTTTGACAAACTGGTACCCTCGTGATAAACTCCCCGCCTTGAGCATGGAAGATCGAATGACTGCTCCGCCCGTTAGGCTCTGTGTCCACCTTCACCAATGATGAGAACCTGGAGTGAACCCCAAGCCGTCGAGGTCCCGCGTGCCCTGCGCACGGCCGTCGGCGGGCACCCGTTGATTGCCCGCACCCTCGTGCGGCGTGGAATCAGCAATAGCAGGGAGGCAAGAGCTTTCCTCGATCCCGATTTCTACCGGCCCACTCCTCCAGCCGAGTTGCCCGGCATGGTGGACGCAGCCGCGCGTCTCGAGCGCGCTATTCAGGATGGTGAGAGGATCTGGATTTGGGGAGATTTCGACGTCGATGGTCAGACGGCGACCACTATCCTCTTCTCTACGCTGCGCGACCTCGGGGCCTCCGTCCAGTACCACATTCCAAACCGGGAGCGCGAGGGGCACGGGGTCAACGTCCCTTTGCTCAAGCAGATCGTGGCCGACGGTGCCGACGTCATCTTGACCTGTGACACTGGCGTCAGGGCTCACGAACCCATAGCCTACGCCCGGCGTCATGGCGTGGACGTGATTGTCACCGATCACCACGACCTGCCTCCTGAGCTGCCTGAGGCGCATGCGGTTACCGATCCCAAGATGCTCCCGCAGTCTCACAGGCTCCGCGAGCTCCCCGGCGTGGGCGTGGCCTACAAGCTTGCTCAGCTTCTCTACCAGCGTCCAGGAAGAGCTGGCGAGGCAGCCCGGCATCATGACCTCGTGGCGCTCGGTATCGTCGCCGACGTGGCGGTTCAGACCGGAGACGTGCGCTACCTGCTTCAACGTGGGCTGGAAGCGTTGCGTCACACCCAGCGGCTTGGCCTGCAGGTGCTGATGGAGATCATAGAGCTCAATCCGCAGTGGCTCACTGAGGAGCATATCGGGTTCGAGCTGGCGCCCCGTCTGAACGCCCTGGGACGGCTGGCCGACGCTACACCTGCCGTCGAATTCCTGACCACTGACGATGTGGACCGGGCGCGTATCCTGGCGCATGAACTGGATGGACTCAACGCGCGTCGTAAGATGTTGTGCGATCAGGTCACCCAGGGGGCTGAGGCTCACATCGAGCGCGACCCGTCGTTGTTGGAAAGAGGGGCGCTGGTGCTCAGCCATCCGTCCTGGCCCGGCAGCGTTGTCGGTATCGTGGCCGGACGATTAGCGGAGAAGTATCGTCGGCCGACGCTTCTCATCGCGGAGCGCCCGGGAAAGATGGCGCGAGGCTCCGCCCGTTCCATCCCGGGCTGCGATGTCAGCGCCGCCATCGCTGCTCACGGGCACCTGCTGGAGGGCTTTGGTGGGCATCCGATGGCCGCCGGCTTGAGCATCGACCCGGAGCGGATCCCCGAGTTTCGTCAAGCTCTCTCTCGAACAGTCGAGCAGCGGTGTGAAAAGGCATTGACAGAAGAACCCCCGCTCCAGATCGATGGTTACGTGCCCCTGTCCGATCTGTCCCTCGGGTTTGTGGAGGAAATGGAGCGCCTGGCGCCCTTCGGGCCTGGTAACCCGCCACTAACCCTGGCGACGCGTGGAGTCTCAGTGAAGGGGCATGCCACCGTGGGGCGGACAGGTGAGCACTTGAAGGTGATCCTGGAAGATGGAGAAGGGGAGACTCGGCAGGTGCTCTGGTGGCGGGCCGATGCATCGCAGCTCCCCCGGGGCCCCTTTGACCTGGCTTACACTGTCCGAGCCAGTGACTATAGGGGTCAGCGCGACGTGCAGGTGGAGTGGGTCGCTGCTCGGCTGATCGAAACCCCGGAGGCCCTGCGTCAACCGGAGGCGCCCGTCATTGAGACCATCGATTATCGAAGGGAAGCGGATCCGCAGCAAGTGCTCCATCGGCTTCGGGCAGAAGGAGACGTGCTCGTGTGGCGTGAAGGGAAGGCCGAGGTGGAGGGACAAGATCGCTATGCCCTGGAGGCGTCGGAGGCGTTGGCCATCTGGACCACGCCTCCCGGGGCCCCGGAGCTCCGAGCAGCCTTGGCGCGGGTCTCACCACACACTGTCTTTCTCTTCGCGGTGAACCCGGAGTTCGACCACCCTAAGGGGTTCTTAACCCGTCTTGCCAGGCTGGTGGAGCACGCCGTGGTCGCGGAGGGAGGTCGTGCCGAGTTGTCGACCTTGGCAGCGGGAACGGCACAGCGCGAGGAGACAGTGCGTGCTGGCTTGGCCTGGCTGGAGCATCGTGGTCACATCGTGATCCTTGAAGAGCGGG
>CAZQXX010000059.1:0-11228 GCA_964597105.1 uncultured Anaerolineales bacterium
GAATGTATAATCCGCTGGCTCAACACTCAGTGACCAAACCGCTGTCCTGATCGCAGGAGGCAGGCATGGCCCTTAAAGGCGACCTACGCGACTTCAGCATCGTCCAGCTGCTTAATCTCATCAATCTGGCCCGGAAGACAGGCACGCTGAAGGTTGAGAGGAACGGCGAACGAGCCCGACTGGCGTTCAGAGAAGGCAAGCTGATTTACGCGACAGTGAACGGTGAGGGCAGTCAGTTGGCTTTGGCGCTTCGACAGAGCGGAATGATCTCCCAGGAGCAGGCTCGGGTGATCAGATCTCGATCTGGCGGGAGAAGTGACAAGGAGTTGGGCTTGCTTCTGGTCAATGCGGGGTACGTCAGCCAGCAGGACATCCTCAAGAGCATGCGCTCCCGTATCCTCAATAGTGTCTATCCGCTTTTCACCTGGACCCAGGGCGCATTCTCCTTCGAGTCGGGGCCTCCGGCGGACGATGGGGACATCACCGTCCCCATTGATCTCGAGAACGTCATCATGCAGGGCACTCGCCGTCTGGAGCAGTGGGAGCGTCTCCAGGAGGAGTTGCCCGACCTCGATATCTCCCTCAGGTTTGCCGATCGCCCCCGTGCCAGTCTACGCGACATCAACTTGAATGTTGAGGAATGGCGCGTGATCTCCTTCATCAATCCTCGTAACACAATCCGGCAGATTGCGCACTACAACAACATGAGTGACTTCCAGATCCGGAAGATCGTGTACGGCCTACTCCAGGCGGGGTTGGTGGAGCTCGTGCGACCACAGCTGGAGGAGGCGGATCGAGGCGAAGCACCAGAGGACATCCCCACAGAGAAACGGCGCCCGGATGTGAAACGGAATGTGATTATGAGGCTCATTGACCGCATCCGGGAGCTGTAGGATGCAGACCGTCAAGATCGTGGTGACGGGACCTTTCTCAGCAGGCAAGACTCAGTTTATCCAGACGATCAGCGAGATCGATGTCGTCGAGACGGAGAGGAGGATTTCTCAACCGGCGGAGCGCATCAAGGCCCGTACGACGGTCGCGATGGACTTTGGGCGGATTACGGTAGACGAGAACCTCGTCCTCTATCTCTTCGGCACTCCCGGTCAGCGCCGGTTTGATTTCATGTGGGAGGTCCTCTCCGAGGGTATGCTGGGATTCGTCGTCCTCCTCGACAGCGTCCGTCCCGAGACGTTTCGGGAAGCTCGTGACATCTTGAGCACCTTCCGCTCCTACGCTCCCGTCCCTTACATCGTTGCGGCGAACAAGCAGGATCTTGCTGACGCGTGGGCGCCGGAGGATCTGCGCATTGCGTTGCGCATCCCAAATGGTGTCAAGATGGTTCCCTGTGTGGCCATGGAACGGAGGAGTGTCAAGAACGTGTTGCTGGAACTCCTCTACTCGATCCTCGACGTGATGGAAGGGGAGGATTGACGCGCCTGATTAGCCTGTTGTGGACCCTGCGGGTGTTGCGGCCTTCGATGGTTTGTCGCGCTGGCTATCGTCCTTGAGCGGTCGGACCAGTCTCGCAATGGGTTCGGCCGTTGTTCGTTGCCTGGGCCTTAACCGCCCTTTAACACAACTGCAACTGACTCCTTCACCAGTCTGATGTATCATGGCCCTTGACTCGGCGGTCCATGCTGGGAGTGGTACGCCTGTCTCAGGATACCCGAGCCAGGAACGGCTTGGGCCGTAAAGGCTGGATGAGGCCCGTATCCCATCACTGAGAGCCGTTGACTATGAGCTCTATGGTCACTGACCGCGGAATAGTCCATTATGAGGCCTATGGCCAGGGCCCACCTGTGGTTCTCTTGCACGGCTGGCTGGAGTCCTGGGACCATTGGCGCGAGACCATGGAGTGCTTGGCTCCCAATCATAGGACCTATGCCCTCGACTTCTGGGGCTTCGGCGACTCGGGAAAACATGGGGTGGGCTACTCGGTCCAGGACTATGTCGAGATGGTGGACCAGTTTATGGAGCGCCTCGGAATCTGGTCCGCGTCGATTCTGGGCCATTCGATGGGGGGCACGGTCTCGCTTGGTCTGGCCCTCCAATGCCCCCAGCGTGTCCGGCGGGTGGCGGTCGTGGGATCGCCGATCCAGGGTGAGGGATTGGCTCTGTTCCTCCGGCTGGCAGCTCGGCGTCCCTTGGCCAGTATGGCGTATGGCCTGCCTGGTGCGCTTCCTCTTGGAGTGAGGCTTTTCTCACCCCTTCTGGCACGAGATTGGAAGACCTGGTACAAGATGTTCGAGCGAGATCTTTCACGGACCACGCTAGAATCGTTTCATCTCAGCATTGCGTCCCTGTACGAGATCGATTTGACTGCAAGACTCGGTGAGATCCGGATGCCAATGCTGGGTATCTACGGTCAGAAAGATCGAATCGTCGACCCCGGTCAAGGGAACGTCCTGGCGGAGAGGGTCCCTCAGGCCGACGTGCACCGATTCCGTCGGTCCGGTCATTTTCCCATGCTGGATGAGCCGGAGCGATTCCATCAAGTGCTTCGGGCGTTCCTCAACCATCACCAGCGTCAGGATGTCAGCTGATTCGGGGGCTGGGGTGACCCAACGTCTTGGAGAGCGGGAGTCGAACTACTTCTTCGCCAACAAGCTGGGACGGATATTCTATATGGCCTTGGAAGAAGTGGTCGGCGGTGAGGCCTTAAGCGCGATCCTGAGGTCGGCCAGGCTTCAACACCGGCTCGATCGATTGCCACCCAATGACTTCACTGTCGAATTCTCATTCGAGGAACCAGGAAGGATTCAGCGAGCATTGGAGGAGCTATATGGGTTCAGCACGGGCAGAGCGCTGGCCAGACAGATTGGAGGGGCGTGTTTCCGCACGGGGGTTGAGGATCTCAATCCGGTGTTGGGGGTGAGTGACCTCGTCTTTCGGATCCTACCGGTCAGGATGCGATTCAAGGTTGGGCTTGAAGTGCTGGCTCATATGCTTCGTCAGTTCTCCGACAACTCGGTGCAGCTGGCAGAAGATAATCATCACTTCCGATGGACCTTCGAGCGATGCGGGTTTTGCTGGGGAAGACGATCTGATTCGCCCTGTTGTGACATAGCAGTCGGCTTTCTCCAGGAAGAGCTCTACTGGCTTAGCGGAGGCGATAACTTCCACATAGAGGAGATCTCTTGCGTTGGTGCAGGTGATTCCACCTGCACTATGCTCATCGACAAGCGCCCTGTGGACCGACTCAGATCAGCGGAAGAGGGAGAATGACACGGAAGGTTATCCTGAGGGATCGCCGCAAGATATTCCCCTTCAATGAACCGGCTCGCGATCTCCGTGTGCTGAACAAAAAGCTCTACGTCCACCAGGGCGACGTCCTGGACGAGGTGTTGTCGCCTGGATACGTCAGCGAGGTTCGCGAGGTGGACTCGTTGGCTGACCTCGATTCAAAGCAGATAGAGACGGTTGCCTTCCGGGACAACCTGTTCTTCGATCGGCCCTTCTTGAGTGAGTTCCTTGAGCGCGCCCGTGCTCTGGGAAAAGCTTGTCGAGTGGCCTTCTCGCTGGACGATCCGGCAATTGTCGGGCACGCCCTTCCGCTGCAGCGGGGCATCCATCAGGAAGGGGATCATCTGGTCGCGGATCTGTGGTACTTCCCCCACGGCTTCGAGTCGGAGGTTCGTCCTCTCGTCGTCGATACGCAGGCCCACGAGATGGGCTACTATCACGTCCCGACTCACATGTCGAATGCATTGGGCGATCTCGTCTATCAGGTGCCCACCAGGGCTTTCTGCTCCATTGAGCATTGGGTGCACACCATTACGGCCAACGTGATCTTCGGCGTCTACGCTGATGGAGCTCGGCTTGACGGTGAGATAGAACGGAGCGTGAGCAAGAACCTTAGAATACTCTGGCGGGCGATCCTTGAGCGCAAGCAACTCCTCGAATGCTCCGAGGTGGTTCGCGTAGGTCAGAATTGTAGCATCGATCCCTCGGTGGTCATCAGAGGTCCGACCTACATCGGTGATAATGTGAGCATCGGTCCCGGGTCCGTGATCGATGTGTCCTACATCGGTGACAATGTCGATATCGGAACTGGTTGCCACGTGATGTTGAGCGTGGTGTCGGACCGCAGCTTCTTGCCCTTCCGTGCCGCGCTTTTCATGAGTGCGATGATGGCCGGCTCGATGGTGGCTCAGAACACCTGTCTGCAGTTCTGTAGTATAGGACGGAACACTTTCGTCGGAGCTGGCAACACTTTCACTGACTTCAATCTGGTGCCGGGCAAACCCATCCGGGCTATGGACCGAGGAGTCTTGAAGGATACCGGCATGCCGGTGCTTGGTGGTTGCGTGGGACACAATTGCTTCATTGGATCTGGGATGGTCGTCTACCCGGCCCGGGCAATCGAGTCCGATGTTGTTTTGTTGGCTTCAGGTGAGAGAAGGGTCATCGACCGCTCAGTGTATTACGAGGACAGCGATCATTTCGGGATCGGTGGCGCGGCGGACTCTCACCGTCGGTGGTATCCGCGATGAGGTCGGGAATGGTCGGGGAGTTTGCGTTCCTCCTGCACCCTCTCGATCCCAAGCAAGACGTAGCGCGCCGATATCCGTTCTTGGCGAACGTCCTGCCTCCCCCCTTGATTCGCCGGGGCGCGCGTTTCTGGCCGCCTCTGATTCTGTCTCAAGTCACTGGCGTACGGTCGGAAGAGACAGGGAGTAGAATACCGGGCTTGTTGCTCGCCTGTCCCTTTACCGCCAGACAGATGGTAGAGCTGCCGCCTCAGGTGGTGTACGATAAGATTGTCCGTGCGGGCCGGCTCGGGCAGAAGCATGGCGCTCGCATACTGGGCCTGGGAGCTTTTTCCTCGGTGGTTGGTGATGGCGGCGTCACAGTGGCTCAGCGCTTGAATATGCCGGTTACGACCGGAAACAGTTTCACCGTAGCACTGGCGGTTGCGGCGTTGAAGGATGCAGCAGCACCGCGGGGTGTCAAGTTGGAAACATCTACCGCCGCCATTGTCGGCGCGTCCGGGAGCATCGGGCTGGCCTGCGGTCAGATGCTCGCCCCGCTCGTGGAGAGGCTCATTCTGGTCGGTCGGCAAGAGATCTACGTGAGCCAGGCACGAGCCCAGGTTGAGGCCGCCGGGGCAGCGGATGTCCGTGTCTCCACGCAGATTGAGGACATCGCCGAGGCAGATCTGGTGCTGAGTGCCACCAGCTCTCTCCGGCCCATCATCGAACCAACTCACCTCAAAGAGAGGGCGATTGTGTGCGACGTGGCACGACCGCCAGATGTATCGCCGGCAGTGAAGGAGGAGCGTAAAGATGTGCTGGTGATCAAGGGCGGGATTGTCGACGTTCCCGGGCCGGTCGATTTCGGCTTCAATTTTGGGTTACCACCAGGTGAGACCTTTGCCTGTATGGCTGAGGTCATGATTCTGGCCCTTGAAGGGCGCTTTGAGAGTCTCTCATTGGGCCAGAGGGTCGAGATAGAAACGGTACACGAGATCGCCGCGCTGGCTCGAAAGCACGGTTTTCGGCTGTCAGCTGATTCTGAGGCTTAGCAAAGCTTAAGGCTGACTCAAGGGAGGAAAACATGTCCCAGGGCAGAATACTAGTTGTCGAAGACGATTCCGATATCTCGACCATGCTGCGCATCTACTTCGAATCGGAGGGTTACAGCGTGGTCACGGCCATGCGCGGAGAGGATGCACTGGAGGCGTGCCGCCATCAGCTGCCGAACGTCATCGTCCTGGATATCATGCTGCCGGACATGGACGGGTACGATATCTGTCGTCAGCTGAGAAACACGCTGCGCACCAGCCATATCCCCATCATCTTCTTAACCCAGAAAGACGAGCGATCAGACAAGATACGGGGGCTGGAGTTAGGGGCCGACGACTACATCACGAAGCCTTTTGACGTTGAGGAGCTCAACCTCCGGGTGCGGAACGCGATGATGCGGTCGAGATATGAGAGTCTTACAAACCCCACGACTGGCTTGCCCAGCGCCCAACTCATCGAGGAGCAACTGCGAGACGTGATCCGACGGAACGACTGGGGCATTATATATGCGGGGATCGAGGGACTAGACACATTCAGCGAGGTCTACGGCTTCGTTGCCGGGGAGGAGGTCCTTCGCTTCACGGCAATGACCTTGAGCCAGACGGTCGACCGGCTGGGTACAATTAATGATTTCATCGGTCACGTTGGCAGCGATGAGTTCATAGTAATCACAGAGAGAGATCGTGCCCATTCTATGGCGAAGGCCCTGCGAAGGTCTTTCAGTTCCAAAGTGGGCACTCACTATGACTGGCAAGCGCGGGAGCGAGGACATCTCCTTGTCGCGGACGATGAAGGGAATCAGGTCAAGGCCGATCTGATGACGCTCGCGCTCGGTGTGGTCACTCCGGACGACGGACCGTTTGCCGATATCCGTGAGATAACCGAGGCCGCTGCGAACGCTCGGCGGCAAGATCTGCGGGCTGATTAGGTGAGGACCAGGAGAGATCGGAAGGCATCGGTCAGCGATGTCCGGTGCGGGGTGATGATCAAGGTATGACTCAGCGGGCAAACACCGAGCGCTTGACTGCGGCTCTGAGGGGGCTTAGGCGTGTCAGCCAGGAGCTCAATACCACACTTGATCTGAAGAGGATCCTGGAGGTGGTGCTGGATGAGTCGATGCGGCTGAGTGACGCTCGATACGGAGCCGTCTGTATTCTCGGCCTCGAAGACGGTCAGATCCAATGGCCCGCCATCGCCGGCTACCGGGAGAGGGACGCGCGAGAGCTCTTCGATCCCCTGAAGGACCTCGAAGCCCATACTCTCTTGAGAGACGTATTCAACAGCGAGCAACCAGTCATTCTCTCTGAAGGGGACCTGGCAGGCGATTCTGCCCGCTTTGCCCCCGAAGTACGCTCTGTCCTTGCCGTTCCGATCTTCTATGCCGGGGCCCTGACCGGCGCGATTGTGCTGGAAGATTCGCGGCCGGCAGCGTTTGACGACGGGCTGGTCGAGTTCATTGAGGATCTGGCGGATCAAGCGGCGATCGCCGTCGGCAATGACAGGCGCTACCAGGAACAGCTGGAGCGAGGCGACCTGCTGCGGAAGCGGGCTGAACAGCTCGCCTCGGTCCTTGAGGTGGGCAAAGCACTCCGTTCGGATCGACCGCTTGAGGACATCCTTGAGGAGGTGGCCTACGGAATCCAGGAGTCCGTTGGCTTTGACCGGGTTCTCATCAGTGTTGTAGAAGGGGACCCTCCGATGCAGCGCCGGCTGGCTGCAGCAGGCATTCCGCTCCCCTCTTTCGAGCGCATTAAGGGTGTGAGGCAGCCCTGGTCTCTGGTGGAAAGAGTCATGGATGACCGCTTCCGCATCAGTCAGAGCTACTACATCCCGGCCGAGGAACGCCCGGAGTGGTTCAGTGAGCTGGACACATATGAGGCGGAGGGCCAGGGGTCTGTCGCTCGCCAGGAGGGTCAGTGGCATCCGGACGATCTGTTGATTGTGCCGCTCACCGGCCCGGGGGAGGACATAAGGGGGCTCATATCCGTCGATGGTCCCCGGGATGGGAGGGCTCCAGACCGAAGCACTGTCGAGGCGGTGGAGGTCTTCGCCGCTCAAGCGGCGCTGGCGATTGAGAACGCTCAAATGATTGAGGCGCTCCAGCGGCGTGCTGATATCCTCTCTCTGTTTAATGAGATCAGCCAATCGGCGACGGCCAAGCTCGAGCTGGACGAGGTCCTGCGCGATGTCGTCCAGACGGCGCCCCGCCTACTCCCCTGTGATCACAGCAGCATATTCCTGTTGGATAGGGACAGCGGGCAATATCTCCTCCGGGTGGTGCACGGAGCACCGTTCAAGGAGTCTTCCTCGCTTGCCTTTTGGCCCGGGGAGGGGCTTGTGGGAGAGGTAGCTGTGAGCGGCGTGCCGATGACGGTTGATGAAGGCGACCCCGAGTTGTCTCGCTCTCGGCTTGCCGCGCAGGTGGGGATGGCCACGGCTGCTCTCAGCCCCCTGACCGTCAGTGGTCAGGTGGTAGGAGTGCTATTCCTGGGTCGGAAGGACCCTGATGATTTCTCAACGGCTGAGGTGGCAATGCTATCGGCCCTGGCTGATCAGGTCTCCGTCGCCGTCGACAATGCGCGCCTGTTCGAAGAAGCGCAGCAGCGTGCTGTCCAGTTGCAGGTGGCGTCGGAGGTCGCGCGCCACGCCACGGCGATCCTGGACGTCGGGCAATTGCTCGACGAGACCGTCGAGCTGATTGCGGAAAGATTTGGCTTCTATCACGTAGCAGTCTACCTTCTGGGCGGGAGTCACGAGTACGCCACCCTCCGTGCAGCCTCGTCCGAGGCAGGTAAGCGGATGCTTCAAGAAGGGTACAGGCAGCCTCTCGACGCTATGGGGATCGTTGGTGAAGTGGCACAGACAGGAGAGGTTGCCCTGGTCACTGGTGTTGAGAAAGACGGTGGTTGCCTGGACCGGCCCGAGTTGCCACAGACGCGGTCCTGGATGGCACTCCCTCTCGTCAGCCGGGGGCAGGTCACCGGCATTCTCGACGTGCAGTCTATGCAGGAGGCGGCCTTCGCCAGGGAGGACGTGTCTGCTCTGCAGACGATGGGATACCAGCTTGCAAATGCGATTGAGAACGCCCAGCTCTATGAGGAGGTGCGCAGCTTCTCGGAGGATCTGGAGGATCGCGTCGAGGCGCGTACGCGAGAGCTGGCCAGCGCGATGGAGGAGCTGGAGAAGGAGCGCGACCGGGTCCAGGTGCTCTACCGTATCACCTCTCAGCTGGCGTCTAGCCTGGACCTTGACCACGTCCTGAACAGGGCGATGCAGTTGATTGCCGACGCTGTGGGAGCTGACCGTGTGTCGACCGTTCTGATGGACTCACGATCAGCAGAGCCTGTCGAACGCGCAGCGGTGGGGGAGAGTGTTGAGCTCCCACTTGGAGGCAAGTCCACTCGTTACTCCAGGCCAGACGGCCTGGCGGCGTGGGCGGCCAGACGACGTGACACCGCTGTCGTACCCGATGTGCGCACGGACGGCCGCTGGGCAGCGGCATCAGGGGCGGAGTTGAAGCATCGCGCTGCACTGGCAGTGCCGCTCGCGGTAAGTGAGCAGGCCTTGGGTGCGATGCTCTTGTTGAGTGAGAATGTCGATCATTTCCAGGAAGAGCATGTCCGGCTGGTCGAGACGGCTGCCACTCAGATTGCCCAGGCGATCAACAATGTCGAGCTGTATAACGTCATTCGGGATCAGGCTGAGCGTCTGGGCAATATGCTCAAGGCACAGCGAGTTGAGTCCGCAAAGAGCCAGGCTATCCTTGAGGGCGTCGCAGATGGCGTGATGGTCACAGATGCCTCCGGTAAGGTGATCCTCTTCAACGCAGCTGCCGAACGCACCCTCGATCTGCCGCGAGATGAGGCGTTGGGGCGGACAACTAGAGAGATGCTCGGACTCTACGGCAGCCAGGCGTACGATTGGATGGAGACGATCGCTGAGTGGGCAAGCGATCCCGAGTCCTATGAGAGGGAGGAGTACCTGGCTGCGCAGTTGGATATAGAAGAGCGCACTGTCAGCGTGCACCTTGCGCCTGTGCTGATGGGCAGTGAGTTCCTGGGCACCGTGTCGGTGTTCCGCGACGTGACTGCGGAGGTGGAGGCCGATCGAGCCAAGACCGAGTTCGTCTCTATGGTCTCTCACGAGCTGCGTACTCCTATGACGTCCATCAAGGGCTACGCCGATCTTCTCCTCATGGGCTCCGCGGGAGCGCTGACCGAGCCCCAGGAGAGGTTTCTCACTATCGTCCGGAACAATGTTGACCGGCTGACCACCCTCGTCGATGACCTGCTCGATATTTCCCGTATAGAGAGCGGGCGGCTGGATCTCTCCCCGGAGCCGATGGTGATCACGGAAGCTGTGGACAGGGTCATCACATCGATGCAGGCGCGAGCAGACGACAAGAATCTGACGTTGCAGTCGGATGTCCCGTCAGAGCTTCCAACGGTCAATGCCGATTTCGATCGTGTGGTTCAGATCTTGACCAATCTGGTGGGGAACGCCTGTCAGTACACCCCCGACAACGGCGAGGTTCTCGTGTCCGCTCGGGCCGACGATGGGCAGGTCCAGGTATCTGTGCGCGACACCGGGGTCGGTATTCGAGCTGAGGATCAGGAGAACATATTCGATCGTTTCTTCCGCGCGGACGATCCCGCGGTCCAGGGCACTCCTGGGACCGGGTTGGGCTTGTCCATTGTCAGGTCCCTGGTTGAGATGCAGGGCGGGGAGATTTGGGTCGACAGCGAGTTGGGTAAGGGCAGCACGTTCACCTTTACGCTTCAGGCGTGCGAAGATACCGGCCCAGCTTCTCCCGAACCAAGGATCGAGAAGCTTCTGGTCGTGGAAGATAACCCGGACATAGCTCAGCTCATTCAGCTCCATCTCTCGGACAGATACCGGGAGGTATTCATTGCCCATCGAGGAGAGGAGGCACTTCAAATCGCTGAACGCGAACGCCCCAATCTGATCACGCTCGATGTCATGTTGCCCGGTATGGACGGCTTCGAGGTGCTGGAGCGCCTGAAGGCGGAGCCAGAGACCCGAGGTATTCCTGTCATCATCGTGTCGGTCGTCCCGGATCCACAGCGAGGGCTACGGTTGGGGGCGTTTGACTACGTGACGAAGCCGATCGATGAGCAGAGGTTGATGAGTGCAGTGGCGAAGGCATTGGGCAGGCGAAAAGGCACAATCTTGGTTGTGGACGACGATGGTGCCGTCCGGTCCCTACTCGATGAGGTCTTGAACGCCAATGATTTCGCCGTTCGAACCCTGGATCGCGGCCAGGATGTCCTGCCGGTCGCTCAAGAGGTGCAGCCTTCCCTGATTCTACTCGATATCAAGCTCCCCGACTTGGATGGCTACACGGTCTTGGAGCGATTGAAGTCCGACGGGCAGATCGGTGACGTGCCGGTCATTGTGATGACTGGGAGCGAGATCATCGATGAGGCAAAGCGGAAGAAGGTGCTCGCTCTCGGCGCCGATCGTTTCATCTCGAAACCTTTCTCGATCAAAGAGCTGGTGGCTCAGATCGAGATGGCGATGTAGTCGACGGGGTTCGAAGCGGATCGATCGCGAAGGCCTCCGACATGTGGATTGTGCAGTCAATGTGGTCGTTGCTCTTGTGAGAGGTGAATAGCTATGCCCAAAATCCTCGTCGCTGAAGACGAGCGAGACATCCGGGAGTTGATCGGGTTCTCCCTTCGT
>CAZQXX010000059.1:11328-14874 GCA_964597105.1 uncultured Anaerolineales bacterium
GAGGGCTTGGATTCGGGGGCGCTCGAATACATCGTCAAGCCCTTCGCGCCAGACGACCTTGCAGACCAGGTCGCGGAAATCTTGCGTCGTATGGAGACTCGGTAGACGCCTGGACGAGCTTTTCAGCTGACCAATGAGTGCTATCGTTCTTGATCAAGGTCTTGTTCACTACGAAGCGATGGGACGCGGGAGCGGGCCGCTGGTCTTCCTACATGGCTGGTTTGGCTCCTGGCGCTACTGGGTGCCAGCGATGGAAGAGCTCTCCGTCAGCCGCCGTACCTACGCGTTTGACTTGTGGGGCTTCGGTGACTCCGACAAACTCGGCGATTACAGGTTAGCCGTGTATGTCGACTTGCTGGAAGACTTCCTGAATGAGATGGGCATTCAGCGTGCTGCCCTGGTTGGCCACGCCCTGGGGGGCCTGATTGCACTCCACTTCGCCGCTCGGTCGCCCGATCGTGTCCAGCAGGTCATGGGGGTCAGCGTCCCTTTGGTGGGAACGTCAATTGAGCCTGTGTTCAATGGGTTCCCCAGTGATGGTGAGCACCTAACTCGTTTGATCGCGCGAAAGGCCAGCTTCCCTGAAGTGGAGAGGGAGGCTCGCAAGACAGATATCCGGGCCGTCGTCGGCAGTGTACGCTCGGTGGTGCAAGCCGATGGCCTACGTGACGTGTTGCTTCCCTTTGACGTGCCTGTTCTCCTGGTTCATGGCAAAAGAGACCCGCTCATCCAGGCCCCACGCGCCGGATGGCTGACTGGGTTCAGCCAGAATACCCGCCTTGTTCTGCTTGACGGCGCAGAGCATTTCCCCATGCTGGAGGCACAGAATAAGTTCAACCGCTTGTTGATGGAATTCCTTGAGGTGGGCAACGATCTGGATGCGCTTGAGTTGAAGGAGGAATGGCAGCGTCGTCTCAGATAGCCGTGTGCCGGTCGCTGACGCGGTGCCGGCGGGGATCGGCGTCCATCTCCTCATGACTGATGACTGATCACCTCCCAAGATAATGTCTCTGCACCGGATGCTGGTGGTCGCCCGGAAGGAGTTCTTCCACATTACGCGGGACCCTCGGTTGATCTTTCTCGTGACGCTGGCACCCGCCTTGCTACTCATCACCCTCTCCTACGTCTTCGCCCTGGATGTTGAGCGTGTCGATCTGGGTGTCCAGAACCTGGACAACACACCTCTTTCGAGAGATCTGATCTCGCACGTGACCGCTGGTGAGGATTTCGCCATCGTTGCGTGGCTGGAGCCCGGTCAAGCTGTTACACCGCTCTTCACCCGGGGCGTGGCCGACATGGTGCTTATCATCCCACGAGGGTTCGCCGACGAGGTCACGGGCGGCGCTACCGCGCAAGTCAGATGCGTGGTCGACGGGGTCGACGCTCTCACTGCCAGCCAGTCTGTTGCCATACTTGAGGGGCGGCTTGGTGCCTTCATCGCCGATCTGGCGGGATCGAATGGGGGGACGGGCGCGAAGGCCCCGGTTGCTGTGGGAAATGTTCAGATCCAGGATCGTGCCTGGTACAACAGGGCTCTCTCGTCCCTGGTAAGCACGGTGCCAGGTCTTCTGGCCGTCGTTCTTTCCATGCCTGCCTTAGCTCTTGCTCTGGCGCTGGCCAGAGAGAAGGAGATGGGATCCCTCGAGAGCCTTATCGCGACGCCCGTGCGAGGCTCCGAGTACCTCGTTGGCAAACTGTTGACGTACACTGTTAGCGGTGTCATCAGCGGTGTGCTGGCTTGTGCCGTGGCCACCCTCTGGTTCGACGTTCCGTTTCAGGGCAATCTGCTCATCTTCTTGCTGCTCACCGCTGACTATCTGATTGCCAGCATGGGGATCAGCTTGGTGGTTGCCAGCTTTGTGCGTAATCAGCAGACAGCGATGTTCCTCGTCTTGATGATCTTCTTTATCCCGAGTTTCTTCCTCTCTGGCCTCCTCCGCCCTGTGGCGGAGGAGCCAATCGCCCGGGCTTTCGCCTACATTCTCCCCTCGACGCACTTCATCACCATATCGCGTGCCCTTTTCCTTAAGGGCGTTGGGGTTGCTGCTTTGGGCCGTCCGGCACTTGCTCTGGTGGGCATTGGGGCGGTTTGCCTCGTTATCAGTCTTCGGTTGTTCGACAAGAAGCTTGCCTGAGATCCCTCATATGAGGACTCGATTCGCTGACCACTCTCCGTCCTGAATATGATCGCGCGGATCCGCAACCTGGTGTGGAAGGAGCTTATCCAGTTGCGTCGCGATTGGGTCATGGCGGGCTTCATCCTCACCCTACCCGTTCTGCAATTGGTGCTCTTGGCCAGGGCGACGACGTCGAGCATCGATGATCTACGTGTGGCTGTCCTTGACAACGATCGGACCCGTATGAGTCGTCGGATCATGGTGTGTCTGGGCAATAGGGAAGAGCTCGAGATTCACTACGTTGCCCGCACGCTGGAACAAGCCCGGCAGCTCCTTGATGACGGAGACGCGATCCTTGTCGTCGTCATCCCACGGGGGTTTCAGGCTGCTATCGAACGCCCGTCCGAGAGTGCCGTCGTTCAAGTCATCGCTGACGGGAGCAATGATCTGGTCGCCGATATCGCGCTCGGAGCGGCTCGCGATGCGCTCGTCCAGGTGGCGCGGCAGCCCCTCGAGTACCATCCGGAGGCGCGGTCGTCTCCGATCGAGTTGCGTACCGCCGTACGGTACAATCCCACATTTGATATCAAGTTGTTCACGCTCCCTGCTCAGGTGGGCTTCATTGTGTACCAGGTGACTCTGGCTGTCGCCTCCATCGGCATAGCTCGAGAGCGTGAGCTGGGGACTCTGGAGCAACTCATTGTGATGCCGCTACGACGTCTCGAGCTGGTCGTCGGTAAAGCGATTCCCGCGCTGATCGTGGGAATGCTCAACTTCTCATTCATGTTTGGCGTGACCGTCTTCGGATTTGGGATTCCGATGAGAGGCTCATTGCCGCTGCTTCTTGTCCTCACACTCATCTTCGTGGCGGTGGAGATTGGCTACGGCATGCTCATCTCTGGAGTAGCTCGTACCCAGCAGCAGGCGATTCTGCTTGTCTTTGTCCTCGCGATGGTGGACATGGCCTTTTCGGGCTATCTGGTCCCTATCAAGAATCTGCCAGTTACGCTGCAGACAGTCGCGCAGGTCGTCCCTCTCCGTCATTACCTGACAATCATCCGTGCGGTGACGCTCAAGGGGGCTGGCTTCGGGGAGCTATGGCAGCACGCTGCCGCCATCACTGTGATGGGGATCCTCGTTGTAGCTCTCGCGGCACGTACGTTGAGTCAGCGTCTTGACTGAGCGTTTCCTCTTGCTGCTTTGGAATTGGGCTGTCTGGCTCACGTCGGACACGATCGTGGTCTGCGCACTGCGAAGCCTCTGTCCTCCAATTGGCAGGCGAGCGTTGAGTTCTATCAGAGCCCGGGTACCGTTCACGTACTGCAGGGGATGAGCCAGCGTGCGTCGATCTCCCTCGGGGGCCCGTCAGGATGTCGGAGGAGGTTGTAGCTGCTTGACAGATAGCGTATATTATAGTATATTAGCGTTC
>CAZQXX010000060.1:0-10365 GCA_964597105.1 uncultured Anaerolineales bacterium
GTGCCTGAGATTTTCGCCTCCTACCTCGACGATGCATCCCTTGAGGACAGCGTGATCGTCGGCCAGGTAGATCCCACAACCAGGACAAGTAATGGTTATATGCTCCAGTCGCTCAGCTTCGTCGATCCGGAGACACAAGAGAAGACCTCGTTCCACGAGAAGCAGCTCCGGATCGTCCTGAGCAACTGTGGCTTGATCGACCCCGAGTCCATTGACGATTACCTGGCGCTCGATGGCTATCAAGCGCTGAAGATGGTTCTGGCCGAGATGGCGCCAGAGGCCGTCATCCAGGAGGTGCTCGATTCGAAACTGCGCGGGCGCGGAGGAGCCGGATTCCCCACTGGCTTGAAGTGGCGATTCGCCCGACAGACCCAGAGCTGGCCCAAGTACGTCATCTGCAATGCCGACGAGGGCGACCCAGGCGCGTTTATGGATCGCTCCGTCCTGGAGGGGGATCCTCACTCGGTCATCGAGGGGATGGTCATTGCCGCCTATGCCATCGGCGCTGAGCAAGGCTACATCTACTGCCGCGCTGAATACCCGCTGGCTGTCCGACGGCTGAATATCGCCCTCGATCAGGCCAGAGAAGAAGGGCTATTGGGCGAGGATATCCTGGGTTCTGGCTTCGATATGGACATCATCGTCAAGGAAGGCGCCGGCGCCTTTGTCTGCGGTGAGGAGACCGCTCTGATGGCCTCTATCCAGGGCGAGCGGGGACACCCGTGGCCTCGGCCGCCTTACCCCGCGGTATCGGGCCTCTGGGGCCAGCCCAGCAACATCAACAATGTGAAGAGCTACGCTTACGTCCCCCGCATCATCCGCATGGGAGCTGACTGGTTCAGCAGCATCGGAACGGAGAACAGCCCGGGCACCGCCGTCTTCGCCCTGACCGGCATGGTCAACCGTACCGGTCTGATCGAGGTGCCGATGGGCATCACCCTGCGCGAGATCGTCTACGACGTGGGAGGCGGTATCCAGGGAGACGGTGAGTTCAAAGCGGTTCAGACCGGAGGGCCTCTGGGCGGTTGCTTGCCGGAAGAACACCTCGATACGCCGGTCGACTTCGACTCTCTAACCGAAGCTGGATCGGTGATGGGTTCGGGCGGTATGATCGTCGCCGATGATTCAACTTGCATGGTGGAGTTCGCCCGGTATTTCACCCAGTTCGTCTGCGACGAGAGCTGTGGCAAGTGCCCGCCGTGCCGCGTCGGCAGCACCCGCATGCTGGAGATTCTGGAGCGCATCACGGACGGGCAAGGGGAGCTGGAGGACCTTGACGAGATTCGACGCATCGCCAGTGGAATGGAAAACGGGTCTCTTTGTGCCCTTGGCCAGCTGGCCCCGTCCCCTGTGCTTTCCACGATCATGCACTTCGAGGACGAATATCGGGCTCACATCGTCGACAAGACCTGTCCCGCCAAGACCTGTCTGAATCTGCTCACCTATACCATCGATCCCGAAGCATGCACCGGGTGTGGGCTCTGCGCCCGCGATTGCCCGGTGGATGCTATCACCGGTGAGCGACGAGAACCGCATCAGATCGACCAGGACCTCTGTATTCATTGTGGGGCGTGCTACGAGGTCTGCAAATTCGACGCCGTCATCGCAGAGTAGCAGGAGTAGAACTCATGAGTGTAACGCTGACCATAAACGATAGACGAGTGACAGCCCCGGAGGGTAGTACGATCCTGGAGGCTGCGCGTTCAGTAGGTATCGAGATTCCCACCCTCTGTCACCACCCGGACCTGACGAACGTGGGCGCGTGCCGTATGTGCGTGGTAGAGGTGCAAGGCATGAAGGGCCTGCAGACGGCGTGCACGACGCCCATCGCCGACGGTATGGTAGTCGATACCGACAGCGCCATCGTGCGAGAGACCCGACGATTCACACTTGAGATGCTGATCTCAGAGCACTGTGGCGACTGCTACGGGCCATGTGAGGTCACTTGTCCCGCTGGCTGCGACATCCCCGGCTTCATCAATCGCATCGCCAACAAGGACTATGCTGAGGCTATCCGGATCATCAAAGACACCATCCCCCTCCCCCTCGCACTGGGATCTGTCTGTCCCGCCCCCTGCGAGGACCAGTGCCGGCGCGGCGACTTTGACGAGGCGGCCTCGATCTGTGTGCTGAAGCGATTCGCCGCCGAGCAAGACCTCGAGAACGACGAGCCGTACCTTCCCGAGGTGGCGCCGGAGACCGGATACCGGGTCGCAATTGTCGGAGCCGGGCCAGCCGGCCTGTCGGCTGCGTACTACCTGCGCCGGCAGGGGCATGAAGTGACCATCTTTGAGGCCCACGAGAGACCGGGAGGGATGCTGCGCTACGGTATCCCTGCCTACCGTCTGCCCCACGAGGATCTGGACGCCGAGATAGCGACAATCACCGCCCTGGGAGTCGATATCCAGTGCAATACGGCGCTAGGCCAGGATGTCACGGTGGAAGACCTGGAGGAGGACTACGACGCTGTCTTCCTCGCCATCGGCGCTCAGCAATCGCGTATGGTAGGCATCCCCGGTGAGGACGCCGATCGTGTCTTGGGTGGGGTCGAGTTCCTCGAGGCCATTGCCTGCAGCGAAGAAGTGGTGCTGGGGGATCGCGTGGTGGTGGTTGGGGGTGGTAACACCGCCATCGACGTCGCACGCACGGCGGTCCGACTGGGGGCCGACGAGGTCACCATCCTCTACCGACGCTCTCGGGAGCAGATGCCCGCCCTCGACGTCGAGGTCGAGGCCGCTGCCGAAGAGGGAGTCGAGTTCCATTTCCTGGCGTCGCCGGTCGGTTTCGAAGAGTCTGACGACTCGGTCACCGTGACCAGCACCCGCATGGAGCTCGGCCCGCCCGACGAGAGTGGCAGACGCCGCCCCATTCCCATTGAGGACTCAGAGTTCACCATTGAGGCCGACGCTGTGGTCATGGCCATCGGTCAGGTTGTGGATCCCTCGTGCGTCGCAGATTGCGATGTCGAGTTGACACGCTGGAGAACCATCGAGGTCGACGAGGAGACCCTGCAGACCTCTATACCCTGGGTCTTTTCTGGCGGCGACGCCGTTACCGGTGCCGATGTCGCCGTTCAGGCGGTCGCGGCCGGTCGTCGAGCAGCTGTTAGCATCGATCAGTACATGCGCGGCGAAGAAGTAGTCGGCCTGCCAGAGCGCTGGGGCACCACTCGCGGCGATGAGACGCCGGAGGGCTTCTTCGCTGACGTCGAGAAGGCCGAACGCCAGGAACAGATCGAGCTCGAATTGCCCCACCGCGTCTGCACATTCGAGCAGGTGGAATGCGGCTTCACCGAAGAGGCCGCCGTCGCAGAGGCGGCTCGCTGCCTCGGCTGTTCATGCCAGGTCGTCGGTGCCTGTGAATTGCAGGATCTCGCCGCAGAATACGGGGTGCCGGAGCCCACGTCCAACGGCGGATGCTTCCGCTACGAGATCGACCCTGACCCCAACCCGTTCATATTCATCGACCGGAACAAGTGCATCCTCTGCAGTCGCTGCGTCCGAGCGTGTCAGGAAATTCAGAACCGCGACGTCTGGAGCTTTGCCGACCGCGGTTTCGAGACCCGGCTCGTTGCTGGCGCGGATCAGCTGATGCTCGATGCCGGATGTGAAAGCTGCGGACAGTGCGTCGCCTATTGCCCAACGGGAGCCCTGTTCGACAAGATGAGCGTCGACCAGAAATGGCTCGGTCAGGCGGAGAAAGTACGCACCACCTGCGTCTACTGTGGCGTGGGATGCAGCCTCGATCTGAACGTGCGCGACGGGGAGATTGTGCGCGTGACCAGCGCCGAGGATGCCCCCGTCAACGGGATGTCACTCTGTGTGAAGGGGCGCTACGGCTACGACTTCATCCATCACCCGGACCGCTTGGAGCGCCCGCTGGTGCGTGCCAAGTGGTTGACCGACGTCGAGGACCGAGTTGAGAACGGCGCATGGAGAGTCTACGACGGAGACCAGGGTAGCGCCGGCGAGCCGACGATCAACCCCGATTCGTTCATCGAGACCGACTGGGAGACCGCACTCGATCTGACAGCTCACAAATTCGCTGATGTCAAGGCAGAAAGCGGCGCCGATGCCTTCGCTATGCTCGCCTCTGCCAAATGCACCAACGAGGAGAACTACCTGTTCAGCAAGTTCACGCGCCAGTTGATGATGACCAACACCATCGACCACTGTGCCCGTCTCTGACACAGCGCTACTGTCGCCGGTCTGGTGACAAGCTTCGGCAGTGGCGCGATGACAAACTCGATTCGGGACATCACCGAGGAGAGCAACTGCATCTTCATTATCGGCAGCAACACGACAGAGCAGCATCCCGTCATCGGGATCAGAGTCAGAGCTGCGAAACGACGGCGTGGCGCCAAGCTTATCGTGGCGGATCCGCGCCGCATTGACGTCGCTGATTACGCCGACCTGTACCTCCAGCACGAACCAGGCACGGATATTGCCTTGCTCAACGGGCTGATGCACGTCATCATCCGCGAGGGTTGGCACGACGAGGGCTTCATCGCCGAGCGCACCGAGGGCTTCGAGGCGTTGAAGGAGACCGTCGAGGCGTACCCGCCAGAAGTAGCCAGTGAGATTACGGGCGTCCCTGCGGAGGATATTGAGAAGGCAGCCCGCATGATGGCGGAGAATCGACCCGGAGCACTCCTCTATGCGATGGGCATCACGCAGCACACCGTCGGCGTAGGCAACGTGATGAGCTGCGCCAATCTGCAGATGGTCCTTGGCAATATGGGCATCGCGGGCGGCGGCGTCAATCCCCTCCGCGGTCAGAACAACGTGCAGGGGGCCTGTGACCTTGGCAGTCTGCCCAACGTCTACCCCGGGTACCAATCCGTGACCGATCCGGCTGTTCAGGAGAAATTCGAAAGGGCATGGGGCGTCCCCCTGTCGAATGACGTAGGCCTGACCGTCACCGAGATGCTCGACGCCGCGGAAGCAGGTGAGGTCCGCTGTCTTTATGTCATTGGGGAGAACCCGATGACCAGCGATCCCGACCTGAATCACGTCCGCCGCGCCCTCGAGCGCACGGAGTTCCTCGTGATCCAGGATATATTTGTGACCGAGACGGGACAGCTGGCCGATGTGATTTTCCCTGCCTGCAGCTTTGCGGAGAAGGAAGGGACTTTCACCAACACGGAGCGTCGTGTACAGCGGGTGCGGCAGGCCATCCAGCCTATCGGGGAGTCGAAGGATGATACCTGGATCGTGACGCAGCTGGCCAAACGCTTGATCGACATGGACGCGGCAGATCCTCGCGAGGAAGCCCCTCACGCCGGATGGCAGTATGCGTCGGTAGACGACGTGATGGCCGAGGTCAATGCCCTCACCCCGATCTACGGCGGCATCACCTACGAGCGATTGAACGACGGCGAGCAACTCCAGTGGCCGGTTCCTACGGAGGAGCATCCGGGGACTCCCATTCTCCACGTGGGTAGATTCAGTCGCGGAGTCGGACACTTCGAAGCAGTCGATCACGCGCCACCAGACGAGCTGCCCGATGAGGAATATCCGCTGATGCTCACCAACGGTCGTGTGCTCTATCACTGGCATGGCGGTGAGATGACGCGTCGCGCGAAGAACCTGAAGGCTATGTACCCCGAAGCCGAGATCCAGATCAATCCCACCGACGCTCAGGAGCGGGGTATTGAAGAGGGCGGAATGATGAAGGTCGCCTCGCGCCGTGGGGAGATCGTCGCCAAGGCGCAGGTCACCAACCGCGTACCCCCTGGCTTGATCTTCGCCACCTTCCACTATCCGGATTCGGCCGTCAACTTCCTCACCAACCCCGCTCTCGATCCTGTAGCCAAGATTCCGGAGTACAAGGTCTGTGCCGTGAGGGTTGAGGCAGTCGATGGTCGCGAGTAGCAGTGGGGCACTTGATGAGATGACGGACGGTCATATGATCTAGACCGAAGACGGACAACGTGCGAGCATACCGCGAGCATGCCCTCCGAGAAGGAGGGTATGCTGTTCCCGGTATGAGAGAGACCCTGGACATACGGCAGGGCGGCTTCGTCGCTGCTTCCACCATCCCAACCGCGCCGCAGCGTGCCAGGAGACTCGTCGATGGCGATCAAACGGAGGCTGCCGACCGAGACCGACGCGCAACCACATAAACTGCGTCGGCGACCTCCGATATCCACGACATTGGCTTAAGGGGAGATATAGCATCGGGAGTTCATGAAATGGAAGATTCTCGTATAGGCGTCTACGTCTGTGAGTGCGGGGTCAACATCGCTGCCACAGTAGATGTGGAGGATGTGGTGCAGATGGTCAGCGATCTACCCGGCGTCGTCGTCGCCAGACAGCACAAGTATATGTGTTCCGAGCCCGGCCAGCATACCATTCAGGAGGACATCCGGGAGTATGGTCTGAACCGGGTGGTGGTGGCCTCGTGCACACCACGTATGCACGAACCGACCTTCCAGCGCGCCCTCCAGGAGGCCGGACTCAACCCCTATTTCTTCGAGATGGCCAACATCCGCGAGCACGTCTCCTGGGCTGTCAAGGATAGGGACAAGGCCACAGAGAAAGCCAAACGGCTGACCAGAGCGGCCGTCGCCCGGGTCGCCTATCACCGTCCCCTCGAGGCGCGCCAGGAGCCGATGACGGAGGCTGCCCTCGTCGTGGGCGGGGGAATCGCTGGCATCAAGTCTGCCTTGTCCATCGCAGGGGCAGGCTACCACGTCTATCTGGTCGAGAAAGAGCCCTCCATCGGGGGCCGCATGGCTCAGCTCGACAAGACATTCCCAACCCTCGACTGTAGCACCTGAATACTTGGACCGAAAATGATGGATGCCGGTCGGCATCCCAACATCACACTCCTCACCTACAGCGAGGTGGAGGACGTCTCCGGGTATATCGGCAACTTCCAGGTCCGCATCCGCAAACGGGCCCGGTTCGTTGATGAGGATCTGTGCACAGGCTGCGGCCTCTGCCAGGAGAAGTGCCCCGCGAAAGTCATCGATACCGCCTATGAGGCTGGAATGGGCGAGCGGAAAGCGATTTACCGCCCCTTCTCTCAGGCCGTCCCAAACGTGCCGGTTCTCGACACGGAGCACTGCATCTACTTCCAGCGCGATGGTCGCTGTGGGGCGTGTGCCAAGCTTTGTCCCACCGGTGCCGTCGACTACGAGCAGGAAGATGAACTGCTCGACGTGCAGGTCGGCACCGTCATCGTTGCCACAGGCTTTGAGATGTGGGATCCCGCGCAGCTGCCTCAGTACTCCTACGGAGAGTCTCCCAACATCCTCACCGGGCTTCAATTCGAACGACTGACCAGCGCCAGTGGGCCTACCGAGGGGGAGATTCTGACCAGCGAGGGAAAGGTACCCGAGAGAGTCGCGATCATCCATTGCGTCGGCAGCCGCGACGAGAACGCCCATGCGTACTGCTCTCGCTTCTGCTGTATGTATTCCCTCAAGCATGCCCACCAGATCCGCGACAAGACCGGGGCCGAGGTGTACGATTTTTACATGGATATGCGCACCTCCAGCAAGGCCTACGAGGAGTTCTACCAGCGGGTGCAGGAAGAGGGAGTCACGTTTGTGCACGGCCGCGGGGCCGAGGTGACGGTACTGGAGGACGGCAAGTTGCACGTCAAAGGTGAGGATCTCGGCCTGGGAAGCCTGGTGGCTGCCGATGTCGACATGGTAATCTTGGCATCCGCCATTGAGCCGCGGGCGGAGACAGGCGTGGTGGCCAATCTCTTCGGGCTGGGACGCACAGCCGACGGCTGGTTTGCGGAGGCTCACCCCAAGCTGCGCCCCGTTGAGACCAGCACGGCCGGAGTATTCCTGGCTGGATCTTGTCAGGGCCCCCGGGATATACCCGACACCGTGGCCCACGCGGGAGATGCCGCCCAGGAGGCAATTCAGCTGCTTAACAAGGGCCAGGTCACCATCTCTCCCATAGTGGCAGAGGTGATAGAGGATAAGTGCGTGGGATGCGGCGAGTGCATCCTGGCCTGCCCCTATGCTGCTGTCAAGTTCAATGGCAATGACAAAGCAGAGGTCAACGCCGCGCTATGCCACGGGTGCGGCACGTGTGTCGCTGCCTGCCCATCTGGTGCGATGGTTGAGCTCCACTTCACCGACGAGGAAATCGTGGCCCAGATCGATGGGTTGTTGGAGATGGTACGGTAGCCTAGCGCGATACACATTGCCGCCCGCCGCTGCTGGCGAAAGGTGTCCAGCGTGAGGCGTCAGGAGATGAACGGAATGAGTGAGAATTTCGAGCCAAAGGTCGTTGCTTTCCTCTGCAACTGGTGCTCCTACGCCGGGGCTGATAGCGCGGGCATAGCCCGCATGCCGTCCCCGGCCAACGTGTTGCCGATCAGGGTCATGTGTTCTGGCAGAGTGTCGCCCGAGATGGTGTTGAGAGCCTTCCGTGCTGGCGCCGACGGGGTGCTGGTGCTCGGGTGTCACATTGGGGATTGCCACTACATCGACGGCAATCACCGCACCGCCAAGCGTATGCCCCTCGTGCAGAATCTGCTGGGCTACGTGGGCGTCAACCCCGATCGCTTCAGGCTGGACTGGGTCTCGTCAGCTGAGGCACCGAAGTTTGCGAAGGTGACAAAGGAATTCGTGGACACAGTTCGCGCCCTGGGGCCACTCGAGCACGAGATGGGAGAAGGAGATGAGTGATAGAACCACGTTGATCGAGGAAGTCCGCCAACACGTTTCCAGGGCGTTGTCCGACCTGGATGGTGTGCTGGCCTTGCGGCGTACAGAGGTCGGGACCGCGCCCTATCTCTTTCAGGACGATGACGATCTCTCCAGCTTGGTTCTGGAACCTCGTTATCCTCTGGCAAAGATCATCTCAACGTTGCAGAAGCGCCATCCAAATGCCGATCTTGGGATCGTTGTGCGGGGTTGTGACGTCCGCGCATTAGTGGAGATGGCGAAGCGGGAACAGGTCCAGCCCGATCATCTATTCCTGATTGGCGTGGCCTGCACCGCTGAGGAAGCCGAAGAATGCCATTGTGCCGAACCATTTCCCGACCTCGCGCCTTGGCCTCGCGCAGAACAGTTGGGGACGCCCACAGAGGGCGCGGCACCCCATCCTTTGGTTGTGGACTACAGGACGATGTCGCTGGAGGAAAGACGAGCATTCTGGAAAGAGCAGTTCCAGAAATGTATCAAGTGCTATGGTTGCCGCAACATCTGCCCCGAATGCTTCTGTGAATCCTGCGCGTTGGAGGATCCATTGTGGGTGGAGCCCGGACAGCTAGCTCCCCCCTTCCCCATGTTCCACCTCATCAGAGCAATGCATATGTCCGGGCGGTGCGTGGCCTGCCGTCAGTGTGAACTCGCCTGTCCCGCCCACATCCCGCTGACAGTGCTCTATGAACTGATCCGACAGGACGTCAGCGAGTTGCTCGGATATGAGCCAGGAACTGATTTGGAGATGCTGCCGCCGCTGGCTGTGACATTCGATGAAGGTCCATTGCGGTCGGAAAAAGTGGATCTGGAGGTGACGATCCGATGACATATAGAAACGTCCTCACGACGTGCCCTTACTGCGGTGCCGGCTGCAAGCTCTACCTGCAGATGCTGGACAATGAAATTATCGGCGTCCTGCCCGACAAGGAGCATCCCATCAGCCGGGGAGGGTTGTGCATCAAAGGCTGGAACGCTGCTTCCTTTGTCGATCATCCAGATCGACTGACAAAGCCCCTCGTGCGACGGGGGGATGGTCCCTCGGCTGAGTTCGAGGAGACGACTTGGGACGCAGCCTTCGATTTGATCGCGGAGAAGCTTATCCATGGCCGCGACCAGTTCGGGTCGGACACCATTGGCTTCCTGGCCTCGGCCAAGTGCACCAATGAGGAGAACTATCTCATCCAGAAGCTGGCCCGCGCGGTGATCAAGACGAACAACGTCGATCACTGCGCCCGCCTCTGACATGCCCCCACGGTGGCCGGTCTGGTCGCCGCGTTCGGTAGTGGGGCAATGACCAACTCCGTTCCTGAGTTCAGCGAGCACACCGACTGTTTCCTGATCACTGGATCCAATACCTCCGAGGCTCATCCTCTGGTGGCCAGCCACGTGATGGAAGCCAAGGAACGCGGCGCGCGAATCATCGTCGTGGATCCACGGCGCGTCCACATTGCTCGTCTCGCTGATCTCTACCTGCAACCGCGTCCAGGCACTGACGTGGCTTGGATCAACGGTTTGATAAACGTGATTATCGGCGAGGGTCTCCAAGATCAGGATTTCATAGAGACGCGAACTGAGGGCTATGAGGAGCTCCGCGAGCTCGTGAGCACCTACACGCCGGAGCGGGTAGAGGAGATCAGCGGCATCCCCGCCGACAAGCTCCGGGAAGCAGCACGCATATATGCCCAGAGTAA
>CAZQXX010000060.1:10465-14844 GCA_964597105.1 uncultured Anaerolineales bacterium
GTCGGGATGACAGTGACCGCGATGGTCGATGGAGCCTGTAGCGGGAAAACACAGGCCCTGTACGTGATGGGGGAGAACCCGATGCTCTCCGACCCGGACGTCAACCATGTACGAAAGTGCTTGCAGGAAGTCCCCTTCCTGGTGGTGCAGGATATCTTCCTAACCGAAACAGCCGAGCTGGCTGACGTCGTCCTACCGGCTGCTTCTTTCGCTGAAAAGAATGGCACGTTCACCGGCACCGATCGGCGGGTGCAGCGGGTGCAGAAGGCCATCGAACCGGTCGGTGATGCAAAGGCGGACTGGGAGATCCTGTGTCTCCTGGCCCAGCGAATGGGCGCCTCGGGCTTCGACTTCACCTCGGCAGAGGAAGTGATGGACGAGATTGCCGCGTTCACTCCCATCTATGGCGGAGTATCCTATGGGAGACTCGAGAGAGAGGGAGACCTCCAGTGGCCGGTGCCTTCGGACGAACACCCTGGCACCCCATATCTGCACAAGGGCAAGTTCAGTCGAGGCCTCGGTCATTTCCACGCCCTCGAGTTCAAGGAAGCCGTGGAGCTGCCGGACGATGAGTATCCTTTCATCCTGACCACTGGACGCATGATGTTCCACTGGCATACTGGCACCATGACGCGCCGCTCGGAGAAGCTGGAGCAGGAAGCACCAGAAGCCTATGTCGAGCTTCATCCGGAGGACGCAGCACGGATCGGCCTGAACGGCAATGAGCGCGTAAGAGTCGCAAGCCGGCGTGGCGCGATCGAGCTGACCGCACGGATTACACCTCATATTCGTCGTGGCGTCGTCTTCATCCCCTTCCATTACGCCGAGGCAGCAGCGAATGAGCTCACAAATTCTGCTCTAGATCCTACGGCGAAGATCCCGGAGTACAAAGTGTGTGCCGTCAAGGTTGAACCGGTAATCCAGAGCTGAGATCACGACCCACATCGAAGGAGGCGAACCATGGACATTCGCAAGATCTACCAGTACGCTCTTCAGCGAGAACACGAAGGCAAGCGATTCTTCGCCCAGAACGCCGAGCGAATGCAGCACGCGGGCGTCGTGGGGGCCTTCCAGCGTCTGGCACGTGAAGAGCAGCAACACATCGAGTTCATCGAAGGCCTGCTCGAAGCGCTCGATGTCGATGAACCGTCGGCGGCTGCCGACATCAATCTCGAAGCAAAGGGCTTGTTCTCCGAGCGTGCTGCGTCCGAAATGCTCGATCAGACCGTCGCAGAATCGATGGTGCCCGACCTATCGGTACTCCGCATGGCTTACCTCATCGAGCGTGACTTCGTCGAGTTCTACGAGTCGGCGGCTGAGAAGGCCGATGGCGAGGCTCAGGAGGCTCTCAGGAAGCTGGCGCGATGGGAGCGAGGTCACGCGAAGTTCTTCAAGAAGCTTCACGACACAGCGTTCGAGGAATACGCCAACATGCCCTGGGGAGGCTAGACCGGAACCAAAGCCTGTCTGGCCGTACCAGGCATCACATCCCGGCTCCAGTTGTGGGCCGGGACGTTTTGTGTGACAATAGAAGAGAAGGATACAGCAGCACGTGACATGCGCTCCGCGCGAGGCCGAAGAGCTCACTGGTCACATTCCTGCTCCTCGCGAGGGTTAGCAGTAGACTGAGCAGATCTAGTTGAACTGAGATCACGAAATGACACTTGCAGCCTTGGATCAGACGGACAAGCAGGTACTCATGTTCGGTGGCAAGGGCGGCGTAGGGAAGACAACCACATCGGCCGCTGCGGCCCTCCATTTCGCCACAGAAAGTAAGCGAACGCTGATCATCACCAGCGACTACACACCATCGCTCTCCGATATCTTCGAGGTGGAGATCGGCCCCCACGAGAAAGCAATTCCCGGAGTCGACGATCTCTTTGCCTTGGAGATCGATCCCGACGAGGTGATGGAGCGCTGGAAGGAGAAATTCGGACCCGAGGTCTACGAAGCTGCTTCAGCCCTCGTCGACCTTCCTTACGATGAACTGGTGGACTACGTCGCCATGGCGCCGGGCATCCAGGAGGAGTTCATGCTGGATTACATCCTGGAGCGCATCCGAGAGGAACGCTACGACGTGATCGTCTGGGACACGGCACCAGCTGGCGACACACTGAGGTTGCTCAACCTGCCTCGTCGCTTCATCGAGCACCTGCGCACCGCCCCCAGAGTCTACATGGAGGTGCGAGACAGGTTCAGTCTATCGAGGACCCCTTTCACGGAGCTGATCGAAAGCTGGGGGGAGTTGGCCCGGGAGGTGATTGAGTTCTTCACCGATCCGGCAAACACAGGGTTCGTCCTGGTGACCATTCCCGAGGCGCTGGGAGTCTACCAGACGCGTCGCGTGAAGAGAAGCCTGGAGGAACACGGTCTTGACATCCAGCACCTGGTCATCAACCATCTTGTCATGGATGCCGAGTGCGACTTCCTCCAACGGAGAAGGCAGATGCAGCAACCCTATGTTCAGATCCTCGAGGACGAGTACGGCGATACCCTCGAGATCACGAAGATGCCGCTGCTCCCGTACGAGATAAAGGGCATCGACCGACTGAAGGAAGTGGAGGAACGTCTCTTCAGCGATGCACCAGGAACGGTCCAGAACTGACCTGACTGGCCTCATACTGGCAGGGGGAGCGAGCCGACGTATGGGCCGTGACAAGGCCTTTCTTGAGCTCGATGGACGCCCACTGATCCAGATTGTCATCGAGCGCGTAAGGGCTGTGTGTAGCGAGGTGTTGATCGTCTCCGGAGATGTGGCAGCCTATTCGGGCTTCGGTATCCCCATTGTGCAAGACATCTTCTCTGGCGTGGGCGTCCTGGGAGGCCTCCACGCAGGGCTCCGAGCGGCCTCTCATCCGCTAAGCCTGGCAGTTGGCTGCGACATGCCGTTCTTGAAGCCCGAGCTTCTCCGAGCGTTCGCCACGTGGTCGGATGGCTTCGACGTCGCGCTTCTTCGCCGTGGAGAACACGTCGAGCCGCTCCATGCCGCTTACCGGCGTACGTGTATCCCGGCTATGGAAGCAGCTATCCGCGCCGGAAAGCGTCGAGTCATCTCTTTCTTCCCTGCAGTGCGCGTCCGTTACGTGGCACCGGAGGAGGTGACAGCCCTCGATCCCCGCCTCATCTCTTTCCGCAATGTTAACACCCCGCAAGAATGGGAGGCCGCTCGAGAGGATTGGTAGGGCATGTGTCGCCGCGCAGCTTCCAACCTTCCACAAATTGCTTGCCAATTCCAGGAGTTTGGACTATAATTGGTGATTGGCAGAGTATAGGGGAGGTTCCATCATTATGCCATTGTACGAATACGAATGCGAAAGCTGTGGTGTGCGCTTTGAACGCCGACAGCATATGGAAGATGAGCCGATACGAGAATGCCCAGAGTGCGGCGGTGAGGTTCACCGCCTGATTCAGCCAGTGGGCATCATCTTTAAGGGATCGGGATTTTACGTCACGGACAACCGAGCTAAGTCGCCCACTGCGACCCCGGGAACCACCAAGAGATCCTCGGACTCATCCGAGAACAACAACAAGTCATCCGAGGCCAGCAGCGACACGTCGATCGGCGACTAAGCTAACCTGCGTTAAGCAGTCTCCAGAACCAAGCAGGCGTGGTCATCTTGACCACGCCTGCTTTTCTCTTTCTGGCTCCGCCAATCTCTTCCTAGAGCTGGAATCCCCCGCTGGCAGGCACCATCTTCTCGTCGTAATTGGTGACGTACGTCAACAACTCCAGCTTCAGGTCACGCCATTCCCGGGATGCGAGCGCCTTACGCAAGCTCCCGATATCCTCGGCAACGCCGCCTGCCAGAATCTGCGGATGATCGCCGTAGGCCGTGTACCATACGTCTGTAGGGCGAATCCCTAGTTCCAGCAGCCCTGGTGCGAACTCCTCCATCACAAAGGTGAAGTACTCGTCCTCGAGACCCGCTCGAATGTCCCAGGACATAAGAAGCTTAATCATTGCGAACCCCAACACTATAATCCATCTACTCGCAGCCCAACGACGCCATCACCCGCTCCGCCTGAGTCTTCCACGTCTCGGATGGCTCAAGCGACACAAACTCCCGATACGTCTCACACGCCTTGCCGACATCTCCGCTCTGAGCATACGCGCCACCCAGGGCATAGTATGCTTGGCGTGAATCCGGAACCAACTCAATGGCTCGTAACAACATCTCTATTGCCGCATCATAGTTCCCCTGCTGCATATAGACGTTTCCCAGCCCGATCAATGCTTCGGGCATGTCCTTGCTCAATGCCAGGGCCTCTTCGAACTCCTCTGTCGCCTGCTGGAGCAGCTCGGGATCAGCAGCCGGGGACTCCGCGTCGGAAAGGGCCAATGTGAGATATGTGGCTCCCAGTTGATAGTGCGTATCCGG
>CAZQXX010000061.1:0-1305 GCA_964597105.1 uncultured Anaerolineales bacterium
TTCGGTGTCGGGAATGCGGAGGGGTGCAGGTTGGGCCCACGGATAGAGATGACGTGGCGTTGGCGCGCTCCGTTGCGCCACGGGGACTGGCTTACTACTACGCGTTGAATCGCGCAGCCCCCCCGAACCATCCTGCTCGAGACCGCGCCGCCGAGCTGGTCAACTGCTACACCCCCCGCAACCTGTCTGCGCTGATGGCCCTCAACCGTCGGCTCGAGGGGCTGAGCGTCACTCCCGCCGTTAAGCTGGGCCTGACAGCCGTTCTGATCGACTGTTTTGATCAAGGGAGCAAGTTGTGTGCCTACGGTGAGGATTGCCGTCGCCCGCGCACCCTGCGGATCCCGATTCGCTATCTCGAGCGGAATGTCTGGTTCTCCTTTGAGCAGGCGTTTCAAGACCTGGAGGGTGATGCATCATCCTCATCTGCAGCCCAGGAGAGAGACCCTCGCTCGTTGCTGCTACACGAGAGAGACGGATATGCTCTGGCTGCCCGTGCTGCTCGTGAGGTCCGAGACCTCGTCTCACCTGGCAGTGCGGCGTTGATTCTGGTCACTCCTCCTCGTCCCGATGGCGTCTTCTGGGCTCTGTCAGCCCTGTGGGCCACGTGGTTGTGGGACTCGCCGGAGACTCGTGCAATGCGCCCTTTCCTTCGGAGACGTCGCTTCGATTGGGATTGGCACTGGCGTGTACTTCGAGAGGCCCTGAAAGTCGTCGGCCCATGTCTCACCGCGGAGGGATCTCTCATCACCCTCTTCGAGTCAACCGATGAAGCCCTGCTGGCGTCCGTGTGCCTGGCGGCGAGCGGCGCAGGTTATGACCTTCAGTGCTGGGGCTACGTGCCGGAGACTGGCCACGGCCTGGTGTGGCGTTGGGCCGAGGGCCAGCCGGCGCGTCCCCTGGATGCTGAGGCGCTGCAGGGCAGGATGATCAATGATGAGGTAAAGCGGGCGACCGTAGAGATGCTACAGAATCGGGGAGAGCCAACTACAAGGCCACTGCTGCATGTCGGGGCTCACACCGCCCTGATCGAGAGAACCCTCCTCCCCTCTATCGCAGCGCTGGACGATGTGGAGTCGACGATGGCTTTCACCGCAGATGTCGTCCGTCAAGGTTTGAGCGCCGCCCCCATCACGGAGCTCTCCGGGGAGGGTGCTGAGGAAGGGGATTCATGGTGGCTAAGCGATCCGCCGGAAGCGGTGGATACGTTGGCTGATCGTGTCGAGGCGACGGTTCGCCGCATGCTCGAGGAACGTCAAGTCTGGGCCGAGAGTGACCTGGTCAACGGTGTCTACGCGCGTTTCTCTC
>CAZQXX010000061.1:1405-2757 GCA_964597105.1 uncultured Anaerolineales bacterium
CTACAGCGGCAATAGCTCGCTTCTTAGTGCGCGGGCGGTTGCCCACGGTGGATGCCCAGCGTTGTCTGGTCGTGCCTGGTGGGCGGGCGCGGTTGATTGACCTGAAGCTGCAGCGCGACGCTCGCTTGGCCAGCGCGGCCAAGGTGGGCGATTGGCAGTTCATAAAATTCCGTCACCTTCGTCGCTTGATGGAAAAGGGTGATCTGGATCGCTATGCCTTCAAGACGGTCCTGGGGCTGGACCCTATCATCGAGCAAGAGGGGGCGCAGATTCCCCTGTTCTAGCCAGACCGGGACCTGACGGCGATGCATCAATCGCTTGAATTTGTGACCAAGGAGTCCTTCGATGGGAAGACGTTATGTGGTTGTCTTGATCTTATTGGGTGCGCTCACGCTGCTATCCTTGCTTGTGAGCGGCGTCGTGCTCGTTCAGTTCCTGCGCCTGAGATCTGCGGCTCGGGACATCGTCGTGGGCTCGCGAGGGCTCGTCACGGATCTTGCTGACGAGACGTTTTTCTACACGGTGGAGGTGGATCAGGAGATCCCCCTGTCTACCGATGTCCCTTTCCACGAAGTGGTGACGGTGCCCATCAACACGGTCATCCCTATCAGCACCACTGTCGTCGTGCCGGTCAACCTTGGCTTCACCACCTACAACCTTGCGGTGCCCATCGACACGGTTGTTCCTGTTGATGTCGAGGTCACGGTGCCGTTTAGTGAGACCCTGAGTATCATTACAGCTGTCCCGATCGACGTGGATGTGCCTCTCGAAATAGCCGTCGCCGACACTCCCCTGGTTGGATACCTTCAGGAGTTGAACGCGATGCTGAAGGAGACCGAGGAGCAAATGGGATATCCCGTCAGCCAGGAGTGATTGACGACCAACGGTGCCAGTAGTATAATCTCAAGCAGCATGCTGAATAGCGCAGCATCATCGTGGGCCAGTCTGGATGTTGAGCAAGGCGCCGATGTCCACACCGATGATGGTGACCTTTTGGGGTGGCGTCAATGGGCTTTGGCAACGCAGGAGCACGAGCTGGAGCGAGTGCTGACAGACTTCGCCTTCATCGCTGATGTGATGACCTTGGCCTCTGACTGTCAGTTTGTGGGCGACGCTGGGACTCTGGTCGCTCGCTATGATGGGCTACCCTTCACCGCCGTCGCTTTCCGCAATCAAGATACAACAGAGCACCCGAGGCATGTTTCCCGGACGATCGCAGCGCTGACTCGACGGCTGGTTGCACCAGCCGAGGTGTTCTACTGTCTCGTGGGAAAGAGGCAACGGTCGCTGATAGCATCTGCCTTTCGTGTGTTGGCGTGTCATGAGGAATGGCAGATGCTCTTTCGAGGCAA
>CAZQXX010000061.1:2857-5780 GCA_964597105.1 uncultured Anaerolineales bacterium
ACGATGTACTTGTTGAGATGTCGGCTTACGGTTTCAACTTGAGCGCGTTGGTAGGTCCTGTACCAACCTTCACCAACGCCTTCCAATGGAGGTGTGAACAGGTATGGCAAGAGGAATGATCGTGATTAACGAGGATCGCTGCAAGGGATGCGGCCTGTGTGTGACTGTGTGCCCGGTGGAGATCCTCCGTCTAGCAGAGGATCGGTTCAACGTGAAGGGGCATCACCCGGTTGAGGTGACCGACCCCGAGAAGTGCACCGGGTGTGCGATGTGCGCCACAATCTGCCCTGACGTGGTCTTCACCGTGTACCGGCGTAAGCGAGAGCGCGTCGCCGCATAGGAGAGAGACAATGGCAAAAGAACTTCTAGAAGGGAACGAGGCATTCGCTGAGGCGGCTGTTCGTGCGGGGTTGGAGGCCTTCTATGGCTATCCGATCACCCCACAAAGTGAGGCTCTTGAGCATCTGTCCAAGCGCTTGCCGGAGCTAGACCGTGTGTTTCTGCAGGCCGAGAGCGAGGTAGCGGCGATCAATATGGTCTATGGCGCAGCCTGTGCGGGTGCTCGGGTTATGACGTCTTCGTCAAGCCCCGGGATCAGCCTGATGCAGGAAGGGCTATCCTATATCGCCTGCTCCGAGGTGCCCGTCGTTCTGGTCAATGTGATGCGAGGTGGTCCTGGGTTGGGGAATATCCAGCCGTCGCAGGGGGATTACTTCCAGGCGGTGAAGATGGCTGGTCATGGTGATTTTCACATGATCGTCCTCGCGCCATCCAACGTCCAGGAGTTGATCGACACCATGGTGCTGGCGTTCGACCTGGCGGAGAAGTACCGTACCATAGCGCTCGTCGTGGCGGACGGGTCGATAGGGCAGATGATGGAGCCGGCGGAGCTCCCACCTATGCGACCGGTTCGACCGATCGAAGAGCGGGCCGATTGGGCATTGACTGGAGCTAAAGGGCGTGAGGCCAACACGATTACCTCTTTGTATCTGGGGGCTGAGAATCTAGAAGAGGTCAACCTCCGCCTGCAGAGAAAATTGAAGGAGATCTCTGCCAACGAGGTCCGTTGGGACGAATATGAAACCGAGGATGCTGAGATGCTGCTGGTGGCCTTCGGGACCGTGGGGCGTATCTGCCAGACGGTGGTTCGTGACGCTCGGGACAAGGGCATGAACGTTGGGCTGTTGCGTCCGATCACACTGTGGCCGTTCCCCAGTCAGCGCATTGCTGAGCTTGCTGAACAAGTGGAAGGCATCCTGACAGTTGAGATGAGCGCTGGACAAATGGTCGAGGATGTTCGTCTGGCTGTCGAAGGTCGCTGCCCGGTCGAATTCTACGGTCGAATGGGCGGTGTGATACCGTTGGCCGATGAGATTCTGCCCGAGGTCGAGAAGCTAGCTGCTCAAGTAGAAGGTGGACAGGGGGCGTGACATGGTAACTGTTGAGATTCCCGAAAACATGGAACTGGTTTATGACTATCCTGACAGCTTGACGGAGGCGGACACACACTACTGTCCGGGGTGTACCCACGGGACGATCCACCGTCTGGTCGCTGAGGTGTTGGACGAACTCGATGTCCGGGAGAGGGCAGTTGGGATCGCACCGGTTGGGTGCTCGGTGCTGGCGTACAACTACTTCGACATGGACTTCGCAGAAGCGGCCCATGGACGTGCCCCGGCTATGGCCACGGGCATTAAGCGGGTGACCCCGGGGGCGGTCGTCTTCACATACCAGGGTGATGGGGACCTGGCGGCTATTGGCACGGCGGAGATCGTCCACGCTGCGAATCGAGGGGAGTTGTTCACGACTATCTTCGTTAACAATGCCATCTACGGGATGACCGGGGGTCAGATGGCTCCGACAACGCTCCCTGGTCAGGTGACGACGTCCTCGCCGACAGGCCGAGACGTGGCCCTGGCTGGACATCCTATCCGCATGGCTGAATTGATCGGAGGGCTTCCCGGTTCTGCGTACGTCACCCGCCAGGCAGTCCTTGACGTGCGGGGGATTCGCCGTACTAAGCGGGCGATCAAGAACGCCTTCCGTGCTCAGCTGGAGGGCCTCGGGTTCTCCATGGTCGAGGTACTATCGACGTGCAATACGAACTGGGGTATGTCACCGCAGGAGGCGCTTGAGTGGGCTAAGACTCACATGGTGGACTATTTTCCGCTGGGCGACACGAAGGTGAGCGATGACGTGCACGCGCTTATGGAGAAGGAATAGGGAGACGACAATGCAAGAGGAGATCATCATTTCCGGCTTCGGGGGACAAGGGGCGCTCTTCGCCGGACAGTTGTTAGCTTATGCCGCGATGGATCAGGGTCTGCACGTGACGTGGATTCCGTCCTACGGTCCCGAGATGCGAGGTGGCAAGGCACGATGCACGGTTGTCGTCTCCGATGAGCCAATCGGTGCGCCATTGGTGCGGCGCCCAAGCGCGGCAATTGTGCTCAATATCCCTTCGATGGAGGCGTTCGAGCCGGCCGTAAAGCCGGATGGGGTGCTCGTCGTCAACAATTCGATGGTTCCAGACGAGAGCGAGCGCGATGACATCGAGGTAGTCTACGTACCCGCCAGCGATCTGGCCACCGACATCGGTAACGTACGGATGGCAAATGTGATATGTGTGGGTGCGCTGGCTGAGGCGACCGGTGTGGTGGGCCTGGATGCCATTGCCCAGGCTCTGGACGATCACCTGCCAAAGCGCCACCGTGACCTGCTCGAGCTGAACAAGCAAGCGCTACGTAAGGGAGCGACGCTGGCGCGGGAGGCGTAACCCTCCATCTGCGAGTGCCTGTCGACGAATGACGTGAGGGAATTCGAGCCACACAGGTACACTGTGGTGGATTGACGATCATTACAGAAGGACGTGGAGCACAGCTCACTCCACGTCCTTTTTTGCTGTGGTTGACAGGACGCCTCT
>CAZQXX010000061.1:5880-8596 GCA_964597105.1 uncultured Anaerolineales bacterium
ATGGATTGCGAGACATCTTCCGAGAGGCTGGCAGGCGCCTGACGTCTCAGCGCCGCTTGATCTTGGATATCGTCAAGGCGTGTGATGAGCATCTCGAGGTAGAGACCATCCACGACCGGGCCAGGAGGCAAGCTCCTGACCTCAGCCTGGCCACCGTCTACCGCACGCTTGCGCTCCTGAAGGAGATGGGATTGGTTGAAGAGCATCGGCTTGGTGAAGGACATAGTCACTACGAGGCGGTGCAGGAACAGCCACATTATCATTTCACGTGTCGTCATTGCGGGAAAGTCATTGAGTTTGACAGTCCCCTGATTGCTGTGGTAAAGCGGGATCTGTGCGAAAAAGAAGGGATTGAGATCAGTAAATCTCATCTCCATTTCATAGGTTGCTGTAAGGATTGTCAGGGCTGAGGGTGCACGTGAGAGCTGTCTTGCCCCTTACTTGCGTCTGCCCCGGGATCATGATTCGGAGCTCTTCACTCGATATTTGAGGCAGGAGGACCAGTTAGGAATGGAATCAAGGTTAGGAAAGCACCGCGCGCGGCCGTCGGCCGCATCGGATGACAAGATCGTGTCGTTGAGTGCGCTTCACGCAGGTGAGCACGGCGAAGTTGTCGAGCTAGCAGGCGGTCATGGGATGTTGAGCCGTATGACTGCTCTCGGCTTCACCCCTGGAGCGGACGTGACGGTTGTGCAGAACTATGGTCGAGGCCCGCTTATTGCTCGAGTGAGGAACGCGCGGATCGCTTTGGGCCGTGGGGAGGCGAGGCGCGTCTACGTGCGGCGGGGGGCGAAGTGACTCTCCAATCGGTCTCGTCTCGCCAAAACAGCGTGGTCGAGGAGCGGGATTCAGACCGGAGGACCATGCTGGTAGCGCTTGCTGGTCAGCCGAATGTGGGCAAATCCACGGTATTCAACCTCCTCACCGGGCTCAATCAACATGTCGGCAATTGGCCGGGGAAGACGGTCGAGCGGAAAGAGGGCGCCTTTACATATGGCGACACCGATTACCGGGTGGTTGATCTACCCGGGACGTACAGCTTGACGGCCAACTCTGCCGAAGAGGTCATCGCCAGGGAGTTCATCATCCGGGAGCGCCCGGATGTCGTCGTGGCTCTGGTGGATGCTGCTATTCTGGAGCGGAGCCTCTACCTGGTTGCTGAGCTCATCTCATTGCCTGCCCCGGTGATCGTGGCGTTGAACATGATGGACGTCGCCGAACAGGAGGGTGTGGAGATCGAGCCTGAGGTGCTTGAAGCAGCCCTTAGAATTCCGGTTGTCCCTATGGTCGCCACCCGGAATCGCGGCGTGCCTGAACTCCTGGCCACCGTTGACGAGGTGGCTCATGGTGAGTATGACTACAACCCCACCCCTCCCCGTATTCGTGAGGATCATCAGGACATCTTGCGCGACGTCGAGCAGGTGATTGAGGGCCGCGTGCCCGACCCATATCCGCGTGGCTGGGTCGCGCTGAAGCTCTTGGAAGGCGACCAGAGAATCACCGACATGATGAACAGCGCTCTCGATGAGACGCGTCGGGAGACGCTACATAGCCTGCTTCGAGAGCATGACGATGCTTTGGTCGCCGTCGCCAGCGGTCGCTATGAATGGATCGGGCGCATGATTCGGGCAGCCCTCACGCGCCCCAAGACCGGGCCGATAAGCCTGACCGAACGGTTGGATCGTTGGGCCACGCACCCCGTGTGGGGACTGGTGATATTGGCCGGGATTCTTGGATTGGCGTTCTGGCTTACCTATGCGATCGGCTCTCCGTTGCAGGAGTTCCTCGACACCTATGTCGTGAACTCAGTCGCGACCTTTGTTCGCACCGCCCTGGCTGGAGCCCCCTCCTGGCTTGTCGACCTCCTAGCCGATGGCGCCATCGGCGGAGCGGGGGCCATGTTGACGTTTCTCCCCATCCTGGTTATCTTCTTCGCCGTGATGGCTATCCTTGAGGACGTGGGCTACTTGGCGAGGGCGGCCTACGTGATGGATCGTTTCATGCACCTAATGGGGCTTCACGGCAAGTCTTTCCTGCCCCTCTTCCTTGGATTTGGCTGTAACGTCCCTGCCGTGCTCGGCTCCCGGGTGATCGAATCGGAGCGCGCTCGTTTACTGACCATCCTTCTTGCTCCCCTGGTCCCTTGCACGGCCCGTATGACAGTTATCGCCTTCTTGGCCCCCGCTTTCTTCGGGTCTGCGGCCACCTTCGTCTCTTGGGGGATGGTCCTTATGGCCCTGCTCACACTGGCTGTCGCTGGTATCGTGATTAACCGGATCTTCTTCCAGGGTGAGCGAGCGGCATTCATCATGGAGCTGCCCCTCTACCATCTGCCGAACTGGCGCACTATCGCGCTTCGCGTCTGGCAGCGCAGTATCTCGTTCGTCCGCAAGGCGGGTACGTTGATCCTGGCTGTCTCCGTGGTGGTATGGGCTCTGTCCGCGCTGCCTGGGGGCGATGTTGAGACTAGCTTCCTTGCCCGCATCGGACGGGTGTTGGAGCCGGTGGGTCAGTTGATGGGCCTTGACTGGCGGCTGACGGTAGCGCTGCTGACCAGTTTCATCGCCAAGGAGAACTCCATTGCGACCCTGGGAGTGCTCTTTGGCGAAGCCGAAGGTGAGGGGTTGGCATCGATATTGGCGTCCACTTTCTCTGCTCCAACGGCGCTGGCATTCTTGACGGTGCAGATGCTTTTCATTCCGTGTGTGGCAACGAT
>CAZQXX010000061.1:8696-9760 GCA_964597105.1 uncultured Anaerolineales bacterium
TGGTTTTCTTCATCACCCTGGTGGTCGTCGTGGGGAGATGGAAGGGCCTGCGCTCGCTGGGGGGCACGCTGTTCAGTCTGACAGTCATTTTCTCCTTTGTCCTGCCCCAGATCGTGGCCGGGCGGGACCCGGTGGGCGTGAGCATCGTCGGTTCTGTTCTGCTCCTCTCTGTCTCGACCTATCTGACCTACGGGATCAACCTGAAGGCGCATGCAGCGGTAGCAGGCATGGCTCTCAGTTTGACGTTGACCGGAGGGCTGGCCTGGCTCTTTGTAAGCTGGACACGTCTGACTGGCCTGGGCATGGAGGAGAGCTCCTTCTTGATTATGGAGTTCGGTGCTGATATTGAGCTGCGCGGGCTCATCCTGGGAGGGATCATCATCGGCTCTCTGGGCGTACTGGATGACATATGCGTGGGACAGGCCTCCGCCGTGTTTGAGTTAGTCAGGGCGAATCGGGAGTTAGGCTGGTTCGAGCTTTTCCGCAGAAGCCTCAATATCGGCACTGACCACATTGCTGCGATGGTCAATACGTTGCTCTTGGCCTACGTGGGCGGGGCTATGCCCCTCATGCTGGCCTTCACCATATACCAGGAACCCCTCTTACGCCGAATCAACCGCGAGCCGATCGCTGAGGAGATTGTGCGCACCCTCGCCGGCAGCTCCGGACTGGTGCTGGCCGTGCCAATCACTGGTCTGATCGCCAGCTTCGTGGCTCAGTGGTCCACTCAGCGAAGGCGAGTGAAGGGGGAGGTAGCGCATGTTGAGTAGGTTGCTGGAGCTACTGCGAGAGGGGGGCACTCGCCGGATAGAGGACTTGGCCCACGAGTTGGATACAACGCCGCAACTCGTCGAGGCTATGTTGGCGGATCTGGAGAAGATGGGCTACGTGACCGGTGTCAGCGCCCGCTGCTCGGAGGCTTGTGCTGAATGTCCCCTATCTGGCATGTGCGCCGCTGGAGGACCCTCGTCTGAGGCGAGCAACGGTCAGATGTGGATGCTCACTGAGAGAGGCCAGTCCGGGTAGCGTGAGGCAGGACGCTCGCGACACCAGCTGTCGGGCAA
>CAZQXX010000061.1:9860-12745 GCA_964597105.1 uncultured Anaerolineales bacterium
TGACAGGAGGCAATCTGAGATGAACATCGGCATCCCAAAAGAGCGAAGGGACCTGGAGGAGCGAGTAGGACTGACACCTTATGGAGTAGATCTCCTGACCCGGGCCGGTCACATCTGCTATGTCGAGAAGGAGGCTGGGCTCGCGGCAGGGTTCACCGACTATCATTATGAGCGGGTCGGTGGGCACATTGTCTACTCTGGGGAAGAGGTCTATGGACGAGCTGACCTGGTGCTGAAGGCCGTACGTCCTACCGAAAGCGAACTGGAATGGTTGCGCGAGGGACAGATCATTGCTGGATTCCTGCACCTGGCCGCCGCGCGTCACAGCAAGGTCGAGACGTTGCTGGACAAGAACATCACAGCCATCGCGTACGAGACCATCCAGAAAGAGGACGGGACCCTGCCCGTGTTACGCCCGATGAGCGAAGTGGCTGGTCGCATGGCGCCTCAGCTAGCTGCCACCTTCCTGCAAAGCAGTTACGGTGGTCGCGGCGTGCTTCTCAGCGGTGTGCCCGGCATCCCGCCAACCAGTGTAGCTATCCTTGGTGCCGGCGTGTTGGGCACGAATGCCGCTCGCACCTTCCTGGGCGCGGGGGCCAGAGTCTATGTGCTGGATCGCAATCAGGAAAGGCTCCGCGAGATCGATGAACTGTTCCAGGGCTGTCTAACGACGATGGTCTCTTATCCATTCAACATCGCCCGTGTGGCCCGCTTCGCCGAGGTTCTGGTCGGTGCGATTCTCGTGCCAGGAGCCCGGGTTCCAGTGATTGTCACCCGGGATATGGTACGTTCAATGAAGAGCGGGTCGGTCATCCTCGATTTCAGCATTGATCAGGGCGGATGCGTGGAGACGGGCCGTCCGACGACGCTTCGCGATCCCGTGTATGTCGAAGAGGACGTCGTTCACTTCTGCGTTCCCAACGTGCCTGGAGCGGTCCCTCGCACGGCGACGCACGCCTTCAATAACGCCATCTGGCCCTACATTCGGGACATTGCAGAGGTGGGCCTGGAACAGGCGATCGAGCAGAAGCCCGGCCTGGCTCGCGGTGTCGTCACCCGGGAGGGCGAGATCGTTAACGAGAGTCTGGCTGCAGCCTACTACGCTGGTGAGGAGGGCGGACAATGAGTTGGATGGAGGCCTACGAGAGTCGAGTCACGACCGCCAAAGAGGCTGTCGCTCAGGCTGTCGAGTCAGGCGATCGAATCTTCCTCACCGGGAACTGCAGCGTGCCGCAGACACTGATAGGTGCCCTGGTCGACCGTGCCCCCGAGTTGGAAAATGTCGAGATTTGCCATGCGCTGACCCTCGGGTCGGGTGACTACGTCGCTCCCGAGATGGAGGGCCACATCCGCGCCAACTCCCTCTTCATCGGGCCCAATGTAAGGAAGGCTGTGCAGGAGGGACGGGCTGACTTCACGCCGGTTCTTCTTTCGGAGTTCACACTACTCTTCAAGGAGCGAGTGCTTCCGCTGGACGTGGCCTTCGTTCACCTTTCCCCGCCCGACGAGCATGGGTTCTGCTCCTACGGCATTGAGACTGGGCTGACCAAGTCACCGGCCGAAGCAGCTGACGTCATCATTGCCGAGGTCAATGAGAATATGCCGCGGTGTCTGGGCGATTCCTTCATCCACGTGAGTCGTCTGGATCACATCGTACCTGTGGATTACCCATTGCTGGAGCTCCCGATGTCGGAGGGCGGCCTCTCGGACGTGCACACCAAGATTGGCAGCTACATTGCTGAGCTCATCCCGGATGGGGCGACCATGCAGATGGGCATAGGCGCCATTCCCGATGCCGTGCTCAAGTTCCTGCACGACAAACGCGACCTCGGTGTTCACACCGAGCTATTCTCGGATAGTGTGATCGATCTCGTCGAGGCGGGTGTCTTGACCAACGCACGCAAGACGCTCCACCCGGGCAAGATAACGGCCGGGTTCATGATCGGAACGCATCGTCTCTACGAGTGGGCCCACGATAACCCGCTCATTGAGCTCCATCGCACCGAGTATGTCAATGATCCCTTTGTCATCGCTCAGAATGATCGCCAGGTGGCCATCAACTCCGCAATCGAGATCGACCTGACGGGTCAGGTATGTGCCGACTCCATCGGGCCGAAGCTCTACAGCGGCGTGGGTGGGCAGCTCGACTTCATCTATGGCGCCTCACGTTCTGACGGTGGCGTGCCCATCATCGCCTTGCCTGCTACAGTTGAGGACAAGGGAATCAGTCGCATCGTGCCGATGCTCAAGCGAGGGGCCGGGGTAGTGACGACGCGCTATCACGTGCATTACGTCGTGACAGAATACGGCGTGGTCGACCTCTATGGCAAGACCGTGCGGGAGCGGGCGAAGGCGCTAATTGGGGTGGCCGCACCCGAGTTCCGCGATGAATTGACCCGGGCTGCGAAGGAGTTGAACTACATCTGATAACCTGGACCCTGAGGCGCTCGTCAACTCCTCAGGGTCTTTCTCCAACTAGGTCATATTCCGTCGCCGCGGTGATGTGCAGGGGCACAATCTCGCCGACGGGTAGCTCTTCCTCCGTTAATACGAGTCCATCGACCTCGGGTGCGTCCCGGTACGACCGCCCGACGCTCAGACCTTCTCCCTGACCCTCAATCAGCACATCCACCACGTCTCCCACCAATGTCTGGTTCTTTGCATACGAGATGGGTTGCTGCGTCGCCATCAGCTGGTCACGTCGTTCTTCCTTCACTCGAGGAGGTACGTCGTCCGCCATCTCAGCAGCCGCTGTCCCCGCCTCGTGCGAGTACGTGAAGACCCCCACGTGATCGAATTGCATCTCCTTTACGAACTCCAGCAGTGCCCGAAACTCCTGCTCAGTCTCGCCTGGGTAGCCCACCAGGAAGGTGGTCCGGATTGCG
>CAZQXX010000061.1:12845-14840 GCA_964597105.1 uncultured Anaerolineales bacterium
CGACCAGCCGGTCGAGGAGCTGAGCCAGACCCTCCTCCATGCCCAGATCTCGCCCGTAATCCGTGGTTTCCTGAGCGATCAGGATGATCTCCTGTATTCCATACTCGGCCAGCTGTCTCGCGTCTGTCAGGATCGCATCCAGCGGTCGACTTACCGTGGGGCCCTTAATGAGCGGAATGGCACAGAACGCGCAGACGCGGCGGCACCCCTCGGCGATCTTCAGATAGGCACTCCCTCCCTGTATGGCGGCGCGAACGACTCCGCGTGTGTCTTGGCCCATCGTCTCGACGTCTGGCACGTGACAAACCGGGTTTCCGGATTGACGATGCCCGGCCTCCCCGCCCAGGTGGTCGACGAGATCCACGATGTCCATCCACCGCCGCGTCCCAATGAGACCATCAATCGACGGAATACCCTCAATGAGTTCGTTGGGACATCGTTGAGAGTAACATCCGGCGGCGATGATCTTCTGATCCGGACGCCTGGTTTGAGCCAGTTCTCTCAATAACTCACGCGATTCCGCCCGTGCGGACTCAATGAAACCGCAGGTATTGACGATCAGCAGGTCGGCTGCATCGGGATTGGGGGCTGGCGCGTAGCCCGCGCGTCGGAGTAGCGTCGCGATTCCTTCGCTGTCGACCAGGTTCTTGGGGCAGCCAAGAGACAGGAGGTAGAAGCTTCTAGATTCATTCATAATCTGTGTTACGGACACAAAAAAGAGCGGGCTGTTGCCCGCTGTTAGCTGTTCTGTGGTGAGCCGATGTCGGATGGCAGATGGGCCTAAGAGACGTCAGACCATGCAATGGGTCTCATCGTCGCCGTCGAAGGCGAATCTGCCTCAGGACGCGTCACTGAATAGGCGATCTGCGTCGAGTGTGTCGGAAGTCCCGACTGGATCGATTGGTCGTCCTCCGGTTGATTCATCACGTAGGCTGCGACCGCCAGCGCCGCAAGCAAGACAGTGAGGATGATCCCGACAATCAACACGGTCTCCAGGCTCATCCAGCGCGGGAGGGTGGAGGACACTGGGATGTCACGAGGGTGAAACCGGATCGATGTCAAGTCCTCCGTAGGGTGGGCGAGTTTGTCTTCGACCTCCTGGAGCTCGGCTGAGACAGGTGGGGATTCCGAGCCATACACCTCGGCACTGTAGCGGCCTAATACCTCTTCTGCAGACAGGTCGAGATACCGGGCATAGATGCGCAGGAAGCCTCGTAGCTGCACATCCCCGCCGGGAAATGCTGCAAAATCACCCGCTTCCAGCAACTCCAGGAGGTCAGCCCGGATACAGGTCGCTTCCTCTGCTTCCTGCAGCGTGTTGCCCTTGGCCTCGCGTGCCTCCCGCAACCACCGACCAAGCTTCTCCACCGTCATACCTGGTGTGTAGTCCGATAGTCAGTCTACGCGGCGCTTTCCTCAACCGGTTCGACCTCTTCCGGCCATTCGCCGCTTTCTGGCTTAACGACGACTCTGACCTGAGGCTCCACGTCCTCCATCAGGTGGATGGGAACGAAATGCTCCCCTACCTCTCGAATTGGCTCAGAGAGGGGAATGTCCCGCCTGTCGATCTCTATACCGACTTGTTCCTCAAGGGCTTCAGCGATGTCCGCGTTGGTGATAGAGCCGTAGAGCTGACCGGTCTCGCCGGTCTTGACCTCGAACGTGAGCGTGTGTGAGGTCAAGCGCCGAGCCAGGGCCTCCGAACGCTTCTTCATTCGCTCGTGCTTCCGCGCCTTTGTCTTTTGACGATGCTCGAAGTCCTTCATCGCACCGGGCGTGGCTCGCATGGCCATCCCCTGAGGGATCAGGTAATTGCGGGCGTACCCATCCGCCACATTTTTGACCTCACCTGCCTGCCCTAAGTTAGGCACGTCCTGCTTCAGAATGACCTTCACGACGGTTCACCTCCAATTTGATCAGTCAGCCAATAGGTGGTCCTCAATAGGGCGGGTGGGATTCGAACCCACACGTCCTCTCGGACAGAGGATTTTAAGT
>CAZQXX010000062.1:0-14697 GCA_964597105.1 uncultured Anaerolineales bacterium
ACAGGACGTGGTCTAGGCAGCCTCTTCTTCCTCAACTGCTTCTTCTACTTCCTCAGCAGCTTCCTTCGTTTTCTCGACGGCCTTCGCCATCTGCTCTTGTGCTTCCTTTAGAACCTTCTGGCTGCGCCGCTGGGTCTCCTCTGCTCGCCGTCGGATGTCTGCAGCGACGGCCTCGGCCTTCTCGCGAGCTTCTGTCAGCGTATCCTCTGCCTGGTCCCGGAATTCAAGGCTTCGCTCCCGGATCTGCTCGCGCGTCTCCTCTCCTGACTGGGGAGCCAGAAGGAGCGCAGCCGCGGCTCCCACCAATCCACCCATCAGGAAGCCAGAGAAGAATGCACCGAATTCGCCACCGTTGTTGTTGCTCATGCTATGCCTCCTTTTCTTCTGCGCCAATCGATACCAATTCAATGAAGCTACGTCTCGTCGTGTCCCCTGCGTATCTGGGTGATTTCCTTAAGGATGCGACGCGCACCGGCCAGGTTGCTGGATAGCTTCATGACTGGCGAGACGACGTTGTGGCTGACGAACTTGGTCGTGCCCCGCACAGTCGTCACCGTCTCGTTAGCTGCTTCCAACATCGGCTTGATCTCGTCTCGCAACAACACGATCAGGGATTGCAGCTGCAACATCAGGATGATCAATAGCATCCCGATGAGCAGCGTTTCGAACGCCACAAAGATGATCGCCGCGTCACGCAGGAGCCCTACGACTGCGGCGCCCGGACTCGGTCCGACGCCAGCTCTCGTGGCCTGATACGCGCTGATTGACAGAAAGACCATGGCGATGATCAGCCCTATCAGCAACAGAGCAACGATGATCGCCCCGACGATAAACCAGCGGCGCGCCCGCCTTTCCGCTGGTGACTCCATCTCGGTGCTTGTCGGCGATGACGGAGGGAGCTGCGGTGCAATATCTTCGTGAGTTCGATTTTCCATGTCTCACGGATTATAGCATAGAATTCTGAGCTTCACAAATAATACCGCCACCCAGTACGACCTCGGCGTGGTAAAACACCAGGAACTGTCCTGGGGTGATATTCCGCTCAGCGTCACCACCATTGAGGGCGCGTGGTTCATCCTCTTTCTCGTAGTCTCTCGACAATGCCAAGGAGAACCTCCAGGACGCGATCCACATCCCTCTGCTCATTTGACCTGCCCAGACTGAGGCGCAAGCTACCGACCCCCCACTCTGGCTCGAGGCCCATCGCGTCGAGCACAAACGACGGCTCCACTTCTCCTTCGGCGCATGCTGCACCGGAGCTGGCAGCGATTCCCTCCAGATCAAGAGCCTGCACGACAGACTCACCTTCGACGCCTCGGAACACGAAGCTGGCATGATGAGCCAGTCGATGGACAGGATGACCGGTCAGCCGACTGCTCGGGACCTGGGCCAGCACCCCCTCGATAAGCGCGTCCCGAAGAGAGCGCAAGCGCCCGCTCTCCTTCCTCCGGTCCTCCTCTACCAGTTGCAGGGCAGTGGCCAACCCCACCGCGCCGGCCACGTTTACGGTGCCTGGGCGGCGGCCCCGCTCGTGGTCTCCGCCAGTGATTGCGGGCACCAGCTCGGTGTCGCGCCGCACATATAGCAGCCCTACCCCCTTCGGGCCGTAGAACTTGTGGGCCGAGAGGGTCATTAGATCGACGCCCATGTCATCCAGCTCTAAAGGGAGTCGCCCCGGCACCTGCACGGCGTCGGTGTGGAAAAGGACGTCCTTCTCGCGACAGATCCGTCCAATTTCCACCATCCGCTGAACCGTGCCGACCTCGTTGTTGCCCATGATGATGCTTACCAGCACCGTCTCCGGCCGGATGGCGGCGGAGATGTCCTCTGGGTCCACGAGGCCATGGCCCTCCACGGGAACACGCGTCACGTCGAAGCCGAACACGTCGCGCAACTGGTCGGCTGTGCGTCCCACCGCGTGGTGCTCGATCGGGGTCGTGACGAGGTGGTGCCCCCGTCCCGCTGCGCGAGCGGCCCAGGCCGCGCCGCGGAGCGCCAGGTTGTCGGCCTCTGTACCGGAGCTGGTGAAGACGATCTCCGAGAGACGGCAGCCCAGGACGTCCGCGACGGTCTGACGGGCGCCCTCCAGCGCGTTGGCGGCCTCCCGTCCAAGGGCGTGAGAGGACTCGGTGTTGCCAAACACCTCAGTCCAGTAGGGCGCCATCGCCTCCACTACCCGCGGGTCGACTGGCGTGGTCGCTGAGTGGTCCATGTAGATGGTGTTTTCAGACAAGGTCATACCCCTCCTCCAAAGCCCTTTGCATTCTAGCACGCGGTCAGTGACGCGTCAAACCCTGGTCCGGCCTTTGCTTTGACTAGTCTCTCCAGTTTCGCTATACTGTGATGGTGGCTGAGGCCTTGTGGAGGCCCAGTCTCGCTCCGGCTATGTCGCGTTCCTGTGTAGGGCGTGAGGAGGATGCCATGGAAAGGATCGGTTTCATCCGTATGCTTCTGCTCGTCGCGTTCGTGGTCTCTGCGACTCTGGGCGGTTGTGGTCCTGGGCCGTCGCCCGAACCGAGCCCGACGGCTACAGTCTCGCCGACTGATGCGCCGACGGAGACCGCAACGCCACTTCCGCCAACCGAAGCTGCGGTCGCCACGCCGACGCCCCCTGTCCCTACCGCGACACCTGATCCAGAGACCGAGCTGGTTTTTGCCTCGTTCGACGAGCCGGCGGTGAAGGCCGAGCCCGCTATGCACCACCAGGAGGTCGCCCCGGACCTGAGCAATGTGCAGAATCCCTTCTTGCTATCTCAGGATCAGATCGATCGCTTGGCTGATGCTGGGTTCGTCGTCAGTCCTGGGGATGAGAAGGAGTTCTTCACCCTCTACGAGAAGGCGCGCTACGATAATGTTCCCATCTTCGTCACCAGTGACTCCGTGTTCCACATCTATCACCTGCTGTTCGCCAAGGTACTGCGCACGGCCGAGGTAGAGTACTTCATCCCTCTGCTGCAGGACTTGAACGCCATATTGCTTTCCCGCACCGACGAGCTGCACAACGCCTTGACAGGGACTGACTGGGAGGACGCCGCCCGTCGCACCGTGGCGTTCGTCGGCGTGGCCAGCAAGCTGCTGGACGACGACGCTCAGGTGCCGGCGTATGCGACCGATCTTGTCGAAGAGGAGTTACCTCTGATTGAGGACGCTTCTCGGGTGGCACCCTCGCCGATCTTCCCCACCCTTGAGCACGGTGAGGATTACACTCAGTACAAGCCTCGCGGGCATTATACCAAGAGCGACCCTTTGAAGGCGTACTTCAAGAGCATGATGTGGTACGGGCGGATGACCTTCCGCTTGAAGACGGGGGACCCTGAGGCTGGACGCGCCGAGACGCGCTCGGCTGTCCTCCTGGTCCATGCCCTCCGCACCAGCCAGGTCGAAGGTCGTTCTGCGATGGACGCCTGGGCGGATCTGTACAGCCCTACCGTCTTCTTCGTCGGTCGAAGTGACGACCTGACCGCGCTCCAGTACAGCCGGGTGCTCGATCAGGTGTACGGTGAGGAGGTCACCCTCGATGCCCTGACCGATGAGACGTTGTTGGATCAATTCATTGCCGAAGCCGACAAACTGCCGCCGCCACGAATCCTTGGCATGGTCATCGGCGACTGGGAGGACGAAGAGGAGGAGACGAAAGGGCTGCGATTCATGGGGCAGCGCTTCGTGCCTGACGCCTTCATCTTCCGTCAGTTGATGTACCGGAATGTGGGTCAAAGAACGGCGCCGGATCGACGAGGTCTCCCCAACGGCCTGGACATCCCGGCCGCCATGGGCTCTGAACGGGCATATGAGATCTTGACACAGATAGGTGAGACGGATTACGACAACTATCCGGAGCAGATGAGCAAGGTCAAGGATTGGCTGTCTGGGCTCAACGTCGAGGAGTGGACGGAGACCCTCTACAACTCCTGGCTTTACTCCTTCCATCCTCTTCTTGAAGAGCCGGGAGAGGGATACCCCGCGTTTATGGAGTCGGAGGCGTGGCTGGACAAGCAGCTGAACACCGTACTGGGAAGCTGGGCGGAGCTTAAGCACGATACCATTCTCTATGCCAAGCAGGCGTACGCTGAGCTCGGCGGGGCCCCTCCGCCGCCTCCACCGGCTCCTCCCAGGGGGTACGTGGAGCCCGTCCCCGAGTTCTACGCGCGCCTGGCCGCGCTGACGGAGATGACGCGGGACGGTCTGGGCGAACGCGGCCTGCTGGCCGAGCAGGATGATCAAAGCCTCCGGCGCCTGGGCGAACTGGTGCGTTCTTTCCAGACCATGGCCGAGAAGGAGCTCCGTGGAGAGCCGCTGACCGAGGAGGAGTACGAGACCATCCGCTTTTACGGCGGTGAGCTGGAGCACTTGACCATGGCCGCCGCCGACCAGCCGGGGGAGGAGCAGGCCCCTGGCGGCCAGGCGATGCCGCAGGAGGAACCCCAGGCGGCAATCGTCGCTGATGTGGCCACCGATCCCGATCCGAATGGCGATGGCGTGGCGGATCCTGAGGTGCTGGAGGTTGCTGTGGGGCGCATCAATGATCTCCATGTTGTCGTACCGCTGGTCGAGGAGGACGGATCCATTACCCTCCAGGTGGCAAAGGGTGGGGTGTTTTCCTACTACGAGTTCCGCTGGCCGGCTGATGATCGGCTCACCGACGAGCAGTGGCGCGAGATGCTGGACGCCGGCGAAACACCGCCGCGTCCGACGTGGATCACAACCTTCTACACCGAGGAAGGCGAGTACGCAGCCCTCAGACAGGCTGTTTTCAGCTTCCAGAAGTCCCTGGTCAGTGCTTTCTGGTACCTTGACCCCCGACAGTTGAGGTGTGGAGAGGATCTGCGACGTCAGTTGGCGACTGAGGTAGAGGCGTTGCAGGCGGACGGGCACTATCAGGGCCGCGAGCTGAAGCGCATTGATTTCCGTTCTTTCGATCGTCAGTCGGAAGATCTAGCCGTGGTTACGGCGCGTGAGGTCTGGGAAGATGCCTTGTACGAGGGCCAGGGGCCAGGCTACGACGACGAGCCCGTGTCCCGACGCGGCCCCTACACTTTGGACGTCACTTACACGTTGGACGGAGGGGCCGGGGACCGTTGGCTCGTCACCCGCGCAGTCTATGCGGATGAGCCGCCTGAATGGGAGTAGCGTGGAGCGAGCGAGGAAACAGGGGGCGCCAAGTATAAGCTTAGGAGGCTGGCGCGGCCCCTTGCCGATGTTGCTGGCACACTCTCCCTCTCTTCTTGCCTACTTGGCCCTCATCCTTTCGCTCTTCTCTCTGACTACCCTATCCGGGGCGGCAGGACACGGGGGACACGATCTATCGGAGTATCCCTGGATCTATCTCCGCGATGGGGAGAGTCTCAGCGTCTCTGAGAAGGTCGCCGAGGTGGTCGCCGTTGGTGACATGATGGTGGGACGCGGCGTGGACCCTGGCTCTTTGGACCACATCCAACCCTGGCTTCGCGCCGCCGACCTGGCCGTCGGTAACCTGGAGTCCGTCATCTTCGGCGATCCAGGATCATACCCAGCTCGCTCCGGTCGTGAGGGCGATCGATTCCTGCTTCGCGCGCCACCATCCGCAGTCATGGAGCTCCGTCGCGCAGGTTTCGATGTCCTGGGCCTGGCCAACAATCACGCGCTCGACTTCGGAGCCGACGGGCTTGAGGAGACCGTCTCGCGCCTGGAGGGGGTTGGGATCACGACCGTTGGCGTGGGGCCGGATGAGGCGGGTGCCCTCCAGCCTCTGATTCGGGATATAGACAGCGTGCGGCTGGCTATCTTGGCGTTCAATGGTGTGCCAGGACCTCAGGCTGATGTCCAGGACGAGGGCTGGACGCCGGCGGCGTGGAATCAGGACCGAGCAACCGCCGCTGTGGCCGCCGTGACCGATCGGGTCGATGCAGTCATCGTCTCGATCCACTGGGGGTATGAGTACCAAACCCGGGCTGACCCGGCCCAGAGGGATGCGGCTGACGCCCTGCTGGAGGCGGGCGCGGATCTGGTGGTGGGTCATCATCCTCACGTGGTGCAGGACTTTGAGATTGATAGCGGAACGGTCGTTGCCTACAGTCTGGGCAATCTTGTCTTCGATCATGGATGGGAGGGGACGCAGAAGGGTCTTGCGCTTTGGGCTTTCTTCGATACGGCGGGCCTCCGGGCTGTGCAGGCGCTTCCGGTCCGGGGCGGGCCTCGCCCGCGGCTGATGACCCTTGAGGAGGCGAGTTCTCTCCTCGGCCGCGTCAGCCCCTCCTCGCGCCGTCTGTCCTTCGCCTGTGATGAAGACGCCTGTCACGCCCTCGACACTCCACGAGAACTCCTCCCTCAAGGCGCGTCCGGTGCGTTCTGGGGCGGATCGATCGACCTCACGGGGGATGGTCGTTCTGAGCACGTGCGCAGAGAGAGCGATCAGGTTATCATCTACCAGGACGGTACCGAGGCTTGGCGCAGCCCCCCGGCGTGGCACGTGCCCGATCTCGCGCTTGGCGACCCCAACGACGATGGCCGTGGTGAGCTGGTGCTTGCCCTATGGAAGCCCGGACTCGATGGACTGGAGCCACCGGATGACGCGAAGCAGACCACTCCTCGCAGCCGACCGTTCATCGTCGGCTATCGCGGCGGCGTGTATCGTACGCTTTGGGGCGGATCGGCGGTTGATGAGCCCATTCACGAGTTGGAACTGGGTGACGTCGACGGCGATGGAGCGGAGGAGTTGGTCGTCCTGGAGGGCGATGATCCTCGCCGGCGTACGGTCTCAGTGTGGCGCTGGCACGGCTGGGGATTCAGCCTGGTCTGGCGGAGTGAATCAGGATCTTTCTGGGATCTCGTCGTGTCCGATGAGGGATCCATCAGTGTAGCCGTCGACTGATCGCACGGGGCCGTGTCGGGGGGGCGAGTCGGTCCCGCTGTGGCACAGATAGTCGATGCAGGGGGTATATGTCAGCGAGCAATCGAGTGGACGTGCGCAGCAAGTTCCTTGGCGCGCTGGTCGGAACCGCCGTGGGCGATGCTGTCGGTGAGTTAGCCTTCCGCCGCCCGACGAAAGATGGCTTGTTGGCGGACGTGGAGATCAGGGAGACCCTCGTTTACACGGATGACACGGCCATGGCCATTGGACTGGCCGAGTCACTGGTCGAGGTCGGTGGCCTCGACCAGCATCACCTGGGCGACACCTTCCGGGACAACTTCAAGCGCGAACCGTGGCGCGGCTATGCCTCCGGCCCTCCCACTGTCTTCTCCCGGGTCAAGCGGCTGGATCTGACGTATCCGGAGGCTGCCCGGACGCTCTATGGCGGCGAGGGGTCCTACGGCAATGGAGCTGCCATGCGCGTTGCGCCACTGGGGCTCTTCTTCCATGACGCCGAGAATCTCTACGAGAGAGCCTGTCTGTCGGCGACGGTGACCCATGCTCACCCCATCGGGATTGATGGGGCTGCCGTCCAGGCGCGCGCCGTGGCACTCGCTGTGAGGCTCGATCCTCACCAGAGACTACCGGCCGATGATTTCCTCACAGACTTGCTCGATACGGCCCAGATGGAAGAGATGAGACATAGGCTGACCCGTGTCCGCGGGCTTTTGGAGCGAGACGTTCCTTCCCGGAAGGCGGCGGAGGAGCTGGGCCAGGGGGTAGCTGTCCATCGGTCGCTTCCTTTTGCCATCTACTGCTTTGTGCGTCACGCCGATTCCTTCGAGGACTGCCTGTTCTGTGCAACGCTGAACGGTGGCGATCGCGATACGCTGGGCGCCATGGCCTGCGCCATCTCAGGCGCCTTTCTGGGCGTGGAGGCCATCCCACAATCGTGGCGGTCCAGGGTCGAGAACCGGCCGTACATCGAGGAGCTTGCACTGAATCTGAGCAGGACGAGATGACGCGCTGTGTGGTATGGTCAACCTTCTCGGATCTCCCGATCGGGACAGCTTATCAGACGGTGTCCGTATTTAGCCCAAGGGAGACGGTCGCTCGTTTGCCCCGCATAGCTATCCAATGACTGTGAGATCGGTGACTGAGTGAAGATCGACCTCCACGTCCATACGCGTGCTCGCTCTCCCTGTGCGCATTCATCTGCAGAGGAGGTGATTTGTGCTGCCGTCGACCGCGGACTCGATGGGTTGGTTATCACGGACCATGACCGCCTGGTGCCGCCGGAGGAGCTGAGTTATCTTAACACCAAATATGCCCCGTTCCGCGTGTTTGGCGGCGTTGAGATCACGACCCACGGGGAACATATCCTGGTGCTGGGAGTTCAGGACGATGAACTGGAGAGTCGGTGGTGGGCTTATCCTGACCTCCGCGCCTTCGTTCAGGCGCGGGGAGGCCTCCTCGCTCTGGCGCATCCATTTCGTTTCAACCACCGTTACCTGGAGGTGGACGTCGAGCGGTTCCCTCCACATGCTCTGGAGGTCCACTCCCGCAACACGCCCGTCCAAGCGGAGGGTCGTATCCGGGAGGTGGCGGCGCGGCTGGGGGCACACCTTCTCTCCAACTCCGACGCGCACCACAGGAGTGATGTGGGGGGCTACTACAACGTGTTGGAGCGCAGACCCGAGGACGAGGGCGACCTGGTGAGCATCCTGAAGGAAGGGGCCTTCGAGCCCGTGGGGCCATAGGGTTGCCTCGCGGCGCAGAGCGGGTGTATATCGCACAGGGAACTGGAGTGTATCTGAGGGATGATTCCGGGGCAACACACGCTGGACGACGATAGCATCGAAGCATTGAGGACCCACGGGACCCCTCCCTTCCGGGTGGTCGTTGTCCACGGGGGACCTGGCGCCGGCGGGGAGATGGCGCCGGTAGCGCGTGAACTTGCCTCCAGTCACGGCGTCCTGGAGCCGATCCAGACAGCGACATCTCTCCAGGGGCAGATCGAGGAGCTCAGCAGGACGCTCAACACCTGCGCATCGCTACCTGTGACCCTGATCGGCTTCTCCTGGGGAGCCTGGTTGGCCTTCATCGTCTCAGCGCGCTATCCCCGTCTCGTCGCGAAGCTGATCCTTGTCGGCAGCGCCCCTTTTCAGGAACGTTACGTGGCCTCCTTGCAGCGGACCCGGCGCGAGCGGTTCACTGCGGAGGAGCGACGTGAGTTCGAGGCTCTACTCCAGGGGCTGGGAGATTCCACGATCGGGGACAACGACTCACTCCTGGCACAGCTGGGCGCTCTGGTCATGCGAGCAGACGCGTACGACCCGATCGCGTCTGGTACGGAAGAGTCAGATCGGATCGCTCCTCGGGCCGACGTCTTCCAGGGTGTATGGAGAGAAGCGGCGGACTTAAGACGATCCGGGGAGCTTCTGAGGCTCGGGAAGCAGATTGAGTGCCCTGTGGTGGCCATACAAGGCGACTACGATCCTCACCCGGCAGAAGGGGTGCGCAGGCCGCTCTCTGCCGTTCTGGATACCTTCCGATTCGTTCTCCTCGAGAACTGTGGACACAAACCGTGGATCGAGCGACAGGCCCGAGATGCCTTCTATCAAGTCCTCAGGGAGGAATTAACCTGACCCGTCGTCGATTCGTTCCCTTCGCGGTGCTGGTGTCCGTTCTTGCTGCCCTGGTGCTTCTTCTCCGTGCCCCGAGCAACACGTATCTGGAGCTTCTAAACCAGGCACATGCCTACGCCGAGGAGCTGGAGCGCACTGCTGCCGCTGCTGCCTATCGCGAGGCGGCGCGTCTCCGGCCAGACGCCGCGCTGCCCCATCTGTCCCTAGCTCGTCTGTATCTCGAATGGGGCCGGAACGAGGAAGCACTAGATGCCGTTGCTGAGGCCGAGCGGCGCGGTGCCGAGCCTGCAGAGGTGGAACAGTTGCGTGCCGCCGTATCGGCAGCACTGGCCACGTCCGCCGGGGAGCCCGCGTGCTGGAAGGCCGCTGTCAAGCACGCCCAGGCGCTTCTGGCCCTTAACCCTGAAGATAGGGATGCGCGGCACATCCTGGCGCGCGCTCACCTGGGCCTCCGTGAGTGGGAAGCAGCTGCCGCTATCTATTGGGAGCTTCTCCGTTCGGACCCCGATGACAGGAGAGCTGCAGAACGCCTCGGGGTCTTGCTACTGGGTAACGATCCAGATGCGCTCGAATACCTCCGCCTGGCCCAGACCGAGCTGGCGCAGCGCGTTATCGTGGTCTTCTCCGAGGCGACATCGGCCGACGATCCGTCCTACGCGAGCACCCGGGTAGGCGAGGTGCTGATCCAGAGCCGGGAATGGGCCCTCGCCGCTCGGCAGCTTGAGCTTGCTGTCGCCCGAAATCCGGGCTACGCCGATGCACACGCCTACCTGGGGTTTGCCCTCGACCAACTCGGCTACCCCGACGACGCCGCCCCTCATCTCCTCGGTGCGCTTGGCGCGGCGGAGCCCTCGGCCCTTGTTCGTACGCTCCTTGGCCTCCATTACGATCGATTGGGCGATCCCGTCGTGGCGCGGGCCCAGTACGAAGCAGCCTACGACCTGGCGCCCGATAACCCTGCGATCTGTGCGGAGATCGGCCAGACCTGGGCGGCTGAGGGACGTTACGCAGCCGCGGAGATCTGGTTACGTGAGGCTGTCTCCCTGAAGCCCGACGATCCCAAGATGTGGGAGATCCTGGCCCGATTCTACCTGGATCACGGGATAGTCTCAGAGGATGACGCGGTCCATGCCGCTGACAAGCTGCTGGAGCTGGCGCCGGACCAGGCCCGCGCTCACGATCTGCGCGGTTGGGCAGCTCTCGAGGTAGGTGACTATAGTACAGCAGAGGAATATCTCCGTCGCGCGGTAGAGCTCGATCCCGGGTTGGCGTCAGGTTACTACCATCTCGGTCTGTTGCACCTCGCCCGCGGTCATCCGGATCAAGCGCGTGAGGCGTTCACCCGGGCCGTCGATTTGGACACGACGGGCACGATCAGATCACTGATCCAACGAACGGGGGAGCTGCCTGTAGAGAACGGGTAGGCCTGAGCATGCACAATCGCCCTGATCAGGTCAGGCCGACCTGACCACGTGGTAGGAGCCTCTTGCCGGGGTATTCCGAAGTTGGTGTTGTCCAGGGAAGCTCCGTTGGGACGTCGGGTCTGTTGACTTGAGAGGGACGCGCGCAGCGCGGAACGACGGGGTGACTCCGGGTCAGGGGCCGAGGATGGCCATCCCTCTAAGTGATGCTAGATCTTCGTACCCGTGTCGCTCCATGTACGCCTTAAGTTCTTCACAGACTTGGCTGAACACGTCGATGCCCCGATAACGCACCGCCGATCCGATACTGACCACGGTCGCACCCACGAGAAGCATCTCCACCACGTCTCGACCTGTCGTGACGCCGCCCGTCGCCACCACCGGCACGTCGACGGTCCGGCAGATGTCTCGTACACAACGGACGGCGACGGGCCGGATCGGGGGGCCACTCATGCCACCCGTGCCGTGCGCCAGCACTGGTCGCCGGGTCTCGACATCCAGGATGAGGCCCGGGCCGACGCTGTTAATCGCGGTGATGCCGTCGGCACCTGCTTCCACCACGGATTCTGCGATCTCCGCGATGTCTGTGACGTTGGGAGATAGCTTGACCAGTACCGGGATATCTGTGTACTGCTTCACCCGGCGGGTGACCTGTGCGGAGACGTATGGGTCGGCGGCGAACATCTGCTGGTAACGGTCGTCCAGGTTCGGGCACGATACATTTACCTCGAGAATGTCCGGCTTGGCCTCGGAGATGAAACGGGTGATGGTGCCGAAGTCGTAGATCGTGTCCGCGAAGATGCTGGCGATCACGGGAACCCCAAGCGGTGCCAGCTGTGCTTTGGCTGCCTGAATCTCTTCGACCATCACCTCCACCCCGGGGTTGGAGAGTCCCACGGCGTTTATCAGCCCCGGTCCCCAGTCCAGTATCGTCGGGTTAGGGTAGCCGGATCGAGGCCTCAAGCTGCACGACTTCGTGGTGACAGCCCCTGCGCCGCTTCGAGCCACCCGACTCAGGACGTCGTGACTCAGTCCCAGGATGCCCGAGGCCAGGACGGTTGGATTCGGCAGACGACATCCGCACAGATCGACAGAGATGTCGATGTCACTCACGGTCACGTCCCCCGCGTCTCCTCGAGATACGTCAGCACATCGGCCCGCTGCTCTGTAGTGATACGCCCGCTTTCCGCCAACATATCCAGCAAGTCCGTGAGGCGTAACACCGCGTGGAGACGGTATCCCCGTTCGGCCAGATCACCAGCGCCTCCCTGTTCTCGGTCGATCAAGACGAGCACGTCGTCAACTGTCAGGCCGACCGCTTCCAGGGCCTCGATGGCTTCCAGCTTGCTACCGCCTCTGGTGATCAGGTCGTCTACCAGCAGCGCTGTCTCCCCCGTCTGGAAGATCCCCTCGATCGGACGCCGTGTGCCGTGTTGCTTTACCTCGCGGCGTGGGTAGATCATCGGCCGCTTCATCTGTAGGCCCATAGCGACGCCAATAGGCAGGGCAGCGTAGGGAATGGCGGCGATGCGATCGAAGGTCAGGTCGTCCGCCTTCTCAGCCAGTGCGCCGGCCACCTCCCATAGTAGCCCTGGATAGGTGACGAGCAATCTGAGATCGATGTAGATTGGGGACGTGAGCCCGGACTTCAATGTGAATGTTCCGAACTTGACGCAACCATAATCATAGAGGGCGTCTGCCAGGTGCTCAATACTCTCTCTCACACGCACTCCTCTCGTTGTCTGTTGATCCGGTCGCGCAGCTCCAGTGCCGCGCTTCGCGCCGCACCCCCGAAGTCGGGGCCTAAGGAGGCGTAGATGATGCCGCGCGAGGAGTTGATCACAGGCCCTACCCCGTCGGCTGTTGCACCGGAGGTCACCGCCTCGGCTAGATTACCGCCCTGGGCGCCGATGCCAGGGATGAGGAAGGGAAGGTTGGGAGCTACCTCTCGTACGGCGCCGAGCTCCTCCGGATACGTGGCCCCGACGACTAGGCCGCACGTGCCCGCCAACGTTTCGTCCCACTCCGCTGCCAGCTCAGCTACTGCATTGTAGAGCGTCTTCCCCTGCACCTCCAGATCCTGTAGATCCGGTGCCGAGGGGTTCGACGTGCGAGCTAGCAGGAACGCCCCCTGGCTTGCGCTGTTGAGGAAGGGTTGTAGGGTGTCCAGGCCCAGATACGGGTTGGCCGTGACCGCGTCAACTCCCAGCGTCTCGAATGCCGCCCGGGCGTATGCCTCCGCAGTGTGTCCCACGTCGTTGAACTTGCCGTCCAGAATGACCGGCATAAAATCGGGCACTATGTCCAGCAATTCCTCCAGGGCCTGGATACCGGCCGCGCCTTCTGCCAGCCAGAAGCCGAGATTGGGCTTGTAGGCACAAGCGACGTCAGCTGTGTTCTCCACGATGGTACGAGCGAAGGTCAGGAGCGGGTCCTCCGTCGATTGCACGACGTCGGGCAATCGGCTCATAACGGGGTCCAGGCCGATGCAGAGCCAGGAGTTGTTGATTCCCTGGGCCGCAAGGAGCTTCTCTCTGAAGGTCATTGTGTGTCAGTCTCCTCTAATCAAGAGTCTTCGGCGTTGATCGCGCCTATTCTACAATAGGTGTCCGATCTTGTCATCCCTCGAGATGATCGAGTCCCGTCTCACACACCAAACGACCGCGTCCTCAGGGAACGCGGTCGGGTGCGCCGGGTGCTGAGCGGCGTTGGCTAGGATTCGGAATAGAGACACACCCCCACTGTCCTGGGGCCCGCGTGAGTGCCTATGACGGGACTGACGGTGGTCTGATACACAGGCGACACGTTGAAGCGTTCCTCTACCATGTCGACTACCAGGTTGCTCTCTTCTTGATTGTCCACGTCGATCACGGCAGCCTCTGCGATGCCCGCGCCATTGGTACGCTCCGTGACGATAGTCAACATCTCTTCTATCGCGCGTCGTTTTGTCCGTACCTGTCCCATGGCCTCGACACATCCGTCATCCAGGCAGAGTAGCGGCTTGATATTTAGCATCGTTCCAAGAAACCGCTTGGCGCCGCCGATGCGACCGCCCTTGTGCAGGTATTCCAGCGTATCCACGACGAATAGGACCGTCACCCGCTCCTGCACCGCCTTCGCAGCAGCGCCGACCTCCTCGGCCGACCCGCCTCTCGCCGCCGCTCGGGCTGCCGCCAGAGCCACAAACCCGAGTCCCATGGACGTCGAGAACGAGTCGATGACCTGGACGTTCAGATCGGGTACTTCCGCTATGGCTGCCTCTGCAGATGCCACAGTGCCGCTGATCTTGCTCGAGATGTAGGCGCCAACGATCGTATCCGTCCCTTTCTCCTCCGCTACGCGACGATAGAAGTCTGCGAACTCGCCCACGGATGGTTGAGACGTACTCGGGACGGTGTCACGTTGTTGCAGGCGGCGATAGAACGTCTGAGGATCGATGTCTACACCGTCGCGGTAACGCTCGTCACCCCAGATCAGCCAGAGGGGGATCACAGGGATGTCGAGATCCTCCAGGGCCTCGTCTGGGATGTAGGCCGTGCTGTCAGTCACGACGGCGACCTTCTGTCGGGTCATAGGAACCTCCTGGTCTAGTATCGAGTATGGCACATACTAGAACACTCGACCACCGGAAAGGTTGCGGGCCTCCGGCGGTCTCTCACCACCTTCCGTTTTGCTCTCAGAGTTGGATGCTACGGAACGGCAGCGGGTCCATTGGGGAGCAGGAAGTTGATTGCCACGGCTACGATACCCGCGACTACAGTACGCAGGCCGTACCCTACCAGGCTCCGTTCCGCGGTATGTC
>CAZQXX010000063.1:0-14632 GCA_964597105.1 uncultured Anaerolineales bacterium
TGTGCTGTCGCCGCAGCGGTCACGCCGAACAAGGCCCAGTTCAGCGTGCCACCTCGAAAAGCGGCCCGATACAGAAACAGAGTGGATGCGATGCCGAACAAGGTCAGAGCGGCATACATCCGCGCTTCTTGTGAATAGACCACGTGGATCGGTGAGACGGTCAGCCATAGCGCCGCAAGGGCTCCCACCCGACGGCTGTCAAACATCTGCCGACCGGCTGTGTACGTCAATGCCACACTTAAGGTCCCGATCAGCGTAGAGGGAAAGCGAACGAGCAACTCTGCATCACCCAGGAAGTGGACGACGGGATGGAGCATCAACCAGTAGAGAGCAGGGTGATTATCTCGATACACCCAGCTGACGACTTCAGAAATTGAGTGTTGAGCTACGGCAACACTGTAAACCTCGTCTGCCCATAGCGGCTGACTACCGAGGCGGAAGACACGAAGTCCAAAGGCCACGAGGAAGATGGACACCGGTAGAGCTAGCCTTCCGAAGGGGCTTTTCATCGCTCCTCTCCCCCAGTCTCACGAAACGCCTCATTCATCTTTGACATCATCACCTAAGGTCCAAGAGACACACCGCAACACTCGATGGCTGTGACACTCGACCTGAATCACCGGATGCCCAGGGTCGGAGCACGGTGCGGACTGGAGGTGCATCATAGAAACCCGACGAGATCTCTCGGGTGCAACCGCAAGCCTCACTCATCTCGTTCTTGTCCAGGGAGCCGATTGCATTATAACAGGAGCCAGGCCCCCAGCAAGAACCCCAGCTGAAGCGTACTCCTGTCAGGCCGCATGTCACTGGCTCCGGCGTAGTTCCAGCCTATGGTCACTGCTGCCTCCGAACGTCCCTCGATTCCCGGTGTCTCAATGCCTGGTTTCTAGAGAGGGATGAAGGATCACCTCGATCTTCCTCCCAGCAGGCATGGCGACGCAGGCGTTCGTGATCCCGCTTGATGAGAAATCCATCAGATCACGGATGCAGGGAGTCAGTCGGTGGCAAACAGAAGCTCTATCGTACCGCCTGTGGGTGGAATCGAGAGTTGATCGCCATCCAAGCGGGTGCCCGGAGGGCCATCGATCCGGACAGGAACTTCCGGCAGATGCCAGCGGAATCCCTCCGGGGGCTCCGCACCGGAGACGTCAAGGGTCAGGGCACCGTCCCAGCCAGAATCTGAGCGTTGAACCGTGCTTCTGGTACGTAGGGTCAGCGCGCCAAAGTGGGTGGGTGCATTCTCCAGTGTGATCGACTCACCGGCCTCGAGCCACCAATCAGCCGCTCCGGTGAACAACTCCAGAGTCTCCTGGTTCTCTGAAACCACCATCTCGCGCAGGAGCGTGACGTAGCTGGCAGCGGCCCAGGCATGGGGCATGTCGCCACCAGAAAACCCCCCGGTGTCGGGATTCACCTGTTCCGCCCATGAAAAGGTGCCTGCCAGCGTCTGATTCTCCAACGTCCACCCCAGTATCTCGTGGAGGACATCCTCCCGTCCCAGACGAAGGTAGGCATGAGCCAGCTCCAATCCACCATAGGGCCAGAACTGCCCTTGGCGATGTCGGAAGCCTCCCTGGTCAGGCGCTATCCAGCGCTGATAGTAGTGATCGAATGCCCGTTCCAGCAGCGGGTTCGCCGAGGACATTACCCGTACAGGCCAGAGAACGGGTACTGTGCCGCGTGCCATCGCCGAGCTCTCTATCTCCTCCACCGCACCGGGGATGTACGGGGGCACTGGCCCCATGACAGCCTCCACGGAGTCGAGAATAGCCTCCCTCAATGCATCGGCTTCCGCCGCCATCCAGGCAGCGTCCTCTGCCTTCCCCAGTTCGCGAGCCGCGAAGGCCGCCTCTTCCAGGCCCACCACGGCCCAGAAGTCATCCCAGTAGTAGTGCCGCTCCACCCTCCCCAGATCCTCAGCGCTCTTGCTCGGAGGCAGCAATCCCCGCGCAGGGCCTTCGGTATCTGGCTGAGAATCGCGGAGGGCGGTAATGAAGTGAGCCGCCTTGCGCAATGCCGGATACCAGGCGTTCAAGGTCTCCAGGTCATCGGTGTAGCGATAGTACGAGCTTACCAAGAAGATGGCCTGTCCCTGCGCGTCCCACTCGTCCACGTCCCATGGGATATCATCCCCCTGGATCGGTGGAATGCGACCGTCAGCCTCCTGATCATTGAAGACCTCCGGGATGTAGGCCTTCACTGCATCACTATGACCGTTCTGCAACAGCGCGAGCCCGATGTAGGCAGCATCACGTATCCAAAACGAGTCATGAGCCAGGGGACCAGGACGGGGCGCTTTCGGATCAAGCGCCAGCAACAAGTAGCCTATGGACGCACGTCGAGCATCCGCGATGTGTTCATCCGGGAGGCTGAAGGTCACTCGACCCGTGGCTTCTCTCCACGTATCAACCGTCTGCGCCAGCCTCCTCTCACTGTCCGCTTTAACCCTGGGGAACGTCGCACCACCTACCGCAGGGAATGCAAAATTGAACGACGTTGAATCTCCAGCACCTATCCTTAGTGGATACACCAATGCTCCCGACCCTTTTCCGTCGGGATTACACTCGATCACCGTGCTGTCAGGCGCAGATCCCCGCTGGACAGCTTCCATCGTCTGATCTAGAGAGCCCACGCCCGTCTTCTCTGGCTGTCTACTCGCGATCATAAACGGATCGCCGTTGACCCATAATCGCCTTCTACCCTGCGTACCGATAGTGTAGATCGGGGCCATAGCCTCGTGAAGCGCCAGCGGTCGGACTGCGACTAGCAGCACGAGCTCTCGGGATGTGTCGGTGTCATTCTGGGTCGTTACGTGCCAACGCAGCGCCTCGTCTCGCGAGTCTTGAAAGACTACGTTACTCACCGTGACGCCCTCGGCTTCCCAGGACCACTGAGGGATCGGTAATGAGTCCTCTACCAGCGAGAACTGGGTCCCCCCCTGAGCCCCAGAGACGATCTGACCAGACACCGGATTGTATAGCCAAGCCTCCACAATCGGCGAATCCGCATGGGGAGCGATAGCCCCGTCAGAGGAGACGAGCGCCTCGTCAGAAGCCCCTAGCCCGCCCGTCATCGTCCACGCAAACGGTCGACCTCGAACCCAACTGGGCATAGGCCAATCAGGGTTTCCGTCCGCCAGGCGGCTGATGTACTGCAATTCAGTCATCACCGTACGGCGGTCGGGTCCTAATCGAAGCGACTGCTTGATGCCCCCATATCCTCCGTGGTCCTCGACACGCAGCGCGAGCTGAAGCTCCTCGCCTGGCTCGCCAAAATCCGAGAGCGGCAGGGTGACTGAGTGAGTGGCGACGCCTGCCCAGCTGCCAGCGCGCTCCCCGTCTATCCATAGCGTGGCTTCGTCATCGACCGCGCCAAAGCCCAGATAGACGACAGGCCAGTCGGGCAAGACAACCTGACCCCGGTACCAGGCCACACCGTCATAATCCAGCCCGCTGAACTCCCACGGGACGCCAGGAGCGAGGGTTCGCCAGGCCGTGTCATCAAAGCCTGGTTGATGCCATCCCGCAGACACACCCCTGTCGTGTGGATCCGTCCGGAAACGCCATCCGGAATCGAGACGAATGACTGGCGAGCTGCTGTAACAGTCAGCCGCAGGAGTGGTAGGGGGTGAGGGCGGGAGGGGCGAACACCCCACCAGACACAAGACCAACGCCAACACCACCCCAACAATCAGTACGAGCTTGTCCCTCATATCATCCTGGAACTTCTGGCCTCAGGAACATCTACTGTCCATATGCGATAAATCGAGCATTCACCCCGCTTGTCCGCTGCCTGGCAGTCCCCACCGGGACAGCTCGACCACCAGCCAGGTGATGATCAGCCACAATCGGCATGGAACATGGGGCTCTCCCCTCAAGCGAATACCAGAGTATCATACCGGGCATGTGAAGGAGCGACCAGTCTTGGTGTATCGCCAGGAAGATTCGGGGCCACTACTGCGTGAGAGGATAGGGGCGGAAGCACACGTCACCAGAGAAGACGCAGGAAGCCAGGCTGATCGCTCGGCCTACACCTTGCAACGCCTGAGAGACCTGCTCCGTACGAGTCGCAAGCTTCATCGAGTCGGACCGATCTATACAAGGTTGGCAACAGCAGACGGTAACGGGTCTAGAGCTGGAGCCTTTGTTTGAGGGCCTTCAAATGGCCCAGGGCTCGCGCCACGCGCTCTTGATTCTCCGCTCGGTTAAGCCACAAGTTCACACCACTGGGGTGAGGCAGAGGCACGATGAACCGACCGTCGCTCTCCTCCACCACAGTGCCGACGACATCGGTTAACCGGACGTCGCCCAGGAACCGGCGCACCGCCATACTCCCCACCGGGACGATGATCTCTGGCTGGACTAAGGCCAGCTCTCGCTCCAGGTACGGAGCACACAGCTTCTGTTCCGCTCGCGTCGGAGCTCGGTCGCCTTTCCCATTTGGGGATTTTCCCGGATAGCACTTGGTGATCGCAGTCATATACTGGGTCGCACGAAAGCTGGATTCGTCCCATCCGGCCTCTCCCAACCAGTCGAACAGTCGCTGGCCCGAGGATCCGTTAAATGGACGCCCGGTGTCACACTCCGTCACACCTGGGGCTTGCCCAACGATCATTAGCCGCGCTGCAGCACCCCCGGAGAACACCGCACCCGGAGTGACTGAAAAGCCTGCCTCCACACAGCGGGGGCAGGCTTCCATCTCGGCGTGAAGCTCGCCGAGTGCTTCTTCATTCAATGTTGGTGATGCGGAACGCAATCTCTCCTCCCGGTGCCTCGACTGTGACCACGTCCCCGACCTCACGGCCGAGAAGGGCTTTCCCCATAGGCGACTTGTGAGACACCTTCCCGTCGATCGGATCCGCCTCGGCTGTCCCTACGATGCGAAATTCCTCCGGGGTTTCCCTGCCTTCCTCGACCACGGTGACCCGACTCCCTAGCGAGACCTCTTCCGAATTGCCGGTCGGCTTGATGATCTCAGCACTGCGGAGAGTCGCCTCAATCTCCTGGATACGCCCTTCCAGGAACGACTGCTCCTCCTTGGCCGCCTTATAATCAGCGTTCTCCGAAAGGTCTCCCTGCGCAATCGCTTTCCGTAACCTCTCGGCAAGAGCCGGTCGTTTCACCTTTACCAGTTCATCTAGTTCTTCACGCAACTCCTCTCTCCCCTCGGGAGTGAGGTAGATCTTCTTCCGTGTATTCATGAGTTGATCCTCCAAACCGCCACTAACCACAAAGCAACTGCGCCACGAGACTTGGTCACTTCAACATAGCGCATCTACAGTCCAACACCCCAACCTGTCAGCTTTTCCCACAGGGGAGGACCCAAAACCAGCAAGCCGACGATGACAGCCACCATCGCAGCCAAGGCCACCGCGCCTGCCATCACGTCCTTGACCATCTTCGCCAACGGGTGGTAGTCGGGGCATACCAGATCGATAATTCCCTCAACTACCGTATTCATCATCTCGCTGATCAATACCAGACCGCTTGTTGCCGCCAGAATCGCCCACTCGTAAGGCGACAGTCGCAACCATAATCCCAGGGCAACCACAGCACCGGTAATCAGGACGTGAATGCGCATATTCCGTTGAGTACGCAGCGTGTACCAAACACCGGCAAAGGCAAATCGAAAAGCCTCGAGCAGATTCCGGCTGTGCATAGGCCTAGTCAGGAAGAGAGACCTCGAGGCCCAGCTCTTCTAGCACCGCCCGCTGAGCCTGCCACATTCGCGCCCGCTCTGGTTCCGCCTGGTCATCGTAGCCTAAGAGATGCAAGACACCGTGGACCACAAGCAACTGGAGTTCCGCTGACAAGTCATTCTCCGCCTCGATAGCCTGCCTCTTGGCCGTAGGGAAGGAGATAATAACATCGCCCAAATAGCGCGGAATTCCCGGGGCATCAACGAAGGGGCCTCTCGTCTCGTTAGGAAAGGCTAAGACGTCCGTCGTCCTATCCAGCCCGCGATGACGGCGATTGAGCTCACGCAGAGCCTGATCCCCGGTGACTACCACGGTCAGGCTGTTTGTATCCTCAAGTGGATGCTGTTCTAAGGTCATCTCGGCAGCCCTGCGCAAAGAGCTGGGCTCGACAACAGCCTTGTAGCGATCGTCAATCTGAACGTCCACGGTGTGAGAGCTCATACCTTCATGATCTCGCTGGATGCTTCCTCAGCCACTCGTTCCTCCGTCTTCGGTTCGGGATACTTTATTCGGGGATGGAACGTACCTTTCAGAGCAGATGCAAAGACCTCTTTAGTCGTCTCAATGTCATGTAAGGTCAGGCCAGATTCATTTAGCTGACCGTCCTCAACCCGCTTATCGATAATGCGCTTCACGATCTCTGCCACTTCTTCGGCGCTTTCCGGACGTGCCGAACGCACAGCAGCCTCACAACCATCGGCAAGCATCACGAGAGCCGTCTCCTTGCTCTGAGGCCTCCTGCCGGGATAGCGGAATCGCTCTTCGTCCACCAGGGAAGCATCGCCTGCAAGCTGAACGGCCTTCTGGTAAAGGAAACTGACCTGACCGTCGCCATGGTGTTCGGGGATAAACGCCTGGACGCGGGCGGGAAGCCGATAGCGCCGCGCTAATTCAAGTCCGTCGCTCACGTGACTGACGATTACCTCAGCGCTCGTCTCGGGATCCAACCGATCGTGCGGGTTCAGTCCATCGGCTTGATTCTCACTGAAGAAGTACGGACGCGCGATCTTACCGATATCATGATAGTAAGCACCCACACGAGTGAGCAGAGCATTGGCATTGATGCTTTCCGCCGCTTGCTCAGCTAAGTTAGCCACCATCAAACTATGATGATACGTGGCAGGCGCCTCGCGAAGCATGCGACGCAGGATAGGTCGTTCCGGTCGGCTGAGCTCGATCAGCCGCATCGTCGTGACGATATCGAACAAGGGACCGATGAGAAACAACAATCCGAGTGCCAGGCTCGAAGAGAGGCCGCCATTCACGACACCAGCCAACGTAGACACCAGCAGTTCAGTCGGCTGAGTGCCCCCATCAACCAAGTAGAATACGGCCAAGATGCTGACGTGAGTCAAGGAGACGAAGGCACCAGCGCGGAACATTTCGCCGATGCGCTCGACACGATTCAACGCAAGCGCGGCGACGAGACCTCCCATCGCGGCATAGATCGTTATCTCAAGTGAGTTGCTGGCGATGACACCCGTGACAGCGGCCAGGAAGACAGCTGACCCAGCGCCAGCGTGCCTGCCCAGCGTGGCCGTCAGCAACATTGCCAAGGCCGATGCTGGCGCGAGATAGCGCAACACCCCTCCAGCCGGAACCATCAGCCCGGCGCCGAGGACGAAGAGAGCGGTCAATAGCACCAGGAGGAGCGGGTGCTGCCCCTGCCAGATGACTTGAGGGTCGAATCGCGCCAGATAGATGTACAGCAGTGCAACCCCCAGGGTGGCCAGCATGGCTGCGCCGACGAACTCTGTCCACTCCGCTCGCGGCTGCCGGAGGCCAAACTGATCCAATGCCTCAATGTCGAGAGCATCGACAGGGTCTCCCTCGCGAACGATAACCTGGCCCTCCTCAAACCGGCGGGTGACGGGCCCCACCGCCTCGCGCGCCTCGGCCCGAGCCTCGGCGGTGGCTGCAGGGTCGAGGAATGAGTTTGGGATCACAAAGGACTGGGTAAGCAAGGCCGCCATACTCGCCTCTCCGTCCGAGAGATCCAGGCCGATCATCCTGGGCACCTTCTCACGCGCCTCCTGGACCTCGCCTTCCCGCACCTCTTGTCGCATCACCTGCCCAATCACCGCCAGCGTCTCCAACTGAACCCGATCCCAGCTGCCGCTGGACAGGCCCAAAAGGCTGTCGATGGTCTCAGGCGCGAGGTCAGACAACTCGGGCACGGCCAGAACCCAGGCTCGCTTCTGAGCTGTCGATGCCAGGGAGTCAGCCCGGACCGACCCCAGGAAATCGAGTACCTCACGAGCTCGCTCCAGCTGCTGGCGGGCTAGGTCACCTCGTGGCAACGTATAGACCGGGTTTACTCTGGACGCAGCTCTCTCTTGCTCTTCCTCCCAGCGAATCCTACTGTCATACGCCAGAGAATAGGGCGCCCGAATCGTCTCTAGAGCAACGTCATCCTGTTCAAGCATAACCTGGCCGGTGGGCATAAGCGGTCGAACCATCACGACCCCGGTCACGGATGCCAACGCCAAGCCCAGGAGGATGAGGCGCAGCCAGGCCCACCAGGGACGCCCCTCGTGACCTGATGCTTTCTCCTCTTTACTTCCGCCGTTATTCTCGAACTCGTTCGTGGTCATAGCAATACCAACAAAAGGGAGCCCCGAAGGCGCTCCCTTTTGTTATCCTCGCCTGACTCGTCAGTTAGCGAGTGCCTATTCGCTGGTCAGCAACTCGCGTACAACCTCATTCACGGTATGACCGTCGACGCGCCCCTTTAGTTTGGACATCAACCGGCCCATAACCGGTCCCATATCCCGCATGCCTGTTGCCCCGACCTCTTCAATGACCTTGCGAGCCTCTTCAGCAATCTCCTCGCGCGAAAGCTGTTCCGGCAGGTACTCCTCGAGGATGGCCAGCTCTTCCCTCTCAGCGGCGAGCAGGTCAGGCCGCTCCACCCCCTCAAGCTCCTCAATGGTCTCCCGCCGTTGCTTCGCTTGCTTCTGCAGCACAGCGACGAGCTCATCCTGATCAAGCTCAATCTCGCCCGATTGCCTACCTTTCTCAATCTCGGCATTGGTAATAGCAGCCAAAGCCATACGAATAACGCTCTTGCGCCGCTCGTCACCCGCACGGAGTGCCGCTTTGAGGTCGTCCTGCAACCGTTGCTTCAGATCCATCAGTCTCTAGAAACCACCCTGTTGGTCCTTCTGCGTCTGTTGACGACTCTTCCGTAGCTTAGCCGCCCGTCTGCGCTTCCGAACCACACTTGGCTTCTCAAAGAAGCGGCGACGACGCGCCTCCCATAGCACACGGTCGCTGTGGACCTGCTTGTTAAAACGCTTCAGCAGGGACTCAAACGACTCACCGTTTCTTAGTTCGACCTTCGTCATCTACTCTCTCCTTGAAAGGGAATTTTGATCAGGATGATTATAACCACCCCCGAGCCGTTGTCAAGCTAACACGGTCTCGGTACGCGCGTCGTCACGAGAGTCTTCGCCAGACATAGATCAGTAGAGCTGCAACCAAAGGGACCATCAAGGCCACGAGGAGCAACTGCCTGATCGCCCGCTCAGTCTCATCACAGATGATGACACGTTGCCCCTCGGGCCTTCTTTGGTCACGGATCGCCACTGGCCTCAGGCTGACAAAATGTTGACCCTGGCCAGCAATTTTCTCGTCGGCAATCAGAGCTCGTCGTCGACCGTAGCGCGTCATCCTGACAATCGGGACGAGCTCCCCACCCTCCACTTGGATCGGGTCACCCTCCACAATCTCTGTCACTAACGGCCACCCCCTACGCTCGCCTTCACTCATGATCCCTCCTAGTCGAACTGGTCCTGCGCGGCGAGGATCCGCTCCACAAGCGCCTTCTCCTCGACCCGCGTGGTCACCTCTCCATTCAGTCGAGCATCGCGCAACTCCCTCAGCAAACGGCCGAAAAGCGGGCCTGGCTTCAGACCCATCTCCTGCAGATCATCACCTGTGAGCTCTGGCTCCACAAATCGCCAGGTGGTCTGATAGCGGAGCAAGCGCTGTTGAACGACCTCATTATCGCTGGCAACCCAAATGGCCGCTATGACACGAGCCGGGTAAGGCTGCAAGAGGTGGTACATCTCGCTGGGGCGCACTGACTCCAAAAGCTCAGACACCCTGTGGCGCAGACTATGCATCAGAACTAAGTCTTCCTCAACCTCGCGTTTCACCTTCAGGCGCTTGCTCAAAGCGGGCAGCTGCCTCTCATTGAGCCGGTAGGCCAACAGAGCCAGATGGAGAAACCCCATATCCTCGGAGTCCAACTCCCACACATCAGGATCCAAGCGCTCTCGGAGGGTATGATACCTCACCGTCAGCCAACGATCGCACTCAAGAGCCTCGTGGATGCGGGACAAGGCCCCCAGGTCTTCCAGTCGGCATAGGGCCTGTTCCGGCTTCTCTTCGCGGAAGATGAGTTCTAGCTCGTGGCGTATGCGGTCGCCACTGACGCGACCCAGTAACGGGAGTGCATCATCAATCAACTCCTCACTCCGAGGATCGAGTTGAAAGCCCAGTCGACATTCCAGTCGTGCAGCTCGAAGAATCCGGGTGGGATCGTCGATGAAACTGAGACTGTGGAGCACTCTGATGACCCCTTCTTCCAAGTCCTCTTCGCCGCCGTAGAAATCCAGGAGTTCCCCCCAGTGATCAGGATCGAGCCGGATGGCAAGTGTGTTGATGGTGAAGTCTCGACGGTGCAGGTCCTGCTTAATCGAGCTCTCTGCCACCTGGGGAAGGGCGGTTGGATGAGTATAGAACTCCGTACGCGCGGTAACGAAGTCGACGCTAGGAGGCAAGTCATCCTCTGAAGACACGTGATCAGCCAGACCGGCCCAGACTTGCTCTGACAGAATCCACTTCGCGGTCCCGAAGCGCCTGTGAGCAATCACTCGTCCGCCGAGCTCGCCGGCCAAACGGTCGGCAAGGGCAATGGCGTCCCCTTCGACGACCATGTCTACGTCAGCGATGGGCTGACCCAGCAGCAGGTCGCGCACCAAACCGCCGACGAAGTAGGGGACAATCTCCATATCCCGGGCCGTCCGAGAGATATGACGGACCAGGGCAAAGAGCGGATCAGAGAGCGCCTGCTCAAGGCGGGCGGCGATCTTCAATCGGCGCGACGGTTCTGGAGGAGCACCCCAAAGCGTTATCAAGTCCGTACGGGTGACGACCCCAATCACCTCTCCATCCTCCACCACCGGAATCTGCCCCCAACCGCTGTCAATCATCACCTGCTGCAAGTATTCCACCGAATCGCTCGGAGTGACGGCGACATTGCCAGCATCCATCACCTGAGTCACAGGTGCGTCAGTCATCTCGAATTGCTGTGCTCGATCGATAGCGCGCCGGGTCACCAGGCCGATCACCTGCCCGTCACGCACGACGGGGTATCCCTCGTGACCCGTTCGGCGCATCTTCTCGGCCGCATCAGCGACCGTGTCCTGAGGCGAAAGCACTTGCACGCCCAGCGACATGACCTCGCCGACAGTCACAGCTGGACGGACAATGTCGGGCAGCATATCCAGCAGCTCTTCGCGGACGTCATTCAGCTCCCGATCATGAATGAGTGCAGCGGCAGCGCGATCATGCCCGCCGCCTCCGAAATGCTTTGCCACAGCAGAGACATCGATGTCGTCGGTGGTGCTGCGAGCAACGAGCTGGATGCGTCCGTCGAGCGCAACCAGCATAAGCAGCGCCGAGGGCTCGAGCAGGTCGCGCAACTTGTGGGCCAGTGTCGACAATCCTTCTGTGAAGCCCGGCGCCCTTTCAGTAGCGATCACGATTGTGTGCCCCTCGATGCTGCGGGTCTCGCTTCTCTCCAGCAGGCGTTCGTATAGCTCGCGCTGCTCCGGTGCTAACGGGTGGCGCAAGAACTCGTTGACCAGGTCAAGCCGAGCGCCTTGCTCCATCAACCACGCTGCCGCCCGGATATCGCGAACCGTTGTCGACTCATACAACAAAGACCCTGTGTCCTCATAGATACCCAGGAGCAACAAGGTAGCTTCCAACTCCGTCAACTTGAGGAATCGAGCCGAGATCTCCTCAATCAGGAGAGTCGTTGTTGAGCCCATCGGTTCGCCCGAGAACGTCCAGCCGGAGGGTAGATCGCGGTCGAGCCTGTGATGATCAATGATGTCGACCCTTAGATCCGAGGTCATGCCTCTGAGGGTCGTCAGGCTTTGTGTGTCGACCAAGACAGCGCGCTCGATCTCATCACGGGGCACATCGTCAGGATGAACGAACGGAAACTCCATACCATAGAGCGCCAGAAAGGCGCTGACGTTCCGATTCATGCGGCGAGGCAAGACAGGAACGGCAGAGGGGAAGAGCTTTCTCGCCCCTAGCAGGCTGGCGATGGCATCGAAATCGGCGTTTTCGTGGGTTAGGATGACTTCCAAGCAGGAACTCCCGAAATTTGGCTCGGTCTATGCCGATGTGGTGGATAATCTCGGGCAGCGCGTGAATCCTCGATATCTCGCTGCCGCCCCGATCTCATATATGGGAGAAGCAACCCGATTATAAGCGACCTCAGTGGTTGGTCAAGCAGGCATGTTGACCAGAATGGAAGGAAAACTATAATCCAGGACGGTACAAGGTGTCTGACACAACTGACTGAACCTTTGGAGGTCATTGGATGGAAACTATCGATCTACGTAGCGACACGGTAACCATGCCCACGCCCACGATGCGAGAGGCCATGTATCGAGCTGAGGTAGGCGACGATGTCTACGGCGAAGACCCGACCGTCAACCGACTCGAGAGACTGGCGGCCGATCGGCTCGGAAAAGAGGCCGCTCTCTTTGTGGTCAGCGGCACGATGGGTAACCTCGTGGCACTGCTGACCCACTGTGGTCGAGGTGACGAGGTCATTCTTGGCGACCAGAGTCACACGTTCCTTTTCGAACAGGGTGGCATGGCGGCGCTGGGAGGCATTACGCCTTATGCGGTACCCAACCAGAGCGACGGGACATTGCAGCTGGACGACGTCGAAGCCGCCATTCGCCCCGACAACCCCCATTTCCCCGTGACCAGACTCCTGTGCCTGGAGAACACACACAATATGTGCAATGGCACACCGCTCCCGATCGAATATATGGCCCAGGCAGCACAGCTGGCACGGAGTCACGGTCTCAAGACGCACCTGGATGGAGCCCGAGTCTTCAACGCCGCCGTTGCCCTAAACGTGGAAGCTCAGGAAATCGTGCGGGAGGTGGATTCGGTTATGTTCTGCCTCTCGAAGGGTCTGTGCGCACCAGTAGGATCGATGGTCTGCGGCAGTGCCGATTTCATCGCCCGGGCACGGCGAACACGGAAGGTCGTCGGCGGCGGGATGCGGCAGGCGGGTATCATCGCCGCGGCAGGGATCATCGCTTTGGAGGAGATGGTTGACCGTCTGGCTGACGATCACGTTCGGGCGAAGCATCTGGCAGAAGGCCTGACCCAGATCGGGGGCATAGAGGTGGCACCTGTGACGACGAACATCCTCTACTTCGAGACCACTGAGGTACAGAAGTCGCCTGAAGAGATAGAAGCCGCATTGAGAGAGCGAGGCGTTCTGGTAAACAGCCGTGGTGGAGGACGCTTCCGGGCGGTGACCCACTACGGGATAGATGACGCGGACATCCAGCGTGCCATTCGAGCCCTGCGGGACGCCGTGCAGCACACCGCGCCCTAGCTGGCAGCCCCTCTTAGCTCAGGATACACCGGAGAGAACCTTAGGGACGCGAGAAACGTGATGGTGGTGACGGGCGTTCAACCATCGCGAACAGCCGGACCGGCGTCGTCGACCAGCTTTGGTCGAACGATCTAGAGGATAAGGATCCCCGTCCCAGGCCTTGAACAAGGCCTGGGACGGCGTACTCATCGTCTAGGGAATGCAGAGGGACTGACCGGCGTAGATCAGGTTCGGATTACTGATCCCATTCGCCTGAGCGATCGCGGACATACTGACCCCATAATGCAGCGAGATACGGAACAGATTCTGTCCTCGTGATACAGGGTGACTCCACCGGCACCCAGACGCGGCTACAGCTGGAGCCCCCGTGCTAACGGCAAACTGCCTCGAGCACGTGCGACCGGACGGCAACGCGCGCGGCACGTTCGGAATCGCTAGCACCATGCCCGGAAGAACGAGGTTCGGATTCACAATTCCGTTTGCATCTGCAATGGCGAACGGATCCACACCGTATGCCCGGGCGATGCAGTACAGCGTCTCACCCGCCCGAACCGTGTGATAGCCCAGGATCCCCCCCGTGGAAGGCTGCGTCGATGCCGCAGGCGGAGAGGTGGTGGCGGGCGGAGATGGTGTCTCTACGGGGCTGTCAAACGTCGTCGCCGCGGACGGAGAAGGGGTCTCCACAGGGCTCTCGAACATCGACGCCGCGGGCAGAGAGGGGGTCTCCGGAGGGCTCTGGAACGTCGGTGATGGGACAGGCGTCCGAGCCAATACGTAGGCAGCGGGCATCAGACTGAAGATGAGAACAACCAGACCGATCCAGTGTCGGGGCACCTTCTGTAATCCTGCTTTCATTGTCACTCTCCTCATCAAACAAAAACTTTATTGATCAACACACCCACCGGTGCGCTACGTGAATTGAGCGAGGGCGATAGTTCCACGACGACGTCGGTTACCCCCTGGAAACTGGAGAGCTTCTTTGTCAAGGATGCAATTCTGGCAATACGATGAGAGAATCTGAGAACGATTCTGCACAAGGAATAAAGAAAAGGGGAACCCAAGACTTATAAACGAATTGTAGTCGCCCGGCTATCTATTGTCAAGTTCCGCTTCTGTAGCATCTAGACGTGCTGTACAGTTCATGTCCGTCGCATGCAACGTGCGCCGAAAAGTGACAAAAGAAGCAATAGTGTTCCTGACGGGCAGAGGCAGATGACACCCGGTCGGAGGGCAAAAGAATGTGATTGGATCGGGCGAAGTGCGCATGT
>CAZQXX010000064.1:0-14514 GCA_964597105.1 uncultured Anaerolineales bacterium
CAGCACTTGCCTGACCCGCGTCAGATCAGCGCTCACCGGAGGGAGATCCTCCTCGATCTCGACGACCAGCGACTGAGACTTCTCCTCGACCATCGGCTTGACTGTCTGTTCCACGTTGTCTATCAGCTTCCGCACGTCGACCAGCTGCGGTGCCAGCTCCATGTGCCCGGCTTCGATCTTGGAGAGATCCAGCACGTCATTGATCAACGTCATCAGGTGTTCGCCGCTGGCGTAGATGTTCTGAACGCACTCTTCCTGCTCTGGCGGCATCTCGCCCAGCAGGCCGTCGATCAACACCTCGGAGAAGCCTATGACCGAGTTGAGAGGGGTGCGGAGCTCGTGGCTCATAGTCGCCAGGAACTGGCTCTTGAGACGATCGAGTTCTTTAAGGCGGACGTTTGCGCCTTCCAGCGCCTCCGCGCGCTGCTCCAGTTCGGCCCGCGCTGTCTCGATCTCCTCGAACAAGCGCGCTCGCTCGATCAGGATCGCCAGGTTACTCGCCAGGGTGGTCAGCAAGCGCTGGTCGTCCAGGGAGAACGCATTTGTCTCCGGGCTTTCCACGTTCAGTGTCCCGATCACCTGGCCACCAGCGGTGAGCGGCACGCAGAGCTCGGACCGGGTTAGCGGATTAGCTGCATAGTATCGCGAATCCTGGCTTACGTCATGTGCCAGCACTGACTCTCCGCGCTCGGCGACCCAGCCGGTGATCCCCTCTCCGAGTGGGAGATCCAGATCGCTGGCCTGGTCGACGGCGTAGCCGGCGCTCGCCTTCATCCGCAGGGTTCCGGTCTCTTCGTCTACGAGTTGGAGCGCAATCTCTGTGCCCGGCCATTCGCCTGCGAGTGCTTCGGCTGCGGCCTGGAGCGTCTCTTGCAGGTGGCTGCTGGACGCCGCGGCAAGGCTCACGTCGTGAAGCAGCTCTAGATCAGTCATCCGCGATCGGGTCTCAGACAACAACTCGGCGTTCTCGTAGGCGATGGCAATCTGATCGGTGATGATCTCCAATGCCAGCTGATCGTTCTCGTCGAATGCATGGACGACGTCTGCCTCCACCTCCAGCACGCCCAGGACGACGCCGCCTATTTGGATGGGGATGGATATGGAGCAACCGGGGTGCCAGCCCTCTAGGGGAAGCGTGTTGTCGCTCTCATCCGCGTCCGCAATCACGACGGTCTTCCCGCTCTGGGCTGCCTTGCCGATGGCCCCCACGCCCATCGGCTGTCGGTAGGCGTCGGGGATTCCCTCCCAGAAGTCGACGGTTGCCGCAGCCGGGTAAAGCTCCCTCCCCGTCTCATCTATCAGAAACACACCTGCCAGCTGGAAGCCAAATTGCTCCCGGATTAGGTTCACGACCACCTCCAGCAGCTGCTCCTGGTCGGTGATCGCCGTCGCATGTCGCGCGATGTCCGCCGCCCCGGCAAGCCGGCTTGCTCTGCGCTGGGTCTCCTCGATGAGGCGGGCGTTTTCCAGGGCCGCGGCTGCCTGGTTGGCGAAGGCCATCATCAAGTTGACGTCCTTCTCCGTGAAATCGCGCTGGCTCGGGCGATTGATGGCCGTCATCGTGCCCAGCGGTCTGCCCCGATAGATCAACGGCACGACGACCATCGATCCGCCGTTCGTCTGCTGGCGGCGGACTTGCGTCTGGCCCTGCACGCCTGGCTGCGGATTGCCCGTGACCGACAGAGCGGGTCTGAGTGCTCTCAGGACCCAGCCGCTCAAGCCGTTCCAGAGATCGGCGAAGGATGCCCTGACTACATGATCCGAGCCGGGTCCTCCCCTTACGAAGCTCTTGACCTGACCAGCCTCCAGATCGAAGGTGGTGACTGTTGCTCTGTCGGCAGACAACGCTTCGACGACCTCGTCGACCACGGTCTGGAGTACATCTTCCAGACTCTTCTGGACGATCAGCGAACGACTGGTCCGATAGAGAGCCTGGGTCTCCATTAGGGACGTCTTGGTCTGCTCAAACAGGCGTGCATTCTCCATGGCGAATGCCGTTTGATGAGCCAGAGTCTGTCCCGTGGCGATCTCCCGTCGCGTGAAGCGACGCGCCGTACCGCTGTCCCAGACCCGCGCAAACCCCAGGGCGCGATCATGGGTCACGATCGGGAGCAGCAGCATCGCTCTAGCTCCCCGGTCGTCGAGTCTCGTTCGGGCGCGAGGATCCAGGTCCGGATCTGCACGCTGGATCTGCATGGGCCGATTCCGCTTCAGGGCTTGTGGCGTCCCCTTAAAGGCGTCCAGCGGCTCCTTCGCACCCAGCTCAAAGGCTCGCTCGCCACGGGTGGCCCTCGCGGTCACGTGCCTGGCGATCGCGACGGCGACGCGTCCGTTTTCCTCGAGGTTGAAGATCTCAACACTCGTGCCGTTGAGGATTTCACAAAGGCTATGGGCTACGTACGGCAGCACCTGGTCGACGTCGAGGGTGGACGAGATAGCGGCAGTGACCTCCTGCAGGATCGTCACGTCGCGCAGCTGGGACCGTGTCTGCTCGTAGAGACGCGAGTTCTCGATGGCGAGCCCAGCTTGATGCGCAAACGCCGACGCCCGGCGACTCGTCTCCTCATCGTCGATGGTCCGGCTATCAGAACCCATCGTCAGTACGCCGACGACCTCGTCCTGAGCGACGAGGGGGACTCCCAGCCAGGAACGCAACGCCCTCATATCGTCCAGCAAATCCTCGGTCCGGCTGTCACGGGCCTCCGAGAGGGTCAGCAATCGCCGCTCCCGGACGACGCGCTCTATGTGAGGCTGTTCCTCCAGGGGTGACAACTGCCAGCGTGCGGGCGAGTTCGATCCGCGAGAAGCGGCAACCTGGCTGTAGCCATCCTGGAGCAAGAACACCGACGCAGTGTCGTATGGCACGATCTGTTGGAGTTGATTAAGCACCCGTTCTAGAAGCTCCTCGAATCGGAGCGTTGTACTGAGTATCTCTGCCGTCTCCAGCAGGCTCTGCGCCACCTCCCGCTCGCGAGCCGTCTCCTCAAGCAGGTGGGCCTTTCCAATAGACATCCCAAGCTGCTGGCCAATGGTGGTGAGCACCCTCTCCGCTGAGCCAATTGGGGGATCGAAGGATGTGTTGACCACGCACACCGCTCCGATGGACTCTCCATCGTGCACCACTGGCGCTCCTACGGCGGACGGAATCCCCATCTTCAGAAGCGCTTCTACGTCCCCTGAAGTTTCGCTGTCCGGAGCTTTCGGGTTCGTCATCCCCGCGGTCTTATGGAAGCGTTCAAATGGGCTTCCCTCCAGGCATCGATCACCTACGGACCCGACCCAGGTGTTGGGCATACCGACTTGTGTGACCACTCTGAGATGTCCCGTGTCGGCGTCGGTCAGTGCAATGAAGCCGCCGGTCGCGTCGAGAAGCTCCAGCGTGAGCGAGAGAGCCCGCGCCAGCATCTCCTCCGTCTCCAGCGAGGAGACCAGGGTGCGTGAGAGGGTATTCAGTGTCTGCAGGTAGGTATTCTGATGCTTTAGAGTCGCCTGCACCCACTCTTTCCGGGCCAGCTCATCCTTCATGCGCTGGCGAGATGCTCGAAGCGTCCCTGCTGTTCCTCCCGCCATCGTCCCGGCGAGCACCAGCAGTGTGGCCCCCAGAGTCCCTGCCGCGTTTGCCATGTTGCCTGTCGTGTGGGGGTGTAGCCTCATCAGGAGCATATTACCGGGCAGGATGAGCAGGCCGGCCATCAGCCCGCTCCCCATCCCCAAGCTCCAGTACGTGGCCAGTACAGGAGGGATCGCCAGGACTGCCGCGAACGAGCCTACGCTCGGATAGAGCACGGCGAAACCGAGAGCGTAGCTGATCCAGGCGCCGAGGAGCAGGACCGCCTTCCTACTCGGCCTGCTCATGGCGCTCATGTGCAGATGCATGGTTCGGTTTGGCTCATCTCTACTCATGTAGACCCTCACCCCCAGCCGCTCCAGGGCCCTCTCACCCCGGATCTCTGCCTGTCCGACTGCAGATCGATCCTGGCATCGCGCATCCGGCTCTGGGCTCGCTGGTTCGACTCTATCTTGCCCGCTCCAGCAACTCCACGATCTGCGTCTCCACAAGAGGGAGGTTGTCGTCCTCGACGTAAACGTCCGCGCCGGCTGCGATGGCGGGACCATCCGCTTTGTCTTCACCTATCAGGAGCATGGTGACATCTTCCGTGGTGTCTCTGATCCATCGGCAGAGCCCCAGAGGATCGGAGCAGGTCTCCATATCGATGATCACTGTGTTGGGTTCGGATCGCATCACCTCAGCACTTGCCTCGTAGTCGCTCCGCATGACGCAGATCTGGAGACCTCGTCTATGGGCGACCTTCCGCGCCAGAACTTTCACAGGTGGCCTCTGGCCGAGCAGCAACAACCTGAGACCAACTCCCTGCGTGAAGCTCGGGTGGATCGGCATGCCGTGATCCCTCAGAAAGCTCACCAGATCGGACTGCAAGATCCGGCGATGCCCGCCGGGAGTCGTATACGCTCTGAGCTTCCCATCCTTTATCCAGTTGACGATCGTTGCCTGAGATACGTGGCAGTATTCAGCGGCCTGTCCGGTGGTCAGCGGTCCGTTGTCGGGCATTAAGGCCTCCGTCTTCGATGACTTGTTGATGACTTGGTGACAGCTTCAGGAAGTCGATCTGGGGTGGATACCAGACATCACTGGCAATTTCGAATATTATAGAATTCCGGAAAATCGGCGTCAATGAGAAGATGGTACCAGCCACCGGCAGCAGCACCGGGTTTTGTCGTGTATGGGGCTGTTCTACCCTGATTTCCTGGCGCGTCAGGTCGCTTTACGTTATAATTGTGTCGAACTTACGTTCTAATTCGATATCTTATCTATTGACCGGATCCCGGACAGGTAAGCGCAGCGAGACGCGCAGACCGGCCCGGGCCGAACAGACAGACACTTATGCCCAAATTCAATCTAGCCTCTGAGTTCCAGCCTACCGGCGACCAACCCCAGGCCATCGAGTCCCTGGTTGAAGGTATCCGTGACGGCCATAAGCACCAGACGCTCCTCGGGGCGACCGGCACGGGCAAGACGTACGTCATATCTCAGCTCATCGAGCGCGTCCAGAAGGCGACACTCGTCATCGCCCACAACAAAACCCTGGCTGCGCAGCTCTACTCCGAGTTCCGCGAGTTCTTCCCGCACAATGCCGTCGAGTACTTCGTCTCGTACTACGATTACTACCAGCCGGAAGCCTACGTTCCCAAGCACGATCTTTACATTGAGAAGGATGCCGACATCAATGAGGAGATCGACAGGCTGAGACTGGCCGCCACCACGTCCCTTTTCTCCCGCCGTGACGTGATCATCGTCGCTTCGGTGTCCTGCATCTATGCTATCGGAGATCCACAGGAGTGGGGGCGCGTCGTCGTCGAGCTGGAGCGAGGACAGCGCCATCGCCGCGATACGTTCTTGCGCCATCTGGTGAGCATCTATTACGAGCGGAATGACGTGTCCCTGGAGCGGGGCAACTTCCGGGTGCGGGGGGATACCCTGGAGATTATGCCTGCCTACGGTGAGACCGCCTTCCGCATCAGCTTCTGGGGCGACGAGATCGAGCGTATCACCGAGGTCGATCCGCTGACGGGGGAGGTTCTCGCCGAGCTCGAGGAATTGAAGATCTTCCCCGCGAAGCACTTCATCACGCCTGAGGACAAGCGGGAGAAGGCTCTCCTGGACATCCAGGCCGAGCTTCAGGATCGCCTGGCGGAGTTGAAGGCGGAGGGGAAACTGCTGGAAGCTCAACGTCTGGAGCAGCGCACGCGCTACGATCTGGAGATGATCCGCGAGATCGGGTACTGCTCCGGCATTGAGAATTACTCTCGCCACCTCCAGCAGCGTCCGCCGGGCTCTCCGCCATGGACCCTGATGGACTACTTCCCGGCGGATTACCTGCTCGTCGTCGACGAGTCCCACATGACGATCCCTCAGGTCCGGGGCATGTACCACGGGGATCGCAGCCGCAAGCAGACGCTGGTCGACTTCGGTTTCCGGTTGCCCTCGGCGTTGGATAACCGCCCGCTGGAGTTCGACGAGTTTGAGGCGCGGATTAACCAAGCCATCTATACCTCCGCCACCCCGGGAGACTACGAGCTTGAGCAGAGCGAACAGGTGGTAGAGCAGATCATCCGTCCCACCGGCGTCGTCGATCCGGAGGTCATCGTCAGGCCTGCTCAGGGACAGGTCGATGACCTCGTGGGGCGGATCCATAAGCGTCTGGAGCGAGGCGAGCGCGTACTGGTGACCACGCTGACGAAACGCATGGCGGAGGATCTGTCCGATTACTTGCGCGAGCTCGACGTGAAGGTGCACTACCTCCACAGCGAGATCCAAACCATCGAGCGCGTCGAGATCCTGCGAGACCTTCGGCTGGGGGCTTACGACGTGGTGGTTGGCGTTAACCTGCTGCGTGAGGGGCTTGACCTTCCAGAGGTCAGCTTGGTGGCCATCCTCGATGCGGACAAGGAAGGCTTCCTCCGGTCCGACACCGCCCTCATCCAGACCATGGGGCGCGCGGCGCGTCACGTCAATGGGACTGCCGTGCTCTACGCCGATGAGATCACCGACTCTATGAAGCGGGCCATCGATGAGACCGACCGGCGCCGTGAGGTCCAGGTGGCGTACAATCGGGAGCACGGCATCGAGCCGGCGTCCATCGTCAAAGCCGTCCGCGACCTGACCGATCGGGTCCGGCGTCAGGCGGCCCCGGAGGAGACGGAGGATCTCAGCCTGGCTCAATTGCCGAAGGACGAGCTGGCCCGCATGATTCGAGAGTTGAGGAAACAGATGGAGGCCGCGGCTGAGCATCTCGAGTTTGAGAAGGCAGCATTGCTGCGAGATCGGGTGTTCGAGCTGCGCGAGGTGCTCAAGGACAAGGAGGCCGCCGACGTGCCTGCCTGGGAGCGGGAGCGCCGACGCGCCCGCCTCGGCCTCGATGATTGAGCGGTGGTCACCCCCTCCTTCACACCTGCTTGACCTCGAGAAAAGGTGCAACTTCCTGACGGAGCTGGGCCGGTTGCTCATCCACGGGTGTCGATGTACCATTAGCGCCCAGGTGTAGAACGAGGAGAAGATTATGTCGAGTCTTTCCATTGTATTGCCCGCTTACAACGAAGAGGCGAACGTTGAGAACGCGGTGAAGCACGTGTCCGATGTCGCTCAGACGTTGGACAGGGAGTATGAGATCATCCTGGTCAACGACGGGAGCTCCGATCGGACCGGTGAGATTGCCCGTGAGCTTGAGGGACGTATCCTTCATTTTCGGCTGGTCGAGCACTATCCCAATCGCGGATATGGTGGCGCCCTCAAGGCTGGCTTCGAAGCTGCTACGAAGGATCTGATCACCTTCTATCCCGGCGATGCCCAGTTTGACTTCGGCGAGGTCGAGCGTCTGTTGGAGGCCCTGGAGCGGGAAGATGCGGACGTGGTTTGCGGGTATCGGTTCGACCGGCAGGACCCCCCCGTCCGTAAGCTCAATGCCCTCGGGTGGAATCTGGTCGTACGGCTCTTCTTTGGCTACTTGTGTCGCGACATTGACTGCGGCTTCAAGCTCTTCCGTCGTGAGGTCCTCGACCACGTCACCATCGTGTCCGACGGGGCGATGATCGACACGGAGTTCCTGGCCGGAGCCAAAGCCCGCGGCTTCCGCATCGCCGAGGCCCCGCTCACCCATCTGCCCCGCGAGGCTGGCGAGGCCACCGGGGCCAACCTGGCCGTCATCGCTAAGGCATTCCAGGACCTGGTGCGCTTCCGACTCAGGCTGAATGAGGAGTTGCGCGAGGAAGCTCGATGAGGCTTCGCTGTCTTCGTTGCGAACAAGAATGGCCTCTCGATCCCACGCGCTGGCGTTGTCCATGCAAAGGGATGCTCAAGATCGTGGGAGGGCCTTCTTTCCATCCTGCCCGCATAGACGAATCTGATCACACCCTCTGGCGTTACCGGGAGGCGCTCCCTCTCCCCGATGGAGCCGTCCCGGTCACCCTCGGCGAGGGATGGACCCCGCTGGTCGACGCTGAATGGGACGGTTGCCCAATCCGTCTTAAGGTCGAGTCGCTCAATCCCACCGGCTCCTTCAAGGATCGGGGCGCGGCTTTGCTGGTCACGGCGTTGACGGGGGCCGGCGTGCGGGACGTGGTCGAGGACTCGTCCGGGAACGCCGGGGCGGCTCTCTCCGCCTACGCCGCGCGCGGGGGTCTTGCTGCGAAGGTGTTCGTACCGGCCCACGCATCGGTGGTCAAGCAGGCCCAGATCGCAGTCTATGGCGCGGACGTCGTTCCGGTGCCCGGTAGCCGTACCGACACCGCTCGTGCCGTATTGGACGCCGTGGAGGGTGGGGCCGTCTACGCCACCCACGCGTACAGTCCCTTCTATCCTCACGGTATGAAGACCGTGGCCTTCGAGCTCTGGGAGCAGTGCGGGTGGCGCGCTCCACGAGATGTGATCATCCCTGTCGGTCATGGTGGTCTGTTACTTGGTCTCGCCCTTGGCTTCGACGAGTTGCTGTCGGCGGGCGCTATTGAGCAGCGGCCTCGGCTCTTCGGCGTTCAGGCCTCGGCGTGTGCCCCTCTGGCTCAGGCCTGGGAGCGGGGCGGCAGCGAGGTCGAACCGGTCGAAGAGGGGGAGACCGTGGCCGGAGGGGTGCGCATCGCAGCGCCACCGTGGGGACGTCGCGTTCTTGCCGCTGTGCGGGACACGGGTGGTGCTATCGTCGCCGTCTCCGATGAGGAAACCGTGTCGACGCAGGAAGGGCTCGCGAGGAAGGGCTTCTACGTCGAGCCGACATCAGCCCTTCCCATCGCCGCGCTGGAGCACCTGCGTGACCGTCTGAGGCATTCGCCCATCGTGGTCCTCACGGGCAGTGGGTTCAAGAGCCCGCCTAAGGTCGGGTGAGCGGTATGGCAGAGAACAACTGGCAGAGTGAGGTCGCTCGATTCATGCATCGTCATCAGCTTACACGGGATCCTGCCACCCACGCCCTGGATCTCGTGTCGGAGGTAGGCGAGCTGACGAAAGAATTGCTCGTGGGTAGCGAGTACGGGGGGCGGCCTGCCCGATTCGGACCGGGCCTGGAGGAGGAGCTCGGCGATGCTCTGTACAGCCTGTTGGCCCTGGCCGAGGTCTGTGGGGTGGACGCCGATGAGGCGCTTAGAGGGGCGCTGAGGAAGTACGAGCGCCGTCTGGCAGATCGGGGTGAGGTGGGTTCCGCATGAGCGAGCTGTGGCTACCCAGGCTTGAAGAGCTGCAGGAGACGCTGGGCTATCGCTTCCGCGATCTGGACCTTCTCCGTCGTGCGCTGACCCACCCCTCTTACGTCAACGAGCACCCGGAGGAGGCGATCGGCGATAACCAGCGCCTGGAGTTTCTGGGTGACGCGGTTATCGATTTCATCGCCGCGGCGTGGGTATACAGCACCTATACCGAGTTTGACGAGGGGCGGATGACGCGTCTTCGTGCTGTGCTGGTGCGTACCGAGACGCTGGCCCATTTCGCACGCGAGATCGGCGTCGGCGAGGCGTTGCTCCTCGGTCGGGGTGAGGAGGAGGCAGGGGGCCGCGGGCGGGACGCGAATTTGTGTGATGCTTTCGAGGCAGTGGTTGGCGCCGTCTATCTCGACGCCGGGATGCGGGCAGCCAGGGCTGCCGTCGAGCCCTTCTTTGGCCCGGTGGCCGAGACCACCCTGGCAGAGGCGGCCGACCAGGATGCGAAGAGTCGGCTTCAGGAGTGGAGCCAGGCGGAGCTTAAGGTCACGCCGCATTACCGCATTGTGGCCTCCAGGGGGCCGGACCACGCCAAGACTTTCGTGGCCGAGGTGCTCCTCGACGACCGGGTCGTGGGGCGGGGGGTCGGACACAGCAAACAGTCTGCTGAGCAACACGCTGCGCAGGCGGCCTACGAATCGCTCACGTAGCAGCCCTCAGCGGCCGCGACCATACCAGCCCTCCGCTGTATGGGGCTGCTGTGACTGGAGGCGCGGCGAGCAGCGCTCTCCTTACTCCCTTCTCCTGATCACCACTCTCGATCCGACATCGTCCTCTCGACTCCCCATTCTTGTCATCTTCCGGCGGCCGCGGTATACTGCCGTCACTCATCATGCATCTTAAACATCTCACGCTTCAGGGATACAAGTCCTTCGCGGACAAAACCGAGTTCGAGTTCCCCGAGGGCATCACGGCCATCATTGGTCCCAACGGAACCGGGAAGAGCAACATCGCCGACGGTATCCGTTGGGCTCTGGGGGAACGGAGCATGAGCACGCTGCGCGCTAAGTCTTCGGCCGACATGATCTTCGCCGGAGGTGACAAGCGCGCACGCGCGGGCATGGCCGAGGTATCCCTGACCTTCGACAACAGCGATGGTGGGCTCCCCATCGAGTTCAGCGAGGTGACCATCTCCCGTCGTGCCTACCGTTCCGGGGAGAACGAGTACTTGATCAATGGATCTCAGGTTCTCCTACGGGACATCGAGGAGCTGCTGGCCGAGAGCAGCCTCAGTGAGCGGACCTACACTGTGATCGGGCAGGGTCTGGTCGACGCGGCTCTCGCGCTGCGTCCTCAAGAGCGACGCGCGCTATTTGAGGAGGCGGCCGGGATCACGCTGTATCGGAGTCGTCGGGAGAAGACCATTGAGCGGCTAGACGAGACGGAGCACAACCTGGAGCGCGTCCACGACATCGTCAGCGAGGTCGCGCCCCGCTTGAAGCGCTTGGAACGGGACGCACGCCAGGTGGAACAGCACCGACGGCTGACGGCCCATCTGGAACGTCTACAACAGACGTGGTACGGCTACCGGTGGGGACAGCGGCAGGCGGAGCTAGAGCGTGCCATCGAGCGGGCCTCGAGTCTGGAGGAGAGGCTCGCTGAGCGGCGTAAGGATGCATCCCGCTTGACCGAGCGTCTGAATCAAGTGCGCCAACGAGAAGGGGAGCTGCGGGCCAGCCTGCGCGATTGGTATCGCAAGAGCGGGGATCTTCACGAGCACGTGGATCAAGCGCGCCGCGAGTTGGCCGTGTCGGAAGAGCGAGAGCGTCTGTTGAAGACGCGACGCGAGGAGTTGCTCGAGGAGATCGAGCCGCTGGCTGCCCAGCGCCGGCAGCAGGCGAAGCAGGTCGATCGACTCCATCGAACGGTCGATGACCTGGAAGAGCGGCTTGCCACCCGTCGCAGGCGTTTGAAGGAGGTAGAGCACCAGGCAGGAGAGAAAGAACAGGCGGCCGAGGGATGGGAGCAGAAGCGCGCTGATGTGGAGCGTGCGCTAAGACGAGACCGCGCCCACCTGGAGCGCCTCGACCGGGACCTGGTCGAGGCTCGGGAGGAGATGTCGCGTCTGGTGAGCGAGCGGGCCGTGGCGGAGGAACGCGCCCGGCAGCTAGAGAGTCGCCGAGAGGCGGTGCTCGCCGAAATTGAGCCCCTCCAGGATGAGGAGGAAGGGCAGAGGGAACGGGTCGCTGAAGCCCGCGCCCGGCTGGCGGAACTGGACCAGAGACTCGCAGAGCGGAACCGGGCGTTGGAACATCTGGAGGCCGCCTGGGAAGCGTTTCGGGATGAAGCACGGGGTCCGGGTCCTGAAGTCCGGCGTATTGTAGCAGAGATAGAGGATGCACGCGTTGAGATCGAGCGCCTTGAAGGGGCTATTCACGAGGCTCGTCAGAAGGAAGCTACGCTTGCCGGCGAGTTGAAGGCGCTGGAGCGTATGCGCGAGACGGGCGCTGCCTATGGTGCAGGTGTTCGGGCTCTCATGGAGACCGACCTGGGCGGGGTGCTCGGTCCGCTCGCGGCGCTGATTAAGGTCCCCCCGACATGGGAGCGAGCGGTCGAGGCCGCTCTGGGTCGTGATCTGCAAGCAGTCCTGCTGGAGCGCGCATCGGACGTGGAGCGCGCACACCAAATCCTCGAGTCTGAGGGAGGGATGCTGACCCTGTTTGCGCTGGATGGGCTCCGTGCGACGGGATCCGCCGGTCATCTCCCCTCGGACGCCCTCTCTGCAGCCGATACGGTCAGTTGTGAGAACTCCATTCGACCGGCCGTGAATGCCCTGCTCGGGCCTGTGGCGCTCTGCCGTGACCTTCAGGAAGCCTGGGAACTCCGGCCGGAGATGCCGCCCGGGAGCTGTTGCGTGACCGCAGACGGGATCGTGTTGCGGGCCGATGGAGCATTCGTGGTCGGCAGGACCGGTGAGGGCCGGATCCTCGCCGACGAGCGCACTCGCCGCCAGCTCCCGGAGCAGCTGACCGCGCTTGGCCAGCGGCTAGAGGCGTTGGCAGAGAAGCGAAAGGCGGCGCTGGATCGAGTCGCGTCCCTGGAGGCCCGTCTCGACGAGGTGGAGCAGCGAGCCGCACAGGCCAGAGAGGAGAAGAGGCATCATCTCCAGGAGGAGCTGGGCGAGGCCAGGACGGCTGTGGCCGTGGTCGAAGAGACACGCCGCAGCCAACAAGCCGCTCTCGAGCGCGAGGTGTCTGAGCTGGAACGGATCCGTTCTCAGCACGAGTCGTTACGGAGAGAGGTGGGCGAGTTGGAGGCAAGACAGGCGGCCGAGGCTGAGCGGGCCCGAGCTCTCCATCTCGCTGTCTCTCAGATAGAGGGTCAGGTAGATGGTGGAGAGGACGGTCCACTGGATGGTCCACTGGACGAGCCGGAGGGGGCCCCGAACGTGGCCGCGGTGGAGGACTTCCTCACTCGGCTCCGGGACGTCCAGCACCGCTCCCAGCGGATCGAGAGGGAGCAGCGGGCGGTGTCCGAGCGGGTTTCTTCGCTGGAGGAGCGGCTGGAGCGTCTGACGGCCCGGGCAGCCGACGCCCGCGAGGAGATGGTGCGCTTCGAGCGGGAGACGTTGTCAGAGGCACGGACGGCTGTGGCGGTGACGGAGGCGTCTCTTGAGAGCGAGCGACAGGCTCTGGAGCGGGAGTCCGGGCTACTGGAACGGCTCCGCTCGCAGGTGGACGCGCGGCGGGAGCGGGCGGAGGAGCTGGGGTTCGAGCGGGAGGCGCTGCTCGAGCGCATTGAGGAGCTGGGCCGGGAGGCACGGCGGTTGGAGCAGAAGCTTCAGGAGGTCCGCGTGCACATCCAGCCGGCTGAGGACGAGCTGGAGGAGCTCAACGAGCGGCAGACGGCACTGGAGAAACGGCGCCAGCGGGCGGAAGAGCTCATGCGGGGTGCCGAGGAACGGTATGGTCGGGCTCAGCTCGAGGTCGAGCGGAAACGGGATGGACTGCGGCTCCTGGCGGAGCGGATCGATGAGGATCTGGGGCTGGTCGAGCTGGAGCTGGCGGAGAGCGTGACGGCTCAGACGCCCCTGCCGATGCGTCCTCTGGTATCGGAGCTTCCCGTCGTCGAGCAGCTGCCCGACGGCCTGGAGCAGGAGATGCAGTTCGTCAGGAAGCGTCTTCGTCACCTGGGGGCGGTCAATCCCAATGCACCCGACGAACTGGAAGAGGTTCGCGAGCGCCACGACTTCCTCACCGAGCAGGCTGCTGATCTCGAGGCGGCGACGGCCCGACTGCGGCAGAGCGTGGCCGAGCTGGACGCGTTGATGGAGAGGGCATTCCGGGAGACCTTCGACGCTGTGGCGCAGCGGTTCTCCACCATGTTCTCGCGGTTGTTCGACGGGGGCGAGGCACGGCTGGAGCTGACCGAGCCCGATGATCTCCTCAACACAGGCGTCGACATTGTGGCACGCCCGCCGGGGAAGCGCCCGCAGCGGCTGGCCCTTCTTTCGGGAGGGGAGCGTGCTCTGACGGCGACGGCCCTCCTTTTCTCCTTGCTTCAGGTGAGCCCAACTCCCTTCTGTGTCCTCGACGAGGTCGACGCGATGCTCGACGAGGCGAATGTGGGGCGCTTCCGGACCAAGCTGGAGGAGTTGGCGCAGGAGACGCAATTCATCGTCATCACCCATAACCGCAGAACGGTTGAGTCTGCTGAGACCGTCTACGGGATCTCAATGGGGTCGAATGCGGTGTCCCAAATCGTGTCGCTGAAGATGGATGAGCCTGAGGCAGTGCGCTAGGTGTGCCTCCGCCCGCCTATTCGCGCGGTATTGGTGCTGGACGGAATGCGGTAGGGCATCTGTTCTCACATATCGACACACTGGCTGTTGAAGCAGGACTCGAGGGTTGGTCAGTGGTCCCCGAAGCAATCTGGGATCACGCAGTAACTACCTTTCGTTGGACTGAGTACGCGGGGGGAGTCGAGGAGGGGCCAATTTGCCTGGGGTGATCGACGATCCAGCCGAATCGAGGGTCTGCGTGGCCGTCCTGACCACGGGCGGTACCATCGCCATGCAGCACGATGAGGCAGCGGGTGGCGCGGTGCCCCAGCTGGGGGCCGACGATTTTACCGCGGCGCTGCCGTCCGATATGCCACAAGTCTGCACCGAGGAGATCGTCAACCTGCCAAGCTCTCACTTCACCCTGGAGACGTTGAAGACGATCCGGGACAAGGTCGCTGAGTGGGTTGAGAAGCCAACGGTGTCGGGCGTGGTGGTGACCCACGGTACCGACACGATGGAGGAGACAGCGT
>CAZQXX010000065.1:0-5448 GCA_964597105.1 uncultured Anaerolineales bacterium
GCCGATTGTCGTTCGTTGACAGGGTTATTCACTCGTGGTAGATTCCTCACGGGTCACGGGTGTGGCATGACAGACTAGAGGGTGTAGATAATGGGTAAAGGCAAGTTCATCATCGCAGGGCTGCTGATTGTGGCTGCAGTGGTGTATCTCATTGTGACGAGCACGGGGCAGACGGCTCACTATTTCCTGACCATTGAAGAGCTCCGAGCAATGGGGGAGGAGGCAGACGGGCGCCGAGTGACAATCTCCGGAGCGGTCCTGGGAGATACCATCTCGTACGACGCCTCTCTTCCTGAAGTGACCTTCACGATCGTCCAGGTTCCGGGGGATCCGAGAGAGGTCGAGCGCGCCGGTGGGTTGGCACAAGTGCTTCACGATGCCGTCAACACTCCGGATGCGCCACGTTTGGAGATTGTGTACGAGAACGTTAAACCCGATCTTCTGCAGCACGAGTCTCAGGCCATCATTCGCGGTCAGCTCATGGATGACGGGCGGTTCTATGCGGACGAGGTGCTGTTGAAGTGTCCGACGCGGTATGAAGAAGGCGTCCCGGGACAGTCTGGGGAGTCTTCGTGATGCTGGCGCAAATTGGTTCGATCCTCACGGGTATGGCTCTGGCGACGGTCATCTATGCTGCTGGGGCTGCGTATTGGTCAACTCGGTGTGGAGATACACGGTGGTGGCAGAGCGCCCGCAATGGGGTCATCGCGACCGCAGCGTTGCTGGGTTCCGCCGTGCTGGTCCTCTTGATGGCTTTTCTGGATGACCAGTTCTATATCCAGTACGTGATGCAGCACTCCAGCCGGGACCTACCTCTGTACCTGAAAGTGTCTGCGGTGTGGGGCGGACAGAACGGCTCATTGTTGTTGTGGGCGTTTCTGCAAGCGCTGTTCGCTGCGTGGGTGGCCGGCTGGCCATCGGAGGATGCACGTCCGCTTGCTCCCTGGGCCACTGTGTTTCTGAGTATCGTCACGGCTTTCTTCGTCGGTGTGACGTTGTTGCTGTCGAATCCCTTCGTTGTCGCTGGGAGCGTGCCTCTCGACGGGCAAGGTCTGAACCCTCTGCTGCGCCATCCGGGGATGGTATTTCACCCCCCGGCCCTCTACGTCGGATATGTGGGGTTGGCGGTTCCATTTGCGCTGGCGTTGGCTGCATTGGTGACGCGACAGATTGAGGTCTGGCCGAGGGCTGCTCGCCGCTGGACTGTGGCGGCGTGGCTCTTCCTGGGGCTGGGCCTCCTCCTGGGCATGCGTTGGGCGTACGACGTGCTCGGGTGGGGCGGATACTGGGGATGGGATCCAGTGGAGAACGCTGGGCTGATGCCCTGGCTTACGGCCACTGCGCTGCTGCACGGTCTGGTCATGGAAGACCAGCGGGGCAGCTTTCGCTGGTGGAACGTGACCCTGGCGCTTCTCTCGTTCGTTCTGGTCCTCTTCGGCACCTTCACTACCCGGAGCGGTCTTATCCAATCAGTCCACGCGTTCGCCCGCTCGAACCTGGGGCCCGTATTCCTGGCCGCCATCGGCATCACGCTGGTCGGTTCGCTGGCTCTGTTCTACCAGCGGCGGTCGCTGCTCAGCGCCGGCAGTCGGGGCGCATCGGACGATCTGCTATCACGTGAGGGTATGTTTACGCTCACGCTGGTTCTTTTCGTGACGATCACGGGCTCGGTACTGGTGGGGAGCGTCCTGCCAACGCTCACGGAGGCCTTGACCGGCCAACGCTTTGAGGCCGGGCCGGATTGGTTCGATCGCGTGACCGGCCCACAGCTGGGTGCTCTGGTTCTGGTGATGGGAGTCTGCCCGCTGCTCGGGCGTGCAGTGGGGGCACTCCGCAAACTGCGCGAGCGCGCGGTACCCACTATCCTGGGAGGAGTGGTCTTGATCCTGGGTGGGGTTGTTGGGGGTTTCACGCGGCCTCTGTCTCTAGTTGGCTTCGCTGTGGTTGGACTCGCCGGCGGCACGGCGGTGGGAGAGTTGTGGCGGGGAGCGGTGGCCCGGAATCGACGGGGAGAGAGCTGGCCGGAGGCTGTCTGGCGTTTGTTCGGGCGAAATCGTCGCCGCTATGGAGGCTATCTGGTTCACATTGGAGTGGTTTTGCTCGCTCTCGGAGTGATCGGCACGCGATTCTATCCGTTCGAGACCCAGGCCGTGCTCGCTGCTGGAGAGTCTCGCAAGGTGGGCGAGTATACAGTGGTGTTCGAGGAGCTGACGCGCGAAACACTTCCCGATCGTATGACGACGTCGGTCGCGGTGTCCGTACATCGCGGAGGGAGGCAGGTAGCTACCCTCGGACCCAGGTTGGACGAGTACACGAGCTTCGGTCAGACCGTAGCGGCACCAGCGGTGCGGACAGGCTTGAGGGAGGACCTCTATCTGGTGTTGGCCGGTTGGTCTGACGGAGGGGCTCAAGTGACGCTGAAGATATTCATCAATCCCCTGGCATCTTTCCTCTGGTTGGGTGGGTTGACGCTTATGATCGGTGGAGTCGTTGCCGTCTGGCCTTCAGTGCGGACAGTGCGCTCGGCCGTGCCAGTCTCGCGGCGGCGCAAGTTGTGGAGCACGGTGGGCCTGACAGTCGGAATCGTCCTGCTGGTTCTGGCAGTCTGGGCGATGTGGGGACCGGCGCAAGGATCTGGGGCTCTGGCCGGGCGATGGGCCGAGGTAGAGGAGAGCTTGGGAGGGAATCGAGGGACTAGGCCCGGCATCGGAGAGGTTGCCCCTGATTTCGCTCTGAAGCTGCTCGATGGCTCTACACTGCGGCTCTCGGATCTGCGCGGGCAGGTCACGGTGGTCAACTTCTGGTCTCCCGAGTGCCAGCCCTGCGAGGATGAGCTGCCTGACCTTCAGACTGTATGGGAGGAGTATCAGGATGATGGCGTGACGTTGGTCGGGGTGAGTTTCCCTGACTTGGAGCCGGGCGTACGAGAGATGGTGACAGAGTTTGGTCTCACGTATCCGAATGGGCTGGACGACGGCCTGGCTGTGGAATACGGCATCACCGGGGTCCCCGAGACGTTCATTATGGGGCCGGAGGGGCGGTTGGCGTACGTTCACATCGGCCCGGTGACTGCCGACCGGCTCAGGCAGGAACTGGACGCGTTGGTCACACAGTAATGGGGTTGGTACGATGACTATTGGCGCTTTCTTAGTGGGAGCAGCGACGCTTGCCGTCGTTATCGCTTACGTGGCGAGGCCATTTCGGGCGGCAAGAGAAAGGAATCCGGATCGTGCAATCGAGACCTGGGTCGCTCAGGTACGCCACGACGTGATATCTGATGAAGAGCCCGTCATAAGTGACGAGCGGGAGGGCGTTACTCAGCCAGGGTCCTTATCGGAGGTCAATTTCTGTCCACAATGTGGACGGCGGGTGGCTCCCGATGATCGATTCTGTTCCGGGTGTGGGAGGCAGCTGCGGGGGGGATCCGCGTGAAGAGCCTGAGGTCATTCTGGCGGACGGGTGGGATGACACGCGTTCCGCTCGTGTTGCTTGTCGTCCTGGTCGGGTCGCTGTCCGTGAGGCGCGTTCAGGCTGCCCAAGCAGTGGTGAGGGACGTGAGCGGTGAGGTCCACAATGGAACGCCGGGGGGGATGGTGCCCGAGGGTCTCACGGTCACGTTGCATGTCTTCTCCGACATGGAGGAGACTGACGTCTGTACGACCACGCTCACGGCTGGTTCGGCGTTCCGATTTGAGGATGTGTCTCTGGAGCAAGGGCAGACCGTCATCGCACGGACCGTCTATGAGGATGTCTCGTACCTATCCGAATTCGGAAATGTCGAATCCGGTGAGGAAGCGATATCGCTGCCGATCACGGTGTACGAGACGGCCGAAGACTCGAGTGACGTGGCCGTGGCACAACTCCACGTCTTCCTGGACAGGGTCGGCGAGCAGCTGCAGGTCACGCAGTACGCGGTGCTGACCAACGTTGGAGACCGGACATACGTGGGCTCGGCCCGGTCTGAGACCGACAGGCGGGCAACCTGGTCTGCCTCGCTGCCCAGCTCGGCTGAGGGACTTCGCTTTGAAGGAGGAGAAGCGGAGAGCCGGTTTCTCATGACAGGGAGTGGCTTTATTGACACGAGGCCGATTCCTCCGGGACAGGGAGGAGTGGAAGCGTCCTTTACCTACGACCTACCGTATTCAGAGGGGCTGCAGATTGACCAGGCCTTCGATCTCCCTCTGAACTCGGTCGTTCTGGTACTACCGGGCGAGGAACTGGGACTCGAGGGGCCTGGTCTTTCCTCGGAGGGAACGCTGGAGACGCAGATGGGACCAGCGGTCTCCTATACGGCAGGGCCGCTGGAAGCTGGCGCGCCTCTCTCCTTCACCGTGATCCCGAGAGGGGCGGAAGAGCCAGACGCGGGGATAATGGATCAGTCGGGCGGCTTGGCGGTCGGTATCGTCGCGATCATCGGAGCAGCGATGATCGTGTACTTCCTGTGGGGAGCGCCGCGGACAGCGGCGGTCCCTGCGGATGCGCTGCCCCAGCTAGAGGCGATAGTGGCACTGGATCTGGATTTCGAGAAGGGAGAGATGTCGGAGAAGACGTATCGGAAGAAACGCCGCGCGCTAAAGCGGCGTCTGCGGAGCCAGTTGTCGAGCCGTGTTGATTGAGGCCCGTAAGCTGACCAAGTCATTCGGGGCACGCACCGCTCTGGCTGGCGTCGATCTCTCGATCGGCGAGGGTGAGTTTGTCACGCTGGTGGGCCCCAACGGTGCAGGCAAGACAACATTGCTGCGAATCCTGGCCACGCTGAGTCATCCCACCTCGGGGGTCGTGCGCATCGATGGCCTGGATGCAAATCGCAAGGGAGAGATCGTCCGTCGATTGATTGGATTCCTGTCACACCGCACGTTGCTCTACGATGACCTGACCGCGGAGCAGAATCTTCGCTTCTACGCTCGACTATACAATGTGAGCGAGGAGACGCCGCGAATAGCCGATCTCCTGGAGCGGGTCGGACTGGGCGCGAGGCAGCACGACAGGGTGCAGACGTTTTCCCGTGGCATGAAGCAGCGTCTTTCTGTCGCCAGGGCTGTGTTGCATCAGCCTAGCGTCCTGCTCCTCGATGAGCCTTACACGGGGTTGGACCCGCAGGCCGTTGAGACGTTGACGGACCTACTCCTGGAGTTGGCCGGAGAAGGACGCGCCATCCTTCTCACCACACACCGACTAGGTCGTGGGTTGGCTGCGTGTGGGCGGATCCTAGTCCTCCACAATGGGCGCGTGGTCTACGATCAGCCTCGTGTGGGTGTGGCCCTGGACGCGTTCGCGGATACCTACCGAGCCATCACAGTCTAGAGGCGGAGCGAGAATCACCCCAGTGGGCTTCCTGCGAAAACTACTGGCCATCATTGATAAGGACATCGCTGCCGAGCTCCACACGAAGGAGATGATCAGCGCTATGCTGGTCTTCTCCACTCTGGCGCTGCTGATCTTCAGCTT
>CAZQXX010000065.1:5548-14498 GCA_964597105.1 uncultured Anaerolineales bacterium
AGATGATCAGCGCTATGCTGGTCTTCTCCACTCTGGCGCTGCTGATCTTCAGCTTTGCTCTGGATCTTCGGGGCAACGTGGCGGAGGCAGCGGCACCAGGGGTACTGTGGGCGACAATCGTCTTCGCCGGCACGTTGGGTCTGAGCCGCTCGCTCGCGCGCGAGCACCAGGACGGGTGCATCGATGGTCTTCTCCTGGCGCCAATGGACCGTTCAGTCATATTCCTGGGCAAGGCAGCAGGCAACTTCCTGTTCATGGCGGTCGTGGAGGTGGTTCTGCTACCGTTGTTCTCCGCTTTGTTCGACGTGCCGCTTCTACAACCTGGCGTGGGGCTCGTTCTCGTTCTGGGGACGTTGGGCTACGCAACTGTGGGCACGTTGCTGGCAGCGATTGCTGTGAACACACGTGCACGAGAGGTGATGCTGCCGGTATTGCTTCTGCCTCTTGCCGTGCCTGTGCTGATCGGTGCCGTCCGAGCCACCGGCGGATTGATAGACGGGGCGACGCTAGCCGAGGTCGGGGGCTGGATTCGTATCCTGGTCGTCTACGACCTTGTCATGATGGCTGTTTCACTGCTGACCTTCAGCACCGTGGTTGAGGAATAGAAGAGGACGAGAGGAGTGATGAATCAGTCTCGACGTTACACGCTTGACATTTTGCTTGCGGGGATAAGTGGTGCAGCCGTGATCGTTGCACTGGGGATGGTGTTTCTGCACGCGCCCCGTGAGGCAACGATGGGCGACGTACAGCGGATTTTCTACTTCCACGTGGCTTCGGCCTGGGTTGGTTTCTTTGCTTTCTTCGTCACGTTTCTCTCCGGGATCGGGTACCTGGTCGACGGCAAGCGACTGTGGGACATCATTGGGCTCTCATCTGTCGAAGTAGGATTGACGTTCATCACGATGACTGTGGTCACTGGGTCGCTATGGGCTAAGCCAGTGTGGGGTACATACTGGACGTGGGAGCCAAGGCTGACGATCTCTGCGGTGCAGCTGCTCATCTACGTCGCTTACGGGATGTTGCGCGCTTCCGTCGAGAGCCCCGAGCAAAAGGCGCGCTTCGCTGCGGTGTACGGGGTCGTCGCCTTCGTGACCGTGCCCCTATCCTGGTTTGCGATCCGCTGGTGGCGGACCATCCATCCGGATGTGCTGACGGGGGGCGAGGGGATGGCTCTCACGCCTCGAATGGTCCAGACACTTCTGGTCTCGATCGGAGCGTTCACCATGCTGTACGTCACACTGCTTCGCCTGCGCATGTCGTTGGAGCGAACCAGCGACGAGGTCGCCCGGCTGCGATTGAAGCTGGAACAACGATCGCGGACATAATCAAGGAGCTGGGAGTTTGATATGCCTGTCTATCTGGTGATTGCATATGCCGTCTTCTGGACGTTCACCTTTGTGCTTGTCCTCTCAATCTGGGTACGACAGCGGCGCATCAAGAGAGACCTGGAGATGGTGGAAGAGCGGTTGGAGAGGGCACTCTTGACGGATAAGTGAGTCCCTCCGCACCGGTGCCTCCGTCGGTCCAATGTGACCTTTTCCTAACCGGGGTCCGTTCACAAGCCCCTCGCGTGACGAGGCCTTGACGCGCGACCATCATCTCCTGAAGATGGCGATTCCCCTGACCGTGGAAGATGTCTGCGGTCTGAGCGCTGAGCGACCTGGACCAACTGAGGTCTGACAACCAGTTTCGACAATGGGGATCGATCCTTGTGCTCACAACTGGACTTGTGGTATACTTGCTGCTGGCTTGAAAGGACGCGTCTTCGACAATCATCAATATCTTTGGAGGGATTCCCATGCGACATTTCCTCAGTCTCAGTGAGCTTACGTCTGAGCAGTTTCGGGATCTGCTTGATCTGGCCGTGGAGCTGAAGGCAGAGTGGAGGCAAGGGGGTAATCGGCCGCTGCTGAAGGGGAAAACGCTCGGCATGATCTTCCAGAAGCCTTCTCTGCGCACACGGGCCTCATTCGAGATGGGTATGCTCCATCTGGGAGGGCAGGCACTGTATTTCTCACCATTTGAGGTGCAGCTGGGCGAGCGTGAGAGCGTAGCTGACGTGGCACGCGTGTTCTCTCGCTACGTGGACGGCGTCATGGCTCGGGTGTTTGGCCACGGGGACATACTGACGCTGGCCGAGTATTCGTCGGCGCCGGTCATCAACGGTCTGTCGGATTATAACCACCCCTGTCAAGCCTTCTCCGATTTCCTGACGATTGTCGAGAAGAAGGGAGGTGAGCTGGGCAGCCTGAAGCTGGCTTTTCTTGGCGATGGGAACAACGTCGCGACGTCGCTGCTTTTCGCCGCCACTCTGACAGGCATGGATTTCGCCATCGCCAGTCCTCCAGGCTACGAGCTTCCGGAGGACGTGTGGGCGCAGGGAAAGCGTTTCGCTGCCGCGAGCGGAAGCGAGTTGCTCGCAACTGACGAGCCGCAGCAAGCAGCTGCAGGCGCCGATGTGGTCTACACTGACGTGTGGGCGTCGATGGGAGAGGAAGAAGAGGCTGAGGAACGGGCCCGGGTATTCAGGCCTTACCAGATCAACCAGGCTCTGCTGCGGGCGGCGACGTCAGATGTCATCGTGATGCACTGCTTGCCTGCACATCGCGGACAGGAGATCACGGATGCTGTGTGTGATGGTCCGCATTCGGTACTCTGGGATCAGGCTGAGAACCGCATGCACGCCCAGAAGGCGATCCTGGTCAAGCTGATGGCAGAGCAGGAGGGATGAGTTCGCAGCTCTACCTTCATGGGACAAGCCGCGCGCAAGAAGACACTGAGAGGATCGATGGTGGGTGAAAACCGTAGAGCCTTCGAGAGCGCGATGCACGCCGCGACAAACCTCGCGTGGGAGGGGAAGTGGGAAGAGGCTGTCTTGTCATACAGGGAGGCCTTGACGCATGCCCCGGACAACGTGGACGCACTTGCCGGCATGGGCATGGCGCTGTCCAGCCTTGGCCGCGTCGAGGACGCTTTGGACGCCTACCGGCGTGCTGTCGAGTTGGAACCGGGAGAACCGGTTCTTATAGAGCGAGTGGGTAAGACACTGGCTCAGCTCGGACGGGGCAAGGAGGCCGCGGAGGCCTTCCTGCGCTGCGGTACACAGTACCTCGAGGAACAGGAAGCGCCCCGGCTGGCGGCGAAGTCCTTCGAAGCTGCTGTGGAAGCAGACCCTGAATGCATCGAAGCGCACGCGAGCTTGCTCAAGCATTATCAGCGCCAGGGGCAAGTGAACGAGGCGGTTGCCGAATGCCTGGCGCTGGCAGGTATATACAGGAACGCCGGACGCGTTGATTACGCGATTCGAATCTGTGAACACGCGTTGCAGATGTCACCCAGAAATCCCAACGCGCTGACCGTGCTCGATGACCTCCGCTACGGAGGGGAACAGGCTGAGGGAGTGGGAGTTGCCTCCGATGAAGAGTCAGCCGATGGTGGAGCTCTCGACTTCGAGACGTCCGACTCGAATGAGCCGGACAGGAAAGGAAGCCCGGTGGAGCTGACGCGCCGGAAAGCACTGACTGATCTGGCACAGAGCGTCTTCGAGGAGCAAGAGGCACCTGCTACCAAAGCAGCGCAGTTGAGCAAAGAGGCGATCGACGCCACGATCAGCAAGGCGATTGACTTCCAGACTCGCGGGAAGGTAGAGGAAGCGATCGCAGCCTACGAGAGAGTGATCGAGTCTGGGGCAGAGCGTCCAGCGGTGTACTTCAACTTGGGCCTGCTCTATCAGCAGAAGCTTCACTTCGACGAGGCTGTGGACGCGCTGAAGCGCGCCGTATCGCATCCAGACTACCGGCTGGGCAGCCACTTCGCTCTCGGTGAGTGCTACCGGGCCCGCGGTCGTATTGAGGAGGCGCTGGACCACTTCGTCGAGGTGTTGAAGATCGTGGATCTAGCAACCATCAGGCACGAGCATGCCGATGACTTGATCAACTTGTACGAGCATCTGACTGATGGCTATCTTGTGAAAGGGGATCAGGCCCAAGCGCTGGATTTTGCCAACTCCCTGGTGGCTTTCCTCAGTGAACAGGGGTGGGAGGATAAGGTCAGGTCGGCGCGTCAGCGGCTGGACGCGTTGACACAGGGGGGTCCGGTGGTGAGCCTGGCGGAGGCCTTGACTGTCCCCGAATCGGAGCGTATTCTCGAGTCAATAGCAATGTCCCAGGAATACGTGAGGCGGGGCTTGTTCTACACAGCCATGGAGGAATGTCACTTCGCCCTTGAGGTCACCCCCAACTACCTGCCAATCCACCGACAACTGGCTGAAGTGTCGCTGGCCATGGGCAAGGTCGAGGAGGCGGTGGAGAAGCTCGTTGTCATCGCTGACACGTATGAAGTTCGTCAGGCGGCACGGCAGGCAGCGGGGATGTACGAGCGGGCCCTGAGGCTCGCGCCGATGAATACGGAAGTGCGAGTCAAACTCATTCACTTGCTGATCCGTCATGGGGAGATTGATCGAGCTTTGGAGCACTATCTCATCTTGGCTGACAGCTACTACCATCTTGCGCAAATGAGTCGGGCTCGGGAGGTCTATCAAGAGGCCCTCCGGCTCGCGCCACGCGGTGATGAAAGCCATAATTGGACGGTGCGTATTCTGCACAAGATTGGCGATATTGACATGCAGCGGGTCGACTGGAGGCGTGCTCTCTCCGTCTATGAGAAGATTCGGGACCTTGCATCCTCCGACGAGCGGGCCCGACTGTCTCTGATCGAGCTGTACTATCGGCTGAGCCAGCCTGAGAAGGCGGTCAACGAATTGGATGCTCTCCTTGAAGCGTATCGTGAGGAGGAGACGCCCGAGCGAGTGATCGCGGTACTGAATGACCTGGTTGAACGGTGGCCTGACAGGATTCCATTGCGGGCGCGTATTGCTCAATCACATCTTGACGCGGGACGGACAGATCAAGCTCTTGAACACCTGGACAAACTGGGAGACCTGCAACTGGATGCTGGCAGGACGGAAGAGGCCAAAGCAACGATCGAGGCCATTATCGCACTAAACCCGTCAGACATTGAGGGCTACAGGAGGTTCCTGAACGGGATAGAGACAGAGGAACAGCCAGATGGCTGATATCGTCTTGGGTGAGACCACGAGAGAGTCGGGGTTCCAAGGGGTGAGTTCGACCGAGTTATGATCGCTGACTTATTCTGGTACGTTCAGAGGCTTGGGTGGATAGATGTCGTCGACATCCTCCTCGTGGCCGCCATTTTCTTCTGGCTCTTCTACCTGGTACGAGGCACTCGAGCCGTAGCTCTCCTGCGAGGCGTGATATTCCTGGTCATAGTGGTCCTGCTGCTCGGTGGCCTGATAGAATTCCGGGCCTTCGGATGGTTAGTGCAGCGGGCCCTCCCTGCCTTGCTGGTGGCGGTCCCCGTGATCTTCCAACCTGAGCTTCGGCGGGCACTTGAACAACTGGGGCGGCCGGGAACCCTGTTCGGTTGGGGAATGGGAGAAAGGGAGGAGATTGAGTCTTCTCTCTCGACCATCACGGAGGCAGCGGAGACATTAGCGCGGCGCCGTCAAGGAGCGCTCGTCGTCCTTGAGCGACAGTCTGGGCTTCAGGAGTTTGTTGAGAGTGGCGTGGAGTTGGACGCGAAGGTCTCGTATGACTTGTTGCTCACCATCTTCAACCCAAATACCACGCTTCACGACGGGGCCGTGATCGTCCGTGAGGGGCGAATCGTCGCTGCGGCTTCCGTTCTCCCGCTCTCCACTGCTTTTCTGGCCGACCGGCAGCTCGGTCTGCGCCATCGAGCGGCCATTGGGGTGACCGAAGAGAGTGACGCGATTGCAGTGGTCGTTTCGGAGGAGCGGGGGACCATCTCCATTGCTCATAACGGACGGATTATCCGCAACCTGGACGCCAAGCGTCTGCAGAAGGTCTTACATGCGTTCTACCAGCCGATGCTGGAGAGGGGTTGGTCGCAGCGAGTCCAGCGGCTGCGTCAGATGCTGGGGGTGGAGTCGTGAAACGGGTCCTCCGCTGGCTGATGAACAACCTCCCGCTGATGATCATGGCCCTGATTCTGGCCGCATTGGCTTGGTTTGTGGCTGTGGAGGAGACGAATCCAACCCTTGATAGACGCTTTCCTCAACCTGTGCCGGTGACTGTCACGGACGTTCCTGAGGGCTTGATCATTGTGGGATCGTTCAATGAGCGGGTTCAGGTGACTGTTCGTACCACACAGGCTGTCTGGGACTCGCTGCGGGTTGAGGACTTCGATGCGGTCATTGACCTGAGCGGGCTTTCCGAAGGCACCCACGAGGTGGAGGTGGACGTAGATCTGGACAAAGAACCGTCGAGAATCGTCGAGGTGAGTCCAGAGACGGTGGTCGTTGAACTGGATGCCAGCCGGAGCGTCACGGTGCCTGTGCATATCGAGACAGAGGGTCAGCCGGCGCTCGGCTACGTGGCCCGGTCGATGCAGGTGGAGCCGCGGGAGGTCAGTGTGACGGGCCCCACGAGCTACGTAACCCGCGTTGTCGACGCCTTCGCGACGGTCAGTATAGAAGGGGCGAGCGGGGATGTCATCGAGGTGGTGGATGTGCGTCCACGAGACGAGCAGGACAGTTCGGTTCCAAACGTGTCTCTGACACCGGATGCGGTGGATGTTCGCGTTCCGATTGAACCATCTGGCTATCACGCTACCCTGGCAGTCAAGGCGGTCCTCACCGGGGAGGTCGCCTCAGGATATCGCATTACGGACATCTCAATCGATCCTCCCACGGTGACGGTCTTTGGCAACCCGGATGACCTGGCATCTCTGGAGCAAGGGTTCATCGAGACCCGCCCTGTGGATGTCACGGAAGCCCGAGACGACGTGACCATGCGCCCCGGTCTTAGCACGCCTCCGCAAGTGACTCTCGTCCCCGGGCAGCAAGTTGAGGTGCGTGTCTTTGTTCAGGCTATCCAGAGTAGCTTGACCATTGTCGGCACGCCTGAGATCCAGGGGTTGGAGCCCGGCTACACGGCGACGGTGTCCCCCGATACCGTGCAGGTGATCCTGAGCGGTCCGCTGCCTGACCTGGAGACACTGACACCCGAGGATGTGCGAGTAGTCCTCGATTTGTTTGAGTTGTCTGTGGGGACACATCAGGTCGAACCGGAGGTCATTGCACCGGGAGAGATCGAGCCGGAGGGGGTCATCCCAACGACAGTGCAGGTGAGGATCTCGGAGATCACAGACCTGACGCCGACCCCAACGGTGACAGAGACAGCACGGCTATTTGGCATACCGGTGGATAAGTGGTGACAGTGGAAAACGCATCGAACGCTAGCCGTGCCTCTGAGCGCCCAATTGTGGCGCTGGTGGGACGGCCCAATGTGGGGAAATCGACGCTGTTCAATCGTATTGTTGGACGGCGGGTGGCTGTCGTGCATGAAGAGCCTGGCACGACTCGCGATCGGCTATACGCTGAGGCCGAGTGGAACGGCCTCGCCTTCACCATCGTGGACACCGGAGGGCTGGAACTGTTGCCGGAGTCCGTGGCCTCTGGGCGGAGACCGGGACCCGAGCGCGTTCTGACCCAGGATTCGGCTCCCTACATCGGCATGATGCGCGCTCAGGCAGAGCTGGCCATGGAGGAGGCGGATGCCATCATCCTCGTCACCGATGCGGTCAGTGGCTTGACAGCCGGCGATGAGGAGGTGGCCGACGTCTTGCGCAAGGCAGATTCCCCGCTGTTCGTGGCAGCGAACAAGGCGGACAATGAGCCGCGTCGGCACGAAGCCCTGGAGTTCTACTCGCTTGGGTTGGGGGATGTCTATCCGATATCCGCCCTCCACAGCATCGGGGTGGCTGATCTTCTCGACGAGGTCGTAGAGGCTCTGAGGGAAAGGCGGCAAGAGCAGGTCGCCTCCCCGGCTGCTGAGGTGGTGGAGGAGCGCGTAAGGCTCACGATTGTGGGTCGTCCGAACGTGGGTAAGTCATCCCTGCTAAACAGGTTGCTGGGGGAAGAACGGGTCATCGTCAGCTCCGTGCCTGGCACGACGCGTGATGCTGTGGATACGCACCTGGAATGGGAAGGAACACCCGTCACCCTGATCGATACCGCCGGGATTCGGCGTCCGGGAAAAGTCGCGAGAGGGGTTGAGTATTACAGCGTGCTGCGTGCTTTGCGAGCCCTGCGACGGGCGGACGTTGCACTGTTGGTGATCGACGGGTTCGAGGGGGTCAGGGCCCAGGACACGCATATTGCGGGGGCCATCCTCGAGGAGTGGGCGAGCGCTGTGGTCCTGATCAACAAGTGGGATCTCGTTGAGCGGGACGTTGACACGATGAGAGAGTACACAGGGTGGGTCCGAGAGGCTCTTCGCTTCCTCGATTATGTCCCGGTGCTATTCATCTCCGCCCTGACTGGAAGGGGTGTCCATCGCGTGCTGCCAACGGCCCTCGATGTTTGGCGCGCTCGGTTCCGCCGTATCCGGACCAGCGAACTGAACCGCATCGTACAGGACGCTGTTGCCAGGCACGCGCCGCCGAGCAGACGGGGACGGCGACTCAAGATCTATTACGCCAGCCAGCCCGAGGTAGACCCTCCGACGTTCGTCTTTCACGTCAACGACCCTGATCTGGTGCACTTCAGTTATGAACGGTATCTCGAGAACCGACTGAGAGAGGCCAATCCATTCCCGGGTACTCCGATTCGATTGCTGTTCAGGCCGCGTCGGAGGCCAACCGCCGAGCGGCAATCGTAAGCTGATGGCACGTCAGCTGGTCATCATGGGGGCAGGTGCGACGTCAGACTGGGAGAGGAAACAGAAGATGCCCCGGAGAGGAGTCGAACCTCCACGCCCTTGCGGGCACAGGCCCTCAACCTGCCGCGTATGCCTATTCCGCCACCGGGGCATCACGGCGCTATTATACCCGGCATGCTTTGTTTGTCAACTTGTAGGCTGATTGGGGGGTCGGGATAACGAGGTCAGAAACCGCGCATCCGGTCTTC
>CAZQXX010000066.1:0-14332 GCA_964597105.1 uncultured Anaerolineales bacterium
AACCGGCGCATGGGACTTTTGCAGAGTCCTGCCTTTCCACTTGGCTACGCCGCCTTTCGGATTAAGATTCTACCATACGTCCGCTCTCTCTGCAAGCTCTTCACCGTCGACGGTCAAGTGACGCGGAACCCTCGCAAGAACCCACAACGTGTCTCTCTGATTGTCCGAATGCAACTGCCACCCGGAAGCCTCAGCCATCTCCTTAGCTTGCCCCTCGCCTGCCTCTAGCTTCAGGCTCGATCCTGGACGTGCTCTCGGTATCGTCTCACAGCGTCCTCGACCTCTCTGTAGGCCTCGTCCCGTCCATCCCATCCCCTTGCCTCCACGTCGGCGCTCTCCAGATCCTTGTACACGCTGAAGAAGTGCGCCACTTCCTGCAGAAAATGGGCTGAGACGTCCTCCAGAACCCGGTACTCGTCTGAAAGGGGATCCGTGTGCGGGACGGCCAGGATCTTGTCGTCTTCATCTCCCTTGTCTATGAGGCGAAATACACCGAGCGGGCGTGCTTCTATGACACAGCCCGAGAATGTCGGTTCGTTGGTCATGACGAGGACATCGAGAGGATCGCCATCCCTGTGGAGGGTTCGAGGGATAAAACCGTAGTCTCCGGGATATTCGAGCGAGGAAAATAGAACCCGGTCGAGTTTCATGAACCCGTCTCGCTCGTCGTATTCGTACTTATTCCGCGATTTCCTCGGTATCTCTACAACGACGTAGACGATCGCAGGCAGATCAGGCCCTGAGGGCAGTTCGCGCCAGAGGTTCATGGATGTCTGAGCTCCTTACGGCGGATCCCCCGATACGTCTCGCATTCTCGAGACACGGAAAGCCGCCAGTCTTATACGCACGTCGTCCACGACTATCAGTCAAGCGCTTCCCGTTCAGGCATCCCCAGGGGATGTCCTGCGTTCGCAGAGGGTGTCCTGCAGCTGAGACAGAGCGTTCGGCTCAGTCTGCGCACTACTCTTCTCTCGCTCTCTTGAATGCCTGCCTTATCTGTGGCAGGTTGAGCGGGATCCCGAAAAGGAGCAGGAAAATCACCGTCAGGGCTATGTCTCGAGGGATGGTCTGATCGGCGTAGTCCGAAGCACTGAACAGAAGGCGGTTCATCCATCCGTTGATCTCATACAACCCGACCGCTGCCAGAGTAGCGCGGCGCGCCCACTCTCGGAACAGGGATAGGCCGACGCCACAGACGACGAACGTAATTCCCCAGACCCCTCCCATCGCCGCCAGATACTCCAGCGAGACCGTCGTCGGCAAATAGGGCAGACGAGCTGAATAGCGCACCGCCATAACCGCTCGCCCCACATTTGCCGCGCCGAGCGCCAATGTCAGTGCGCTCAGCAGGATCACGACTGTCTGCGATAGCGTGAGTCCTTTGAAGACCCTCAAGACCCAGGCCCCTTTCTAGGGCGTGAGAACGATTTTACCGAATTTGTCTCCAGATTCCAGGATCTCGAAAGCCTTTCTCCCCTCAGACAGCGGCATCACGCGATCCACTACGGGCCTCAGTCTTCCCTCCCAGATGAGATCCATCACATCTCGAAAGTCCTGGTGATTGCCCATTGTGGAACCGATGAGACTGATCTGCTTGCCAAAGATATACCGGGTGTCGATCTCAGCGTGTGGGCCCGACGTGTTTCCCACGATGACGATGCGCCCGCCTCTGACCACGGCCCGCATACTCTGGGTGATCGTCGCTTGCCCAACGTTATCGACGACCACGTCCACCCCGCGACGATCTGTCATTTTGTAGATTGTCCTGCTCCAGACAGGATCCTCACGGTAGTTGATCACCACGTCGGCCCCTAGCTCGCGAGCACGTTCCATCTTCTCCGGGCTGCTGGTGAGAGCATACACCGTGGCTCCGGCCAGTTTGGCGATCTGAATGGCCATTGAGTTGACCCCGCCACCGGCGCCGACGACGAGCACCGACTCGCCCGCACGGAGTCGGGCTCGATGGATGAGCATGCGCCACGCAGTAAGAGAGACTAGTAAGGGAGCCGCCGCTTCAGTGAAGTCCCATCCTTCGGGCATAGTCGTCATGTTCCGGGCCGGGACGACCACGAATTCGGCGTGGCAGCCGCGGACGTCCTCTCCCAGGATGGCGTAGTCAGGGCTCACTGAGTGCTCACCCCGACGGGTGAACTCATCTTCTTGGGGCGTGATGCCGGGGTCGATCACGACGGGCTGGCCGACCTCCCAGCCCGCCACACCTGCTCCCAGCTCTGCAATTTCGCCAGCAGCATCAGCACCGCCCCAATGGGGCATCTCCAGATCAAGACCTGGCCACCCCTCGCGTATGAACACGTCGAGGTGGTTCAGCGTCGTCGCACGTACGCGTACTAGAACCTCGCCCGGGCCAGGTTCTGGTCTGGGTACATCCGTGACCTGCAGCACATCCAGACCGCCGTGTTCATAGAAGCAAAGAGCCTTCACGTGTCTCCTCTCCTCCTAACGCAACCCGGTCTCCATCCGTGCGATCACCATGCGCTGAATCTCGCTGGTTCCCTCATAAATTTCGGTCACCTTGGCGTCGCGGAAATAGCGCTCGACTGGCAATTCCTTGCTGTATCCCATCCCGCCATGGATTTGCACAGCCTCGGTGGTCACCCACATAGCTGTCTCGGAGGAGAAGAGCTTCGCCATCGCTGATTCCAGCGTATAGCGACCGCCCGTTTTCTTTGCCTCTTCCTTCGCCAGCGCTGCCTGATAGATAAGCAGCCGACTCGCCTCGATGCGGGTCTTCATATCGGCCAGTTTCTGCTGGACCATCTGGAACTTGCCGATCTTCTGACCGAACGCCTCTCGTTCGCGAGCGTACTCCAGGGAGGCCTCGTAAGCTGCCTCAGCGATGCCCAGGGCTTGAGCCGCGATCCCGATGCGGCCGGCGTCCAGTACCGACATGGCGATCTTAAAGCCCTCCCCTTCCTCTCCCAGCCGGCGCTCCACCGGGCACTTGTAGTCCTCGAAATGGATCTCACAGGTCGCCGATGCGCGGATCCCCAGCTTTGGTTCGGTCTTCCCTTGGGAGAATCCAGCCTCCTTGGTATCGATGATCAGGGCGCTGACGCCGCGGTAGCGAGGTTTGGCGTCCGGATCCGTCTGGGCGAAGAGCAGGATGTACCTCGCCACCGGGCCGCTGCTGATCCACGACTTGGTCCCATTGACGACGTAGTGCGAACTATCGCGGGACAACTCTGCTGTGACGCGGATGTTGCCGGCGTCGGAGCCGGATTGGGGCTCGGTCAGCGCATAGGCGCCAACGGCGTCGCCACTTGCGACTGCGCGAAGGTACGTTTGCTTCTGTTCCTCCGTCCCATAGCGTTGAATTCCGTAGCAGAACAGTGAATTGCACACGGACATGATGACGCCGTGGGACGCATCCACCTTGGAGATCTCTTTGAGAGCCAGGACGTAGGCCAGCGTATCCATTCCCGCCCCACCATACTCCTCTGGCACGGCGATACCCATGAAACCGTGGGCTCCCATCTTGGCGATCGTTTCCCGGGGGAACTCGCCGGTCTCATCGTATTCCGCTGCGATAGGCGCAATCTCCGAGTTTGCGAAGTCCCGGGCCATATCGCGGATCATGCGGTGTTCGTCGCTAAGGTGCAGATCCATCTCCGAGCCTCCTTCGATTTGTTAGGAATTCCTTCCAGATATATCCCAAATCGGATTTGGGATATATTTGGGATAAAGCCCTGTCAGCACCAGGCACACACCCTATCTCATTTGCAGATTCTTATCTTTGAAGATTAAGGACGACAAACTCCTGTCCTTCTCGGGTTAGCAAGCGGTCTCCATTTCCATCATAGACTCCTACATGTAGCTTGATCTCGTCAGAGGAAGCGGATTGAGAAAGAGTAAGATAATGTACGTCACGAAAGGCGGTTCCCGTCGGGAGCACACTCGTAGGACGGTGCGCGTCAGCCGGCCAGCTGTCGTGTTGAGCCAGCAACTGATCCTCTTGCCCTGATGCATGCACAAAGACAGTATAGTTCTGTTCGACCGGCTTGTCTATGTGCCAAAAGAGAGAGATCCGCATCGTCGACCCGGCTGGCAATTCCTCTGGGATCGATCCAAAGGCTTCCCCCGGCGGGGCCAGAGCGGTGCTGAATCCAGTCAGCGTGAAGAGCCCGCTGAATTGGTCCGCAAGCCCAAACGTGGGCGTGACCCTCCCTGCATATCGGAAGACAAAGAAGTTGTTGATCTGTTGGTCAATTCCATACTTCGTGCCAGCCAACAAGTCATAGAAAGAAGTTCGGTAGGCAGGTCTTTCCATCGGATAGGTTCTCATATCTCGATCCAGAACAATGTAGTCTGGATCGACTTCGACAGGCACCCAGGGGAACAAGTAGATTTGCTCACGATGAGAGAGATGCGGCACCAGTGGGTCCTGAGCGACCACAACCGCTCCCACCGGTATCTGCTTCAGCGCAATTTCGATACGTCGGTGGTAATCCGTGACTGTGAATCGCCTTGTCTCCGCTAAACGTGCCGGACGCACCTCACTGAGCGTTGCGTAGCCAGCAATTGCTGCAGTGAGCAGAACGATCAATGCCGCTGTGCGCCAGGGATCGTGCAAGCGAGATATCCCTATGGCTGCTGCCCAGTACAGCAAGGGTAGCAGCACAGATGGATACCAGGCCTCCAACTGCCCCATTGTATTGGAACTACTGGCGAGCGAGTATCCGAGAAAAGGGAGTCCAAAGGCAGCCACCTCTGGAGACAAGAAGGGAAGAAAACCGATGGGCCAGAGCAGATTCAGGACAGCCTTCAATCGTTCCGGGCGCAGGATGTACTCCAGCATCACTCCTGGACTCCGAAGAAGTGTCTCAATCATCTCGATCGGAGAGTGACCTAAGTACGAGAAGTACTTGCCAGCAAGCGAATATCCTTCATTCTCGGGGAGAAACTGGGGGGTGCCCACTGCTGGCAGAACTAAGAGTGGTACCAGGATTAACCATCCTGCGCTCAAAAGGAGGACTGGTAGACCGATCTTGAGTGTTCGATGAGCGAGGATCAGGTATATGCCCACGCCGATGCCGAAGAAAGCCGTATTCTCCTTGCTCAGCAGTGCCGCAGCCAGCGCTAAGGCCATCCCGCCATACTGGCGCTTCAACAACCAAAAGAAGGCCAACGAAATTGCCGGTACGGCTGTGGTAATCCGTCGAAACTCGAATAGATTCACTTGGTGCAGGCTAGGGTGGATGAGGTATGCCGCGTAGACTGTCAGCCCTAGCCAGGGGGCATCCTTACGAAAGAACCAGTATAAGAGAAACCCTGCTCCTGCCAAACAGGTCGATTGTACGATGAAGAGCAGGCGAACGTTCGGCCAGAGCCAGTAAAGCGGGGCATAGATCGCTAGGATTGGGGAAAAATGGCTCTGGATGATTGAATTCTGGATGAGCGTGGTCTGAAATGGACGCCCTTGAGCCGTGTTCCATATCGCTTGATCGAATTTTGCCAGGTCCAACGCATTTGTCTGGAAACTTTCATGCTGACGGATCGTCATCCACGAGAATCCGACCACGTAGATAAGCAGTAGTCCGACTGAGACCCAGTCCTCAGACTGGAGATTGTCTAGAAGGCGTTTCACACTTATTGAGACCAACGCGGCTTAGGCATGACGCTATTTGGGATAACTTGGGATAAATTTGGGATATTTTTGGGATAAATCGGCCTGGCTGGTCACTTCAAGATGTAGTACGTGCCCTTCTTGGCGCCGATCTTGAGTAGTACCCCGTTATCCACTAACTCGGATAGGTCCAACCTCAGAGTCTCGGGACTCAGTCCGGGGCAGAGGTCGCGGTATTCGCGGTTGGTGATGCGCCCCTTCTTCTCCACATAGGCCAGGGCCTTTGCCTGCCGTTCAGTCACTCGACCAGCCCAATCCGGTTGTGGCTCGCGGTCAAGGACATTGTGAAGCGTCACGCTGAATGAGTAAGGGGTGTCCTTGAATCGTGGCGGGGGATGACCGGCTCGGATCATCTCATCGATCATCAGGTCGACACCCAGCCCCAGTTCCTCAATGTAACCCCACTGATAGAGGCCGGAGACGATGCGCGGATTGCGAGAGAAGTGTTCATCGACGATGTTGTCGACGGTGATGAAGCCGGGCAGCCCGCCGGGGCTTGTGATCTCCATCCGATCCGAGAACATGCGAACCTCGATGCGCCGTCCACGCAGGCGGTAGTCGCGATGCGCGACCGCGTTGACCAATGCCTCGCGCACAGCAGAGACCGGATACTCAGTCCGTTCTTTCCGTTCGAGCTCGGTAACGACTGCCCCCGTGCGCATCTCTTCGCCGACGACCTGCCAGGCTCGCCGGATGATGCGGGGGAGCGGCCCGCCGATCTCCTCTCGTCGTCCGTAGCCGGGAAAGCCGTCTTCGCCGCGGGGTTCGCTTCCGATGAACTTCACAAACGTCAATCCACTCTGGGGTAGGAAGACTTGAGGGGTGGAGGCGAACAACAGGACGCCTGCTACAGTCGGGCGACCGTCCTCAGTCAGAGCGCCTATTTCAAGCAGCAGGTCGTCCACAGAGCGGGACCACTCCCGATGCTGGCGCTCCTCCCACTTCTTGATGAACTCCGCGATCACGTCATCGTCGAAATCTTCTCGCTGAGCACCTGGCGCGATCTCGCTCTCGAAGTCGCCCGTCGACTTGGTCGCGGCCAATTGGCGGATCTCCTCCCCGCTCAGCGGTCGGTTCTGGGATCCAGTCCGAACGAGTACGCGCCCGTCGGCCAGGCTGTGAAGCTCGGGGCTACGATTGACGACGATAGAGAAGACCAGGCCATCTTCGGCCGTCGCTTGATGCCAACGAGCTTCGACTGGGGGACGGCACGTCTCTACAGCAGCTTGTAGAGCCATCTCCACCTCGTCGGCGAATACCCCACCCGATATACCGCCGTCTTCGTCCACGCCAATAAGGATGGTCCCTCCGTCGGAGTTGGCGAAGGCCACCAGCGTCTCAGCCAGGGCTTGAGGGCTGGGCTCCGGCATCAGGGCCTGCATCTGGCCCTCCTGCCATTCTTCCCGATGGTCCTCCATCTCCGCCAATTCGCGCGAATCGCGTAGCCCGGTCATGATTCGTCCTCTGATTCGTCCCCCGACTCGTCGCTGAGCACCGCCACCGCGGCTACCTCATCGCCGTCTTTCAGATCCATCACAGTCACCCCTCGAGCCATTCGTCCCATCTGCGAGATCTCATCCGCGCGGGTGCGCAGAGCGATGCCTCCCGCCGTGATAAACGTGATCTCCTCGTCTGGGTGCACGACGTGGGCCTCAGCAATCGTCCCTCCATTCCGCCCTTTGAAGCAGAGTACCCCTTTCGTGTACCGCCCTTGTACCCGGAACTCACTCAGAGGGGTGCGTTTGCCGTACCCTTTCGTCGTGACTATCAACAGATCCGCCTTCGGCTCGATGACGCACGCGCTCACGACGTGGTCACCCGGCTCTAACTTGATGGCGTAGACCCCCCTGGCCATACGCCCCATGGGGCGTACTTCCCTCTCTCGGAACCGCAGCGCTTGTCCTTGCTCGGTGACGACGATCAACTCCTGGCCGCCCTGAGTCCGACGTACCCACCCCAACTGATCCCCAAGCTCCAGTCGGATGGCGATCAGGCCGCTAGGGCGCACCTCCTCGAACTCGCTCAGCACCGTGCGCTTCACACGGCCCTGTCGCGTGAACATCGTCAGATACCCTTCTTCTTCGAAATTGGATACCGCGACCGCCGACGTGATCTTCTCGTCCGCATCGAGGTTAATGAGTCCAACCAACAGGTCCCCCTCGGCGGTACGGCCGGCACTGGGGATCTCATACGCGCGCTTCTGGTAGACCTTTCCTTTGTCGCTGAAGAAGAGAATCGAATCCAGCGTGTGCGCTGAGAAGAAATGAAGCACGGCATCTCTCTCTCGTGTGTCCACCCCAATCACGCCCCGACCGCCCCGCCGCTGCGTACGGTACACGTCCATGGGCACCCGCTTGATGTATCCTCGTTCTGTGATGGAGATGAAAACCTCTTCCTCAGCTATCAGGTCTTCTTCTTCAAGCTCCGCATCTCCACTGACAATCCGCGTGCGGCGTTCGTCGCCGTAGTCCTCCTTGAGTGCTGTCAGGTCGTCCTGGATGAGTTGAAGTATCGCGTCCGGTGACGCCAACAGGTCCTGCAGGTCTTCGATCTGCTTGCTCAACTCGGCATACTCATCCTGGACCTTCTGGCGCTCCAGGGCCGCCAGGCGCCGCAACGGCATATCGAGAATCGCCTCTGCCTGCACCTCTGTCAGGGTGAAGCGCTCCATGAGCCGCTCTCGGGCCGTACTCGCGTCCGGGGACTGTCGGATCGTCTGAATCACGGCGTCTAGCTGGTCGAGCGCGATGAGCAGGCCCTCCAGCACGTGGGCGCGGCGCTGTGCCTTTTCCAGCTCATAACGGGTGCGTCGAATCAGCACGTCACGACGATGCGCGATGAAGCGCTGAAGTGCGCGCTTCAGGCTCAACAACTGCGGCTCATTGTCGACCAGGGCCAGCATCTGGGCGCCAAAGGTGGTTTGCAGCGGTGTGTACTTGAACAGACGGTTGAGTGCTTTGCGTGGCTGTGTCCCGGGCTTCAGCTCGATGATGATGCTGAGCCCGTGTCGATCGGATTCGTCACGCAGGTCCGAGATACTCGTCAGTCGGTCAGAGCGGACGAGCTTGGCGATTCGTTCGAGCAATGTGGTCTTGTTGATCTGGTATGGAATCTCGGTGACCACGATACGGTGGCGCCCACCGTCCATCTCCTCAACTTTCGCTTTGGCCCGCATGACGATACGCCCTCGCCCCGTAGCGTACGCCTGCGTGATTCCTTCACGTCCGACGATCACCCCTCCTGTCGGGAAATCAGGTCCCTTCACATAGGCCATCAACTCGTCAAGCGTCACGTCATCCGGCGTGTGCCAATGATCGATGAGGTGAGAGATGGCATCACAGACTTCCGTCAGGTTGTGTGGCGGTATATTGGTCGCCATGCCGACAGCGATACCGGCCGACCCGTTGACCAGCAGATTAGGAATGCGCGCGGGCAATACCGCCGGTTCCTGCAGCGATCCATCAAAGTTGTCGGTCCACTCGACGGTGTCCTTGTCGATGTCCTGCAGGAGCTCGGTGGCAATCTCGTCCAGACGGGCCTCGGTATAGCGCATGGCCGCAGGACTATCGCCGTCGATAGAGCCGAAGTTCCCCTGACCATCGACCAGTGGATAACGGAGACTGAAATCCTGGGCCATTCTCGCCATCGCGTTGTAGACGGCGGCATCTCCATGCGGATGATACTTCCCCAACACCTCGCCGACGATGCGGGCCGATTTCTTGTGAGAGCGATCGGGGCGCAGTCCGAGGTCGTGCATCGCGTACAGAATGCGGCGTTGAACGGGCTTGAGACCGTCGCGGGCGTCGGGCAAAGCGCGCGAGACGATGACGCTCATCGCGTAGTCCAGATACGCGCTGCGCATCTCCCGCTCGATATCTATAGGTTCTACGGTGCCAAATTCAGCTTCCAAGAAGTAACCTCCAGGAGGTCCAACAAGATGAAATAGTCAACGTATTATACTCCGCATAGGTTGAAACGTAAAACGTATGTCCGTCAGCCTGTCCTCTCTCGGCCGCTATCCATCAGGGGCGCTATATTGGTACACGTCGACTCGTGCGAAATGAGCCTCGGTCACCCGCTCCAGATGCTCGTCCAGCCAGCGCTGCACCAGGTTGCGTTCATCCCATATCGGCACCTCAGTCGCAACCAGCCAGATGTCTCTGTGTCCCTGGGTTATCTCCTCCATGTGCCAGGCTGCCTCGTACTCGCTCATCTGATACTCCCCGTTCGGGGCTCGATGATTCGTGTAGAGGCCTTCAGCCCACGAATACCGCTCGATCGGGAAGTAGTAATCAAATGAGTATCTCGCGTAGGGGATCTGAAAGATGATCAGATCCGCGAATCCGGAGCCCTCGGCTGTGACGAGCGGCAGGTAGTGTCTGAACGGTTCGTGTCGCTCCGGCAGGGGGGCGATGCCCTCGACGGTTTCTGGCGATGCTGTGGAGCTAGCTACGTAGGCGGCTGCGGCGCGAAAGTTCGATTTGATGGTCGTGCTGGCCTGCTTCCACACGTTAGCTCCCTGAAGAGCGAGCAGTGTGGTCAAGAGCATCGCGGCGCCCCACCGGCTCCAGTTCCTGTGGTTGGCCAGAAAGGTCAGCCCTAACGCGACAAGCAGGTAGAACGCCGGCGCGGACCAGATGAGGTATCGGTCGGTGAACAGGGGTTGCCATTGCGAAACGAACCAGATCGAGAGCAGCGGGATCAACAACCAGACCAACAGGACGATCCAGTCGTGTGTGCCTCCTGCCCATGTCTTCTCCTCAGAATCTCTGGTTCGGAGCCAGCAGGAGACCTGACTCAACAGCCCCCCAACGGCCAGCAGCGACATGAGGGCGCCTCCCCAGGAGCTGCCCCAACCTGCTATGCCTGTGGACCACCCGTTGAGGAGGATGACGATCATCTGATTCAGCGAGTAAGAGGTGAATCCCGTGTCTCGGGGCTGGAGGGCTAACGGGGCCTGCCAGGCAACCAGGGGCAGATAAGGCAGGGTCAGAGTGACAAAGCTGGCCAACGCTGCCCGCCACCGCGTCCGTACCCACGGCCACCAGACGACGCATAGCATGACCTGGACGGGGATGAGCAGTGCGGCTAGAATGTGTGAGTAGAGCGCTAGCGTCGTAGCCGCAACTTGCGCGACCCACCAGGGCCACCCCCCATCTCCAAGCCCGCGACGCAGGCTATAGATGGCGATGAGGGACAACGCCACCACGAGGGTGTACATCTTGACCTCTTGACTGTACCAGACCAGGTACGGGGAGCCTGTCACAAGGAGGGCGGCGATGAGTCCCGTCAAAGAGGTGAAGAGACGCCGACCGAGCACGTAAACCAGGGGGATGGACAGGATGCCGGGCATCAGGGAGAAGAACCGCATGGCATACTCGCTGGTCCCCGCCAGAGCGATCCAGCCTCGAAGCAGCACGTAGTACAGGGGCCCGTTCCAGCCGTGGCGGGTGAAGTTGCCCAGCATCTCCGTCCAGGGAGCGGTCGCAAAGCGCAGGGCGTCCACTTCGTCTCGCCACAGGGATTGGGCATCCAGCGACGAGGCCCGTATGAGGAAGGCCCCCAGGACCAGGACTGTGACCGCTGTAAGATAGCGAATTCGTCTTCGATTCATCGAGCGCTTGCTGGTCTATGGGCGTGAGCGCGGATGGCAACGGCACGCGCTGCTGGAGCTGACAGGACGGTGGATCGATTCATGGACGGCGGAGATATGCAGAATCCGGGGGTTCATACCCCGATTATAACGTGATCGATGGCCTCTCGCTATCCTGTAAGGGACCTGTCCCTCGCAAGTGGTGCCGGTGTTCCCCTCGCCACCCGCAGCTCGTGGGCCCAGTTTCCAGGCCGGGGACCTCCCATGCGGGCCTCTGTGCCCGATCCTCCCATCCGACAGAAGGCTCTAGGAGCGCTGTTTCTGGAACGTCTCCAATGCGATGAACGGCACCGCTGGCTGCTGGTCGCCCCGACGCCCGGCGTTCCAGGTCATGATCAAGTCTCTCTTCGCCCGCGTTATCCCCACGTATAGCAGCCGCATCCGTTCAGCGGCGTAGCTCATGCGGGCTTCGTGGGTTGCCTCACCTTCCTCGTATGCCCCGTGGGCACCGGGAGTCTCGGGAGCGTCCCCCACGGCGGCGGTCAACTGAGCCAGCCCCTCTGCCTCCAGATTCAGGCTGTCTCTGATGAACCACTTCTCGGAGATGAACTGGTCGTGTGGAAGGCCGGCCGGGAAGTTGTAGTTGTTGATCGACATCAGGTAGATTCGATCCCACTCCAGTCCCTTCGCCTTATGCACGGTTGCCACCACGACCTGGCCCCGGTGACGTTCAGGATCGAAGCGGGTGTCCGCGTCGCCGAGGCCCAGGAAGCGACGCTCATTCCGGGCGATCACGGCCAGCTCCTCGGTCAGCTCCGGCAGGCGCCAGTCAGGACGACGTTCGCTCACACGCCCCAGCACGACAGCCAGCTTGTGTGCTATGGCGAGATCGGCGGGTTGGTCGAACAGATCTTGCGCCAGTGTCAGGATGAGCTGATCGATCGGCAGCAGCGTCGCCTCCTGCCAGCGTTGAACCAGATGACGAAACGTTCCCAGGTGGTCCCGCAGTCCCAGGAACTCGTCCGGTAGCTCCAGCCCATCATCCATCCAGTCGCGTCCGACACGCGGCCAGAGGAAATCCTCAACGTGGCGACATCGGCGCAGTGCCTGCGTGATCGCCTTTAGCCGCTCCTGTACCTCTGGATCCTCACGATCTGCCCGGCGCCACACCCGATACACGGTAGCCAGCTTGTTCGAGGAGACGGGATCGGCCAGGTAGTTGATCACGTTGCCCAGAGCCCCTGCGGTCTCCCGTGTGGCCCGGGTGCTGCGGAGCAATTCCACGTGGGGGATTTCCCTCCGCTTTAGCTCATTGACCACCTGGAAGCCTCGCCGGTTGCGCGGCACCAGCACGGCCACCGTCTGATCCTCGTGGTCTGGCAACCACCGGGCTATCGAGTCCACTACGGCGTTGAGCTCCTCCTGGGGTGTGAACTTCTTTCCCACAACGTGGATCTGCCCGGATTCGTCAGGCGGATTCGGCTGCGGGTCATCGGGCGGCGTTGGCTCGATGTAGGGCGTCGTCAGAGCGTCGCGGACCTCCTCAACGGGATGTCCCTCTCGCGTCCAATCGATCAGATAGTTGGCCAGATCGATGATACTCTGGGTCGAGCGGCCGGAGTTAGGTAACTCCCGGCTTTCGACGCTGGGCTTGTTCAAGAACTCTCGCAGGTGCTCTGGGCTGGCAGTGGTGAAGGTCTCGTAGATGGCCTGATTCGGGTCGCCCACGCGCACCCAGTTGCCACCCGCCTTCGACGTCGTCGAGGGGCCGGGTCCCGCCAATAGAGCCAGGATCTTCTGCTGAAGGCGGCTGCTATCCTGGGCCTCGTCCTCCAGGACATATGGCCACGTCCGTCTCAGGCGTTCCAGCAGCTCCGCATCGAGCTGCAGGGCCTCCAGGGCCAGACGGATAAGATCGTCGAAGTCGACTGCCCCGCGATAGGTCAGCGCCCTCTGGTAGTCGGCATAGATCGCCCATCCCATCTCGGCCAGGGGCAGCGACTGATGACACTCGTCCAGATAGTCACGCACCTCAACCGGTGTGAGTTGCCAGTCCTTAGCTTGTCTGATGAGGCTGTATGCGATGTCGCCCACGAAGCCCGGCAGGTGATCCCGACGCACCCACTGCTCCTGTCGCTCATCCAGGTCCAGTGCCAAGAAGTCGCTGATTATGTCCGAATGGCCGCTCAGCCACGCCTCTGCAGCGTCTTGCAGAACTCGGCGAGCTTCCCGCTCGTCGATGATCTGGAAGTCATCAGAGAGTCCGACCAGAGCGGGTCGCTCTCGTACGATGTCGTGCGCCAGGCCATGTAGCGTGCGCACCCGATAGCCGAGGTGGGGCAGCAAGCCCCGCTCCGTCAAGAAGCCGGCGACCTGGCCGGCGAAGTTATCGACGGCGGAATTAACCAGGGTCACCACTAGGACTTCCTGGTCGTCCTGCAGAGCACCATTGGTAACGAGTTTCGCCGCAAGGGCCGACAGGGTGACGGTCTTCCCACTGCCGGGGACTGCCGCCACACCCATCTTCCCACCGGTGTAGTCGAGGACGTCTTGCTGTTTTGGTCGTGCCTTGAAGGGCATAAGTCGTGAGATCCAGTCCGCGTTGCCCGGTCTAGTCGACCGGTTCGGCGGGCATCTGACGCAATATCCTCTGTACCGCCTGCAGCAAGGGGCCTTTTTGTTCGTAGCCCTGCTCGCCCAGCTCGCTCAGGCCGAGATAGACCTTGCGCCGACAGCGTCGAACGAGTCCCTGGGTGAGACGGTGAAGGGCCTCCTCCCGGGCTTCGACCTCATCCGTATCGGTCCAGGTTGCATCTTGCCTGTCGGGCGGCGGCCACTGGCGGCTGAGCACATACGGGTGCGTCAACGGCTGATAAAGCCGCTCCCACCACCCACGCCCTCCAACGTTGAGCCAGAACTGGTAGTCAACGGGGCGGTTTCGTATGAGGAAGGTGTAGGCTGGTGCGAGCAGCACCGCATCCTCCGGCTCAAGCTCCCAGCTGCGGATATACTGGGCGGCGATCACGCCCTCCTCTACCATCCGTAGATACTCCTCTCCCAGGGCGGTCGGGGTCTCTTCCCAAAAGCCGGTCCCT
>CAZQXX010000067.1:0-14283 GCA_964597105.1 uncultured Anaerolineales bacterium
TGTTTCAGAGGTTGCAAGGTTCTTTTCTATAGGGGCATTAACTTGGTCGGGTTTTACCCCATCTGGCTCTCGCCATCTCCCCTGCTCACGCCAGCAACTGGCCGACGATGGCCGCAGGGCGTCCAGCCTTGAGCTTGGCGAAGGGCCGCCCCGCTTGAGTCTGGTGGTGTGAGCTTGAGCTCGCCCCTCATCTGCTCGGAGCGGGCGCGTGGGGCAACCACATCGGCCCGGCCCCATGTTCCGTCACGCGACCTTCGAACGCCGGCGCCGGGCACCTTGAGCCTGTCGGCTGGCCGAGATACCCGAACGAAGATCGTCGTATCGTCCATTTCCGAAATCCGTGGTAGTCCCCTCCGTCATCCCCCTCAACGCGGTGTTCCTCCTGGGCTCCGGTCGGAATGACAGGGGCTAACCCAAAGGTCAGCTGGGCAGTTTCAGGCACGCCTGAAACTGCTAGGCGTGCGTTGAGGAGACAGTTCCTCTGAGGCTCGACTGGCAGAGGCACGGCGGGTTCGGCGCGAGCGGAGGGGGTGGCCGCTGGGCCAGGGCTGACCCTACGGGTCAGCCCTGGCAGGAATGGAATCCTGCCCACCATCATTGGTCGTCGGCGTCGGCCCACTGCATGGAATAGAGCTCGTAGTACCGGCCGCGGCGGGCGAGGAGCTCCTCGTGGGTGCCTCGCTCCACGATCTCGCCCTCGTCCATGACGATGATCTGGTCGGCGCCCACGACGGTGTTCAGCCGGTGGGCGATGATGACGCTGGTGCGGTCCTTCAACAGGCGGTCGACCGCCCGCTGGATCTGGTTCTCGGTGGTGGTGTCGACGCTGCTGGTGGCCTCGTCCATAATCAGCACCCGCGGATCCTCCAGCAGGGTGCGCGCGAAGGAGACGATCTGGCGCTGGCCCACGCTCAGGTTGACCCCCTCCTCGCCCACCTCCGTCTCGTACCCATCCGGCAGGCCGGAGATGAACTCGTGGGCGCCGACGGCCTTCGCCGCCGCGATCACCTCCTCGTCCGAGGCGTCGAGGCGGCCGTAGCGTAGGTTCTCCATAATCGACCCGCTGAAGAGGAATGTGTCCTGAAGCACCACCCCCAGCTGCGAGCGGAGGCTCCCCTTCGTCACCCGGCGCACGTCGTACCCGTCGATGGTGACGCGCCCCTGGTCCGTCTCGAAGAAACGGGCCATCAGCCGGATGACGGTCGTCTTCCCGGCCCCGGTCTCGCCGACCAGGGCGATGCGCTCGCCCGGCTCCGCCTCCAGGCAGACGTCCCTCAGCACCACCTCGCCGTCCTCGTACTCGAAGCTGACGTGGTCGAACACCACGTGGCCCCGCACGGGCGGCAGCTCGACGGCGTCCGGCGGGTCCTCGAGCTCCGGCTCCATGTCGAGCAAATTGAAGAGGCGCTCGCTGGCCGCCATAGTGGCCTGGAAGTTGCTGTAGCGGCGGGCCAGGTCCTGGATCGGCAGGAAGAAGCGGCCGACGTACAGGACGAAGGCGACGAGAGTGCCGGCGGTCAGCGCGTCATCGAAGACGAGCCAGCCGCCCACGCCCACGACGAGGGCGCGGGCCACGGCGCTCATCAGGCCCACGCCGGGGAAGAAGAGGGCGGACAGGCGCGTGGCATCGACCTCGGCGTCAAAGTGGGAGAGGTTGAGATCGACGAAGTGGCGCATGTTCGCCGCCTCGCGGACGAAGCTCTTGGTCACCCGAATCCCGGAGATCGACTCGTTTAGATAGCCGTTGATCAAGGAGAGGCGCTGGCGCGTGGCGCGGTAGGCGCGGCGGACGGCGTCCCGCCAGCGGGTAGTCACAAGGGCCATCGGCGGCAGGACGACGAAGGTGACCAGGGCTAGGCGCCAGTTGAGGGAGATCATGGCCACGACGATGCCGACGAGCGACAGGGTCCCGCGTGCCACCCCGGTGATCGACCAGGTGATGAAGTTCTGGAGGACCTCGACGTCGCCGGTGAGCCGGCTCATAAGCCGGCCAACGGAGTAGCGGTTGTAGAAGCCGAGCGACAGGCGCAGCAGGTGGCGGAAGAGGACGCTCCGGATGTCGGCGACGATCCGCGTGCCCACGTACGCCAGGATCGCGACGCGGCTGCGGTTGGTCAGCCATTCGGTCACGGCTCCGACAACGAAGGCGCCGGTCCAGAGGCGGAGGGTGCGGAAGCTGCCGGCGCGGATGCCGTCGTCGATGGCCCGCCCGATGATCCACGGGGCGGCCACGCTGGCCAGGGAGCTGACGGCCATGAGCACCACGGCCATGGCCATCTGCTGCCAGTAGGGGCGGATGTAGGCGGACAGGCGGCGCACCAGACGGGCGTCGTACGCTTTGCCGAGCTGGGTGTCCTCCCGATCGGACAGGAGCTGGCGAATCTTCTCCTCGCGAAGCTCCCGCTCTTGCTCCTCGTAGCTCAAGTCCGGGCTGACGTTCCACCGTGGAGACTGGTCTCGACCGTCGTCCTTCTTCGTGCGCCTGGCCTCCGGCTTGTCCGTCATCTCGTCCCGCCGTCCTCCGGCCCGCTGCCCTCCGGCTCGTTCCCGAGCCGCTCGTCCTCGAGCCGCTCGGCTTCGAGGTCTCTCTCCAGATCGGCGAACTCCTCCTGGTCCTTGAGCTGGGAGTCGTAAACCTCCTGATACAGGCCGCCAGCCGCCAACAGTTCGTCGTGCGTGCCCCGCTGGACGATGCGCCCCTGATCGAGCACCAGGATGGTGTCGGCGTGCTTCAGCGTGAGCAGCCGCTGGGCGATGACGAACGTGGTGCGCCCCTCCATCAGCTCCTGGAGTGCCTGCTGGATCAGATGCTCTGTCTCTGTGTCGACGCTGCTGGTCGAATCGTCGAGGATCAGGATGCGCGGGTCGTAGAGGAGCGCGCGGGCGATGGCGATCCGCTGCCGTTGCCCCCCGCTGAGGGTGACGCCCCGCTCGCCGACGCGGGTCTCGTACCCGTCCGGGAAACCGGTGATGAAATCGTGGGCCCGCGCGGCCTGGGCGGCGGTGACGATCTCCTCCTGAGAGGCGTCCGGGCGCCCGTAGGCGATGTTCTCCGCGATGGTGAGGCCGAAGAGAAAGGGGTCCTGGAGGACGCTGCCGATGTGGTGGCGCAGGGAGGCGACCTGGACGTCGCGGACGTCGATGCCGTCGACGAGGACGCGCCCCTCCAGGGGATCGTAGAAGCGGGGGATGAGCTTGGTCACCGTCGACTTGCCGGAGCCTGTCGGCCCCATGAGGGCGATCCGCTGCCCCGGTTCCGCGTGGAAGCTCACCTCACGGAGGACGGGCCGGCCGTCGGCGTAGGCGAAGGAGACGTTTTCGAAGGTGACTGTGCCCTCTACGGCCTCTAGCTCGACGGCTTCTGGATTGTCCTCGATCTCCGCCGGCGCGTCGATGATCTCGAACACCCGGCTGGCGCTGGCGTTCGCGGTGGCCCCCAGGTTGACGAGGAAGCCGAGCTGCTGCACGGGCCCGTTGAGCATCAGCAGGTAGGAGATCATCGCGTAGAGCACGCCGACGGTGATCTGCCCCTCGAGCGCCTGCGGCCCGCCGAACCAGAGGAGGAGGTAGATGGCGAAGGCCAGGACGAAGGTGAACAGGGGCCAGTTGTTGGCCCACACCCGGATCAGGTCGCGCCGCCGCCGGAACCACTCGTCGTTCTGGTGGTCGAATTTCTCAAGCTCGAAGCGCTCCCGGGCGAAGGCCTTCGTCACGCGGATGCCCGTCAGGCTCTCCTGCATGACGGCCGAGAGGCTCGACATCTGCTCCTGGATGCTCTTGAACATGGGCCGGACGACGTACCCAAAGCGGATGGTGGCGGCGACGAGGATGGGGATGGGGAGCAGGGCGAGCATGGCCAGGCGCACGTCCTCCAGGAGCATGGCCACGATGATGCCCACCAGCACCAGGACGATGCCTGTCAGGTCCATGGTCCCGGTGCCCACGAACCGCTGCACCTCGGAGATGTCGCTGGTGGCGCGGCTCATCAGGTCGCCGGTCTGGGTGCGGTCGTGGAAGGCGAAGGGCAGATACTGCACGCTGTGGTAGAAGCGGTTGCGAAGGTCGTAGGCGGCCCGGTGGGAGAGCCACTCGCCGAAGTAGCGCTGTCCGAAGCCGGCCACGGTGCGTCCGGCCCCGATGGCCAGCACGATGCCGGCGGCGGAGAAGAGGGCCGTGGGCCGCCCGGCCGCGAGGCCGTGGTCGATGGCGTTCTTGATGACCTGGGGGACGACGAGGGCGAGGGCGGTATCGGCCAGCATCGAGAGGTAGCCGAGACCGAGCTGCTTCCAGTAGGGCCGCAGGTAACCGTAGAGACGGGCGTAAATTCGCAGTTGCTCGGATTGGATAATGTCTCGCACCGCCATATATGGTACCACGTGTGCGGGGGATGACCAGTGGGCCGGGAGAGGGGAGGATGGAGAGAGGAGAATGGAGAAGGGAGCGATGCGCGGGGGCGGGGTGCGATTTGACGCCGGGGAAGAGGTAGTGTATAGTGTTGCACAGTTGAGCGATAGCGGCAACACCATAGTACGGGCTGGCAGGAGGACCCACAGCCCACCGTCGCGCATTCGCGTCGCGCCGGCGCCGCTCTTCGTCTCCTCAATGACCTTTCCGGCCAGGCAGCGGGCTCCAGATGGGTGATCTTCGAACGGCTCGAGTAGGTGACACCCGTGTCCTCGACAGCGACGCAGAGGCACACGCGAAGCCGGCACCCGGTCGCTCGGCCGAGACGGGCTCCTTGCAGTCGAGGAGCATCTGCGGCCCGTTCAACGTGGAATCCATTGAGGCTGCGTGAGTGGAGGCCCCGTCCCTGCGGCGGGGCTTTTCTGTTGTCGCAGGTCTGGTTAGTGCCGGGGCCGCCCCTTAGGTGGTGCGGCGGGACCGCTCTCTAGGCGCCGGGGTTCTGTCGAAGGGAACAACGAGGCAGCGGCTGGCCCACCCGGCTGCAGGTCGGCTGGCCCATCCGGCTGCAGGTGGGCTGACCCACCGGGTGCAGGCGGGCGGCCCTTCCGCGAAGGGAAGGGCGATCCATCATCGAAGAAGACGGGTGAACGGACAACGAATCCGCGTCCTTGACGTGCTGGTGGCGTGTTTCCTGGGCCTGGCTGCGCTCGGCGGGGTGTTGCTGCTGGTCTGGGCGCTGGTCACGACTCCCGCGCTGGCGGCGGGGACGCTGGGCGTCGCGCTGTTGGGGGGCGCGCTGATCGCGGCATTCCCCAGTTATCTCCTCCTCCAGTGGATCGGCAGCCAGGGGAACCCGGGGCACGACCCGACGCCGCCGGAGGGGAGCGGTGAGGCCGACGTCGCGGTGGCCGTCGCCGACGAATTGCGCAGATGCGGTTGGCACGCCAGAGGGGCGCTGCAGGAGGCCGAGCTGTGGCAGGCGGAGATGGAGGGGACCGACCTCCGCGAGGCGAACCTGGAGGGGGCCTACCTGTTAAACGCCAATCTGGAGCGGGCCGACCTGCGCGGGGCGAACCTGACGGGCGCCTACCTGAAGGGGGCCAACCTGCGCGGGGCTAAGCTGAGCTCCACGCGCCTCGAGGGAGCCAGGCTGTGGGGCGCTCACCTTCAGGGCGCCGACCTGTGGCGGGCCAATCTGCAGCGGGCGGACTTGTGGCGGGCGAATCTTGAGGGTGCCGATCTCAAGGAGGCGAATCTGGAGGGGGTCGACCTGAAAGAGGCGATCCTGCGCGAGGCCCATCTGAGGCGCGCCAATCTCCAGGGGGTCGAGCTGGGGTCCGCGCGGCTTCAGGGGGCCAAGTTGTGGGGCGCCAACCTGCAGGGGGCGGACCTGTGGCGGGCCGATCTGGAGGGGGCTGATCTGTGGGAGGCGAACCTGGAGGGTGCCTACCTGAGGCGCGCCAACCTGCGCGGGGCGAGGCTGGGGGCCACACGCCTGGTGGGGGCCCGACTGTGGGGCGCGAATCTGCGAGGGGCGAACCTGTGGCAGGCTAATCTACGGGGGGCCGACCTGTGGGAGGCGAACCTGGAGGGGGCCGACTTGAGGGAGGCCGATCTGGAGGATGGTATGGTGGCGCCGGCGCGGCTCGCCGAGGCCGCGTCGCTGGCGGGCGCCGTCCTTCCCGACGGGAGGAAGCTCAGTGAGGATCTCTGGGCGGCGGAGTTCGCCGACTGGCGGCGCTGGAACGAGAACCATCGCACGTACACCGAGAGGCCGCCCTGGGAGTGAGCGGCGCGTCCACCCGGCGGCATGAGGCCGGGGGGACCCGGGCGCGTCGGGCTTTGTCCTGGAAGGGTCGGTCCGAGGAGCAGGGGGGGGGGCGTCGAGGTGGGGGGCTGAGAGGCTCGGCGCCGCCAGGCTGTGCCCGCGGGTTCGTCACGTGAGGCCCGATCGGCCGTTCCTGTTAAGCGGACCCATGCTGCGTGATCCCCCGGCAGCGCGTCTTGTGTCATCTGAATCGTCTTGTCGAACGACCGAGTTAGGAATAAGGAGGAGGTAGCCGTGAAGAAAGAAGATCGCAACGCACTCATCGCCCTCGTCGTCGTCATCGCGGCCGCAGTGGGAATCGCCTGGGCCGGAAGCCAGGGGGGACGTTCGGTCTACGGCGTGCCCATCTTCGCTCTGGGCGTCGCCCTCGCCTTCCTGATCCAGTGGCTGGCCTTTATCCCGGCCTACGTGCTCCAGACCGAGCGGTTCTACGATCTCACGGGGAGCATCACCTACATCTCCGTGATTACCATCTCCGTGCTCCTGATCCCGGTGGTTCATAACCGGGCGGTGCTGCTGCTGGCGATGGTGCTGATCTGGACGACGCGGTTGGGGACGTATCTCTTCAACCGAATCCTGAAGGCGGGCAAGGACGAGCGGTTCGACGAGCTGAAGGCCTCCTTTCTCCGCTTCCTCCAGACGTGGACCTTGCAGGGCTTGTGGGTCACGTTCACGCTGGCGGCCGCGCTGGCGGCCATCACCACACGGGTGCGGGAGCCGCTGGGGTGGTTCGCGCTGGTGGGATTTGTGATCTGGGCGTTCGGGTTCGGCATCGAGGTGGTGGCGGACGCGCAGAAGAACGCCTTCAAGTCGGATCCGGCGAACAAGGGGGACTTCATCGACAGCGGGCTGTGGGCCTGGTCCCGCCACCCGAACTACTTCGGCGAGATCACCCTCTGGATCGGCGTGGCGATCATCGCCCTGCCGGTCCTGCGGGGCTGGCAGTGGGTGGCGCTGATCTCGCCGGTGTTCGTGACGCTGCTGATCACCCAGGTCAGCGGGGTGCCCATGCTGGAGAAGCGGGCGGACGAGAAGTGGGGCGGCCAGGAGGACTACGAGGCGTACAAGGCGCACACGCCGGTGCTGATCCCGCTGCCTCCGTCGAGTGACTGGCGAGAGGGGGCGTGAGGGAGTCTCGGGTCGTGCCGAAGACCCTAAGGGTTTCCGGCGGGAGCGGGATTGTCTCGTCTGAGAGGGGTGTCGCGCTGACGGACATGGTCTGGTGGCAGAAGGGGCCAAACCCTTAGGGTCTGTGCCCGGCATGGAGATCACGATCCGGCGGGCCGCGCGGAAGGACTGCGAGGCGCTGTGTGAGATCCGCGTCGCCTCGATCCGGGAGCTGGGGCAGACTCATTACTCGGAGGAGGAGCTCGATGCGTGGGCGGCGGGGAAGGGCCCGGCGCGTTACGAGAAGCGCATCGCCGAGCAGCACGTGGTCGTCGCCGAGCGGGCGGGGGTGCCGGTGGGCTTTGGCACCTTCGATCCACAGACGGGTGAGATCATCCAGCTTTACGTGCATCCGGACCACGCCCGGCAGGGTGTGGGGACGCGGATCCTCGAGCACCTCCTGCAGGAGGCCCGTGTGGCCGGTTTCGGCGTTGTCCATTGTGCCGCCTCCCTCAGCGCGCGGGACTTCTACGTCAAGGCGGGTTTCGAGGCCGGACCCAGGCGGAGGCGCCGCTTTCGGTCCGGCGGCGAGGTCGACTGCGTGGCGATGAGGAAGCGGCTGGCGTAGGACCGGGCCGTTTTCGTGGGCGGATCTGGCGGATAGCCATGCGGCACCGGCGGTGTGCGCTTCCGTGGGGAGGTGCACTGAAGACCGTTCCTGCCGGTCTCGCCGGCCCAGTCATGGCTCTATTATACTCGGCAACCTTGCGAAGGATCGGGCCCCGGACGGCGTCGGTGCTGGTGGCCCCGTACATATTGGTTTGCATAGGCACCTGCTGCACAACCTTCGCAAGGTTTGGCTTCTGGAGACCGTTCCTCCCGGTCCCGCCGGACCTGCTGGTGGCGCTCCACGACCGCCTGGTGTATACTGGTTTCGACCGGCCGCTCCATCGCTCTGTCACCCCCGTCCCTGCCGAGCCGGCAACGATCCGACGTCAAGTTGCGTAGAAGATACCCGTCGTCCCGCACGTCGGGCGGGACAACGTGGCTCCTCGAGCCTGCCCGTTCGGCCGTCGGCTTCAGGCCCGTCCACGGCCTGGCATCGACGATTGGAGGTGTCCATGGCGCAGAGACGTCCAACTCGGGGATTCCGAACCTTCTTCGTGATCTGGCTGGGGCAGCTGGTATCCCTGGTCGGGTCGGGCCTCACGGGGTTCGCGCTCGGCGTACTGGTCTACCAGGAGACGGGCTCGGTGACGCAGTTCGCGCTCATCTCCCTGTTCACGGCCCTCCCAGGCATCGTGTTCTCCCCCATCGCCGGCGCCCTGGTCGACCGCTGGGATCGGCGCTGGGCCATGATCATGAGTGACACAGGGGCGGGCCTGTGCACGCTGGGCGTTGCCCTTCTGCTCTTGACGCAGAGGCTAGAGGTGTGGCACGTCTACGTGCTGATGGGCCTCAGCTCGACGTTCAGCGCGTTCCAGTGGCCGGCATATTCTGCCGCAACCACCCTCCTGGTGCCGAAAGTGCAGCTTGGGCGGGCCAACGGCATGGTGCAGCTGGGCCAGGCGGTCGCCCAGATTGCCGCGCCGTCGCTGGCCGGCGTGCTCATGGGGTTGATCCAGGTGGAAGGTGTCATCTTGATCGACGTCGTGACGTTCGTCTTCGCTGTTTCCACGCTCCTTCTCACCCGCGTGCCGAGGCCGGTGGTCACCGCCGAGGGGATGGCGGGACAGGGCACGCTGCTCCAGGAGGCCGCGTATGGGTGGACGTATATCCGGGCGCGTCCCGGCCTTCTGGGGCTGCTGCTCCTATTCGCCTCCACCAACTTCACATCGGGCATCGTTCAGGTGCTGTTCACCCCCCTGGTGCTGAGCTTCGCCTCTCCTGCTGTGCTCGGGACGATCCTGTCCGTCGGGGGGATAGGATTTCTCGCCGGCAGCCTGACGATGAGCGCCTGGGGAGGACCGAAGACGCGGGTGTACGGTATATACGCGTTCCTGGTCCTCCAGGCAGTCGTGCTCCTTGTGGCTGGCCTCCCGCCTGTGGCCGTCGTCCTTGGTGCCGCTGCCTTCGCCTACTTCTTCGGCGTCCCGATTATCAACGGCTGCAGCCAGGCGATTTGGCAGAGCAAGACGGCCCCGGACGTGCAGGGACGCGTGTTCGCCGTGCGGCGGATGATTGCCTGGTCCTCCCTGCCTCTGGCGTATCTGGTGGCCGGGCCGTTGGCCGACCAGGTGTTCGAGCCGTGGCTCGCCGAGGGCGGCGCCCTGGCGGGGAGCGTGGGGCGGCTCATTGGAACCGGGGAAGGACGCGGCATCGGGTTCCTGTTCATCATCCTGGGAATCGGCAGCGTCCTGGCCACGGCGGCGGCCTTCCTCCACCCTCGTGTGCGGCAGGTGGAGCTAGAGCTCCCGGATTTCGTGAGCGAGGGCGAGGGACGCGGCGAACCGGTGGTCGCGACGGCAGACGCGTAGGGTCAGGGCCTCCGCTGCACGCCGGCTTGACACCTCCGCTCGCGGGCCGATAATGGAGCCGATCCTTCACCGGGGCTGCTGGATGCCGCGTCGTCAACCCCAGACGCTGCTAGACGAGCGAGGAGGAACGTCCCATGTCCACGATGGACTACGTGCGTCACCTGGCTGAGGAGATCGGTCCGCGGGGCTCGACGCGGCCCGCGGAGGAACAGGCGGCGCGGTATGCCGCTGGTGTCCTTCGGGGCGCCGGGCTGGTGCCGAAGACGGAGTCCTTCACCAGCGCGACCTCGGCCTGGCGGCCCTATGCCCTCTCGTTCGGCCTCATCCTGGTGGCCGAGTTGCTCTTCTGGGTGGGCGGCCGCTGGGGCGCCGCCGCGGCGCTGGCGCTGACGGCCGTCAGCCTGGGATCGGTACTGTTGGAGCTGGCCTTCCGCCCCAACCCCCTCCGCCGGATACTTCCGAAGGGAGAGAGCCAGGACGTCTGGGCCCGGGTGGCGCCGGCGGGGGAGGAGCGGGAGCGGGTCGTGCTCCTGGGCCACCTGGACACCCACCGGACGCCGCTGGTTTTCTCCACCGACGGCTGGCTGCGGCTCTTCACCACCCTGATCCCCGTGGGGCTGGTCGCCGTCGTGATCCTGGCCGGTCTCTTCGTCGCCGACCTCGTGTGGCCTCGGTCCGTGTGGCGCACCCTGTCGCTGGCGCCGGGCGCGATCGTCGTGGGGGTCTGCGCGCTGACGCTCCAGGCGGATGCGTCGTCGTATACCGCGGGGGCGAACGACAATGCCACGGGCGCGGGCGTGGTGCTGGAACTGGCGCGGCGGGCGGCGGAGCAGCCTCTGGAGCACACGGCGGTGTGGGCGGCGCTGACGGGGTGCGAGGAGGTGGGGTGCTACGGGGCTTTCGCCTTCGCCGACGCCCACGCGGACGAGCTGGGGCGCCCGGCGTGGATCGCGGTCGACACGATAGGCGGGGCGGGGGCCGATCCGACGTGGGTGGAGGCGGAGACGTTCCTGCTCACGGTGCGGAGCGCGCCCGACCTCCTGGCGGCGGCGGAGCGGGTGGCCGACCGCCGTCCCGATCTGAAGGCGCGGGGTACCACGTTCGAGGGCGCGTACACCGAGGGCGTCGTCGGCAACGTCCACGACTTCCGGGTGCTGACGCTGATGGCGCGCCGCCCGGACGGGGGCCTGCCCGAGTGGCACCGGCCGTCGGACGTGGTGGAGAACGTCGATCCGGACGTGGTGGGGCGGAGCGAGGCATTCGTGTGGGAGCTGATGCAGGAGCTCGATCACGCCCAACGGCGGTAGGCGGCGCCCGTCCGGAGCAAAGGATGGGGTGCGAGGCCTAGCGGATGCCGGTGTCGATGGTCAGGTCGAGTTGGACGGTCTCGCCGCTGGTGATCTCTATCGTTTTGGGGAGCTCGGGGGAGCTGATCGGCCCGATGCGCTCGACGTCGACCACGTACGTGCCCGGTGGAAGCTCCTCGCGGTAGGTGCCCTCGCTGTCGATCTCGGCGCGCTGGACCACTTCCTCGCCGTCGGGACCGTAGATGAGGATGACGCGGCCTTCGTATAGCTCCGGCCAGGGGGTCGGTGTGGGCGCGCCCTCTTCCTCGACCGGCGACAGCGGCTGGACGCTGACGTGGCCGGTGACGACGCCCGACTCGGGCGTCGGGTCTCCGCAGGCGGTCAGGGCCGCGCCGACTACGGATAGCAGAGCCAGGACGACGAAGAACGCTTTGCCGGCGTGGTGCGTGGTCTTTTTCGTTCCTCTCATGGATCTCCTTCCCGGATGATGGCTGTGAGGCGACCTGCCAGGGTGTGGGTGGTGTTCCGGGTCGGTCTGGGCAGGCGGTCGCTTCGCCGTCCGGCTGTAGAATACGTGTGTACTGCACGTGCGTACGGCATACGCGGATACAGTATACGCGCCTGTACGCCGGCGTCAACAAGCTGTGGCTGGGTCGACCCGAGGCCCAAACTCGGCAACTCCTCCCGTTTCTGTTATCCTGAGCAACCGTTGCTCTTGACACGAGCGTTGGGTTAGGGACGCGGGTAGAGATTCCTCCACTCCGCTACAGCCGCTGCGCTTCCGCTGCTCCGGTCGGAATGACAGGAATGTGCGGTGATTTGAGAGGTCCCTCGGCAAGCTCAGGACGGAGCTCACCAGGGGCGTGATGGCGGGCGCCCGGCGTGAGCCCGGTCCGTGGGCGGCTAGGTTCCGGTCCGGAGTGACCTTCGAGGTTCTCCTCTGCCGGGCCGTGAGGCCTGGACGGAGACGCCGATAACCAGGAGGATGAGGAAAGCGGCGATCGTCGCCCCGGGGCCCAGGTCGAGGCCTTGTATGATGATCCCCGCGTCCGACAGCGACGAGAGCATGATCAGCGCGCACTCGAAGAGGGCCATGGTCAGCACGATCCCGAGGATCGCGCCGACCAGGGCCCGTACCAACAGGATTCGGATCCACCTTATAATCTCTGTCGCCTCCCCCGACTACAGGATCGCGGCTACAGTTGTAACGACGGGATGAGGCGCATTATGCCCGCTTTCGTGGCGTGGTGGTATGCCAATCCACGTCAGGTCTGCCGGCTGCTCACTCTTCCTCTCCGGTGAGAAGATCGGCGATCTCCGCCTCGGCCTTTTCCTTCGTATATCCGTACTTCTCCTGGAGCAGTCCGATGAACTTGTCCCACTCTCCTTCGACCTGGTCCAGGTCGTCGTCGGTGAGCTCCCCCCAGTGTTTCTTGATCTCTCCACGCAACTGCTTCCACTGCGCCTTCAGAATGTTCGAACTCATGATTTTACCCCCTGGGCTCCTACGTACAGCGACTCCAAACGTTGCGATCGTGCTTCACTCTTGAATGTTACCATGCGCAAAGGCGTGCAGACGGTGGGCTTCGTTTGCAGCCGGGTTGGGTTTGGTTGGTGAAAGTTGGAGGACGGTTGGACCCGGGACGGTGCCGTCGTTCCTTGTCGGGGGAACATCAACATCACACCACACCGAGATGGGGCGGTGGCGTGGGTCTGCTGGTGGACCTTCCCGAAAGCTGTTATCTTGCCCCATTCAGTCGGTAGCCTGTGCTGGGAAGGGTGTCTGGGCTGCACAGGACCCGAGAGAGCTTTCGGGAAGGGAGATTCCTCCGCTCCGGTCGGAATGACAGGGGCGGGTGGTGACGCGAAGGGCCTAGGCCGCTGCGCTGGGGAGGGGCGGGGCGGCGGCGTAGGCCACCCCCAGGTCGGTCAGGGCCGCTTTCGCGCGTACTGTCAGATCCGTCTTGAACAGGTTCTGGTGGCTCGGGTCGATGGGGTAGGCCTTGAGGCGGTACTGGGTGCCCCACGGCTTCTCCCAGGCCACGACGGTGATGGGCTGGGACAGCGCCAGGAAGGGGCTGGTCAGCGCCACGCGGCGGAGCGTCTCCCGGACCCGGGTCGCGTTGTGCTGGGGGTGGAGGGTGAACTCGGTGACGCACATCAGGTTCGTCGTGCCGTCGTTGGCGTTGTAGATCAGCCGGTCCCAGAGCTTCAGGTGGGGAATGATGACCACCGTGTCGTCCAGGGTGACGATCTCGGAGGCGCGCGTGCCGATCGACGTCACCTCACCGTAGGCGCCATCGACCTCGATCCAGTCCCCGAGGCGGTAGGGCATCTCGTAGAGGGTCACGATTCCGGCGACGAGACTGCTGACGTAGTCCTTGAAGGCGAAGCCGAGGGCCAGGCCGACGGCGCCCAGGAGGGTCAGCATGTTCTCCAGGGTGGGCTCCACGATCCGCGGCAGGAGGAGCACGATGGCCGTGACGAGCACGACCAGCCGCACCACAGGCACCCCGGCCAGCACCTGGTGGCGCCGCTGTCCGGAGAAGGCGTCCGCCAGCCAGGTCAACAGGAGGCGGCTGACCACGATCAACAGCCACGCCCCGATGAGGATGGCGGCGACCTGAACCAGGTTGATCTCGCTCAGGTCGCCCACGATGCCGATGATGCCTTCCGGTCCGTTCATCGCTCACCTCCAGAACGCATGTGTGACGCACCTAGAATGCGTCGGTCAGGTAGCCGTTTCCGCGGAGGAACTCCCGCACCGGGGGATAGCCGATGGCCGTCACCCGCCAGCGTCCTTCGTCGACCGCGGCCAGCCCTGCGACCCGCAGGCCATCGAGAATCTCCGTGATCCGGCCGGCGGGGGTCGGCAGGAGGTGCCGCAGCATCGGAGCGGGGAGGCCGCCGTGGAGCAGGAGTGCGTGGATCACGAAGGCGGTGTGATGGTCGGCCTCGGACGACAGCGTGGGGCGTGGCACCTCGACCCACGGCGTCACCCAGATCGTCCGCCCGCTCATCCGCTCGTCCGCTTCGGTTTCGTTGGGCGCATTCTCCTCCGGCTCGCTCCTTAGCGCCGATCGCCACGTGGCCCAGGCGACGCCAAGGTTGCCGCGGCTGTAGGTGGCCAGGTGGTGGAGGAAGTCGCTCTGATGGTCCG
>CAZQXX010000068.1:0-14247 GCA_964597105.1 uncultured Anaerolineales bacterium
CAATGGTGTGGCGTAGTTGACATCGCACCCGTTCACTCGGGCAAATCGCCTCAGCACTTGGTTCGCAAGGAGGGTTTGTGAAGAGCTATCGCAAGGAGTTGTGGTTCAACGTCCCCAGTCGGAGAGGGTTCATCAACATCACGCCCCAGGTGGCATCCTGCCTGGAGGAAAGCGGGATCCAGGAGGGCCTCTGCCTGGTCAATGCCATGCACATCACGGCCTCGGTCTACATCAATGATGACGAGCGAGGCCTGATGGAGGACTACGAGGAATGGCTTGAGGAACTGGCCCCCCACGCGCCCGTCAGCCAGTACCAACATAACCGCACCGGCGAGGATAACGCCGACGCCCACCTGAAGCGGCAGATCATGGGTCGTGAGGTGGTGGTAGCCGTGACCAACGGTGGCCTCGACTTTGGCCCATGGGAACAGATCTTTTACGGTGAGTTCGATGGTCGGCGGCGCAAGCGCGTGCTGGTCAAGATCATCGGGGAGTAGCCACAGTCCGGTGTGATTCAAGTGGCCGCGCCAGGTACAACATTCGTCGTAGAGATCGTACAACCATCGTGGAGAAGGATCGTCCGGGAGACGGTCCTTCCCTCGTACGTCGAATTCGACCTTCGTCGGATGACAGGAGGCCTGTTTGCTGGTACCCTGTCAGTGAAAGCTAACGCGTGTTCGACAGCGTTGGGAGGCGGGTGGAACGCCCTGGTGCGATACCGGGCTTCAGTCGAGTACCTACCATTGAAGGAGGGAACGAGTATTGTCGCGACCACGCTATTGTGGGGGGGCAGGTGGTTGAGGGCGGCACACGGCCCACATCCTCGCCGCCGACCGGGCTATGGCGTCTGCCGCCTGCATGCGTGGAGTACCGGCGTCGAAGCAATCTTCTGCTCGCTGCTTGAGTAACACGTCCAGCGTGAGCTGACTCAGTTCTTCGCTGAGTGGATTTGTGAGGAGGACAACGCTGTCTGCTGGCGCGACGAGTCGGAGTGGGGATCGATGATACGATGACGAAGCTTGACGTGGATATCGTATGTCGCCAGTACAATCACAAGAAGGACTATTAGCGCGTGGACGACTTCCTGATCCGGCACTACCAGCCGGGAAACACGGACGGGAATTGGGTCGAGCCGGCCTGGGAGTATATGCACCACCATGGCTTGCTGGACAGCGATTCGCTGGGGAAGATCGGGATCTGGGAAGCACGTGGGGAGATCGTCGCCGTGGCACATTACGAATGGCGATTGGGGGAGGCTTTTTTCCAGTTCCATCCCGCCTACCGACACTTGCGGCAGGAGATGCTCGACCACGCGGAACGGCATCTTGCCGGTCGCTCCAAGGAGGATGGTCGGGAGTTCGTGTGGGCCTACGTCAACGACTACGACGAAGCGTTCCGGTCTCTGGTTCAGGAGCGAGGATATACGAGAAAGCGGAGATGGATCGTCCCATGGCCAGCTTCGACATCCGGGATCCATTTCCTCCGATCACGCTCCCCCAGGGATTCCGCCTGACGAGTCTGGCCGAGGATTGCGACTGGGCCAAGGTCCACCGCGTCCTGTGGCGCGGCTTCAACCACGAGGGCGACCCGCCCATGACCGAGGAGGAGCTCGAGGACCGGCGCAAGATGTTCGACACGCCCAAAGCGCGCCGCGACCTGAAGATCGCCGTCGAGGCCCCGGACGGGAGTTTCGTCGCCTTCTGCGGCATATTCTACGAACCGACCAACCGCTACGCCTACGTCGAGCCAGTGACCACGGATCCAGACTACCGCCGCAGGGGATTGGGCAGGGCGGCCGTGCTGGAGGGCATCCGCCGCTGCGGGGAGCTGGGCGCGACGGTGGCCTACGTGGGGTTGAATCAGGCCTTCTACCTCTCCATGGGGTTCGAGGTGATCTACACCAGCGAATGCTGGGAGAAACATCTGGATGAGCCCGGCAGCGCCGACACGAAGGAGACGTAGGCTATGGATGAAACAAGGTTCTTGATTATGCTCCGTTCCCAGGAAGGCGAGCGGCTGGCCCGGATCGTCATCGAGGGCCTGCGAGCTTTCGGCGGACCCCTGCGCGACTCTCCGGTATGGGCCTTCGTGCTCCCTCCAGACCGAGGAGAGCGCGCGACACTCGGTCTGGAGGGGGTCCAAGCGGTCCCCCTGGTGGTCGAGGATGACCTCCCCGCATATCCCTTCGCCGAGAAAGTATACGCCTGCGCTCGGGCCGAGGCGATGGCCGGGCCGGAGGTTCACTCCCTCGTCTGGCTGAGCCTCGACTGCCTGATCGTCAACCCGCCCGTGTTGTTCGACCTCGGCCGATCGGCCGACGCGGCGTTCCGGCCGGTTCACCACCAGAACGTCGGCTCTCCGGCCCAGGAGCCGCTGGATGGCTTCTGGAAGGGGGTATATGACGCGCTGGGAATCGACGAGATGCCGCACACCGTCGAGTCGTTCGCGGACGGGCGGGTGCTGCGCCCGTACTTCAACACACACTGCTTCGCCTTCAACCCGGCCGCCGGCTTGGCCCAGGCGTGGTGGATGCATTTCCAGAGGCTGGCCACGGACGAGGCCTTCCAGAGCGGACCTTGTGAGGATGCATTGCACAAGCTCTTCCTTCACCAGGTTGTTCTGAGCGCCCTGGTGGCCCAGCACCTCGACTGGGAGCGGGTGCGGCTCCTGCCGCCGCAGTACAACTACCCCCTGCACCTGGTCGACGAGATCCCGCCGGCCCACCGGGTCCCGACGCTCAACAGCCTGGTCAGCGCCGTCTACGAGGACGCGTTTCCCTGGGGTGAGATCGAGGTTCGGGAGCCGCTGCGCTCCTGGTTGATGGAGCGACTTCCGGCGCCTGGGGCGCCGGGATAGTGATGAAGATATGTCGCCGGTCGGGAGGCGGGCGGCCTTGGGATTGGCGAGTCACGACTTGGGAGCATGTGGCATCCGTACGACTGTTGGCCGGCGCTTCTGGCATCGGCTGAACTGACCACTGGAGCTAGGAATGGAAGACAGACAAGAGAATCGCCCGGCCGTCCACTTTGAGAGGATCACGGCGAGAACGGTTCGGGAGATATGCCGGCTGAGTGAGACGCTCACGCCGGAGCAGAGGGGGATGGTCGCGGACAATGCTGTCTCGATCGCTCAGGCGTACGTCTCGGAGAGCGCGTGGCTCCGGGCCATCTACGCCGACGATAGGCCGATTGGTCTGATCATGCTTCACATCGGCTCCGACTACGCCGATGGCATCGACTGCCCGGGTGTTTTTCTGTGGCGTCTTATGATCGGTGGCCCGGATCAGGGGAAAGGATACGGGCGACAGGCCTTCGAGTTGCTCATCGAGCATTTGAAGGCGCTGGGCATCCCGGAGCTTTACACAAGCTACGGCGTCGGGGAGAGGAGTCCGGAGGGTTTCTATCGGAAGCTCGGCTTCGTCCCTACGGGAGGCACCTACGGGGAGGAAATCGGAGTAGTCTACCGACTGTGAGGCGACAGGACGAAGTGGGTTGGAGGTGAAAGGCGTAGCAGGGGTCGATCACCCTCAACCACGTTCAGCGGTGTGGCGTGTGGGAGGGAGAGCGACAGGAAACCGACGACCGATGAGAACGTAGCAGGGCTGCGCTGCCAGGGGACGGAGGAACGAGAGTGAAGCAACGACGGAGATGCGTACCAAAGCTGTTCGGCCTTGTGCTGGTCGCGCAGGTGACGGTCAGCTGTCAGGTTTCAGCGCCGACTAGCCCTCCCTCTTCGGTCCCCTCTTTACCTCCGCCGTCCACTACTGTCCTCCACTCCCCAGCCCCGAGCGCCAGGGCGACTTCTGAGGCACCCCTGTCGGTGGTGGCTACAGAGGCACCCGCCCCGGCGAGGACGCCCCGGCCTACGCCCACCGATGAGGGCCAGACCGATGCGTTCCGCACCCTCGGCAGCCTGGAGAAGGTCGATGCCTATCCCCTCTACACGATGCGCTATTATGGGACCTACGGGGCTGCCACTTCCTCCACAGATTCGTCCCACATTGGAGTGACTATGGGGTCGCAGGCGGAGTGGGGTTGCTCGCTGTTCGCTGCTCTCGGTCAGCCGGATGCCGCCCTTTACGGCCGTAACCTCGACTGGCGATTCAGCCCGGCCCTCCTCCTGTTCACCGATCCACCCGACGGATATGCGTCCGTCTCCATGGTCGACATCGGTTATCTGATCGCCGCGAGTCAGGTCCACGCGCTGGCGGATCTCCCTCTCGAAGAGCGCGAGCCGCTGCTCGAGGCTCCCTTCTGGCCCTTCGACGGGATGAACGAGCACGGTCTCGTCGTCGGCATGGCCGCGGTCCCCGGAAGCCCGATGCCCGTCGACCCCGACCGAGAGACGATCGGTTCCCTGGGCGTCATCCGCGAGATGTTGGACCATGCCCACGATGTGGACGAGGCGGTCGATATCCTCGAGAGCTACAACATCGCGTGGGACGGCGGGCCCGCCCTCCACTACCTGATCGCCGATGCGTCCGGGGACTCGGTCCTGGTCGAGTTCTACGCCGGGGAGATGGTCCTCATCCCCCGTCCCGACGGCAGTCCCTGGCATCTGGCGACGAACCACCTCCGTGCCGCGGTCGATGGGGGCGATTCCTCCGGATGCTGGCGGTACGACACAATCCATCATCGCCTCGCCACAGGCGGAGGCCGGTTCTCCATCACCGAGGCCATGGATCTCCTTGATGCCGTGTCCCAGGAGAACACCCAGTGGTCTGTAGTGTACGACCTGGCGTCCCTCGGGGTACACGTGGCCATGGGCCGGGCTTACGAGAGCGCGCACGCCTTCCAGTTGGGCTCCGCAACCCCCTGACTGGATCCTGATGCCCTGCAATCGCATAGTCTCCTGAGCGAGGAATCCGGCCGCTGCGGCGTGAAGTGGTTGGCAAGACCATTTGTGGTAGACGCCGTACGACGTCTGTGGAGGTGGGGTGGCCATCGGGTGGTCCTTTTTGCGTAGAGCGGATCGTCTATTCCTCCGATGACACGCAGCCCGGCGTCGTGTACACTGGGTGCCAGGATAGGTAACGAAAGGAGTGGAGTAGAGATGAAACCGATCTACATTATCCTCTATGCGATCATCGTGACGACGGTGCTCATTACGGTGTTCGCGCAAGCGCAGGAGTCGAGTCCTGCGCGCAAGCGGTTGGCGCTGATCGTCGCGGCAGCCGGTCTCCTGGCTCTGGGAGGCCTGGTGCTCTTCGTCGTCGGGAGATGAGCGTCGCCGTCGCTGTGCGACTCCGCAGGGCCCTTGGGTCCACCTGAGGCTGTCGGCGCATAACGCGCACATCTGGAGGCGCCTAGCTCGCCGCCCTACCCGTGTGACCAGGCCTCGACCTGGTCAGTCTACCAGTCAACAGACCCGTCCCCTGGCTGGTGTGTTTCTCCCCGTGTGTGGTATCTTGGTGACGTATGGAGGCCCGCGGGCGTTGAGGGAGCGGGTCTGACGAAGCGGAAGTTATGAGCATCCAGGAGGGAATTGATGAGAAGCATGCTGGTGGCAATCGTATCGGGGCTCGCGCTAATGCCCCTGCTGGTCGGCTGTTGTTGCGCGATCCCATTCTGGACGGTCACGTCCGGCGGCGTCACCGGCTCTGGCGCCGTGGTGACCGTCGAGTCTGGCGTCACGGACTTCGACGCGCTCGACGTGAGCCACGCGTTCGAGGTCGACGTCACTCAGGGCCCCGGCTACCGCGTCGTCGTCAGCATCGACGAGAACCTGGAGCAGTACCTCCAGCTGGAGAAGCGGGGCAGTACCCTGATCATCGGCCTCGAGCCGGGTCGAGCCTACAACCTGTCGAACGCCACGCTGGAGGCCGAGATCACCATGCCCGCCCTGGCCGGGGCCAGGTTGAGCGGCGCAGCCAGCATGAAGGTCACCGGCTTCGAGTCGACGACCGAGCTCGAGTTGAGCCTATCGGGCTCGAGCGGACTGGACGGAGGCATTGAGGCTGGCGACGTCCAGTTCGACGTCTCCGGCTCGAGTGAGGTGACCCTCACCGGCTCCGGGCAGGACGCGACCATCGACGTCTCGGGGTCCAGCCGCCTGGATCTGTCCGACTTTCCTGTGGAGGACGCGGACGTGGGGGCGAGCGGGGCTAGCACCGCGATCGTCAACGTCAGTGGCCGGCTGGACGCCAGGGCTAGCGGTGCATCGAATATTCGGTACCTGGGCGATCCGAACCTGGGGGACATCGATACCTCCGGCGCCTCCTCCGTGGAGCCTGAGTAGAAGGAGACACGGTCGGCTGCCCAGGCCGATGTCAGTGTCTACTCAGAGACCCGGTGGGCGGCCCGTCCGCCGGGTCCAAGAGGGGTAACCCCAGGCGCGACCATGGCTGAGGAAGTCTATTCGATCTGATCGGCCTCCTGAGAACGGGCGCGTCCCCTAGCCAGGTGACCAGGACCAAGCTTGGTTATTCCGCCAGGCCTGATCCTCACCGCATGGCTGTTCCATGTTTTTTCCTCGGCTGGTATCCTCACGTTCGATTGGGTATCTGCTGTCCAGAATGAGCGAACGGGGAGGAATCGAGATGAGCGAGGTGACGTGTGCCGTTGTGGCGATCGTGGTGGTCCTGGGGCTTCTGGCTTGCGCCGTGGCCTGTGTGGTTGCCTTTGGGGTCCTGTCCTATTGCGATGTCCAGCTGGACGAGCGGGCTCAAGTTCGGGAGACGATTGCGTCCGAGATGGCGATCCGGTCTCCGGCGACGCTGACCGTCCGCAACCCGCGGGGGAGCGTGGTCATGCGCGCCGGAACGCCGGCCGGTCGGATCGAGGTGGAGGCGACGAAGGAGGCACATTCCTGTCGGTCGAGCTCTTGCTTAATCGCCGCCGGGCGGTCTCGTCTCTCTCCAGCTGCAAACCTGCCGCTCGATGGCAGGTCGTTGGATACCTACCGGGATGACCAGGTGAGATACTCCCGATTCGACCAGTGACGAGACTCCCCGGCTCGACGATGTGCTGGGGAGCCTCGCATGGTAGCCTATAAGTACCGTGACGGGCAGGGCAGCGGACCTGGCTTCCCGATCGCTGATCGGCCAGGGTCTGAGCAAGAGAAAGGAGACGATGCACAAAGAGATCAAGAAGGAGTTGACGATCTTCCTGGCGCTCACCATTGTCCTGAGCGCTGTGTTTTACGTGGTGATCGCCCAGGCCGGGAGCATGCAAGCGGGCGGTGGACTGTACGTCGCCGGGCTGATGTGGTCGCCGGGGGTTGCCGCCCTGGTCGCACGCTTGGTGGTTCGAGGGAATCTGGGGGGCCTGGGCTGGCGCTGGGGAAAGACGCGCTACCAGCTTCTGAGCATCGCAGTGCCCTTCCTGGTCGTTCTGGGGACGTACGGCGTCGTGTGGGTCACCGGGTTGGGCGGCTTTCCCGATCCAGCCTTCGTCGAGGAGATCTCGGGACAGCTGGGATTTGAGGCGACGCGCACGCAGACCATTCTGATCTACACGGTCGTCTCGGGGACGGTCGGCCTGGCAACCAGCTCGCTTACGGCTCTTGGCGAGGAGATAGGCTGGCGTGGGTTGCTGCTGCCCGATCTGGCTCAGCTGACGGGCTTCACCAGGGCGGCGCTGATCACCGGCGCCGTGTGGGCCGTGTGGCATGTGCCCGCGATGGTGTTCGCCGACTACGGGGGCGAAGCACCGCTCTGGTACAGCATAGCGTGCTTCACGGTGATGGCCGTCGCTTTCAGCGTGATCATAGCCTGGATACGGCTGAGATCCGGCAGCGTGTGGACCGCAATGTTCGCCCACGCCGCGCATAACGTCTTTGTGCAGACTGTTTTCACACCGCTCACAGCAGATACTGGCATAACGGAGTACGTGATCGGCGAATTCGGCATCGGATTGGCCATCGCCTACGCCTTGGTGGCCTTCGTCTTCTGGCAGATGCGGGATCGAGTGGGTGGTGCGTCTCATACGGCCAGTTGACGAGAGGACGGTCATCAGATGATCAGTCGAGAGACTCCCGATTCGACCAGCTGTCAGACTCCCCGGCTCGCGGATGTGTCGGCGAGGATTGCGTGGTATAGTGTGCATCGATACAATGTTCCAATCCAAGATGGACGAGAAGGAGATGTGAAATTGTGAAGAGGCTACTCCGTCACGAGAGATGGTACGTTCGCTCTCTGTCGTTGCTCGGTCTGACCACTGTTTTGTTCGTGCTGGCCTGGACGGTGAGCTACTATCTGTTGCCAGAGGGTATCCTGCGCGGTCGCAGCGGCGCGGCGGTGCTGGCCGGAGAGGAGGCCGCGGCCAGTTTCACGCTCGAGTTCCTGCGCATCGCTGCCATCAATTTGGCGATGATGGGGATGTTGATCTACGCTAACCGTCTCTTGCGCGTGTCCGGCTATCCCCTGGGATACCTCATGCCATTGATGTGGTCGATAAGCTACGCGGCCACGCTGGGGACGAACTCATTCTCGATTCCACTTCCCGAGCCGATGCCCCCTTCTTTAGCCGTGCTCAGTCGCTCCGGCCCCTATGAGATTGCGGCGTACGTGCTGGCGGCAGCGGCGACCTACGGTGTCTCTGCGAATCGCTTCAAGCGGCTGATCCCGCCGGACTCGGAGCCAATCGAGCCCAAACCGCGGTTCGCGAGGAACGTAGACTGGTTGGGGCTCGCGTTGGGCATCGTAGTGCTGGTCACAGCCAATGCCTACGAAGCTTACATGATCGTGTCCTTGTCCTGACCGACCGGACGCGATTGATTCCTGCGGCCGATGAGCTGTACAGAGCCGCTCTGATGTGGTCCTCGAAGGGAGGCATAGGATGAAGATCCTGATCATAGTCGTTGGTGTTGTCGTCGCCTTGATCTTGCTGGGCTGGCTGGGACTGGAGGTACGTCCCAGACCTTTGCCCCCTTTTCCGCAGGAAGGGTCGGTGACGGAGACCGTGCCGCTGCCCGACGGGCTGCCGGCTCCCGTGGAGCGCTTCTACCGTCAGCTCTACGGCGATAGGATCCCGGTCGTCGAATCGCTGGTGATCAGCGGGCGGGCTGACATGCGCATCATGGGGATCACGTTCCCGGCCCGGTTCCGCTTTACGCATGTCGCCGGAGAGGGGTACCGTCACTATATCGAGACGACCATCTTCGGCTTGCCACTCATACGGGTCAACGAGTGGTATCTGGATGGCAAGGGCCGACTAGAGTTGCCCTTCGGAGTGGAGGAGGGACCGGAGATCGACCAGGGCGCTAACCTGGGTCTGTGGGCCGAGACGCTGTGGGTGCCGTCGATATTCCTCACCGATCCCCGGGTGCGCTGGGAGCCGGTGGACGAGGAGACGGCATTGCTGTTCGTGCCCTTCGGCGAGGACGAGCAGCAGTTTGTGGTGCGCTTCGATCCCGAAACGGGTATGGCTCAACTCCTGGAGTCGATGCGCTACAAAGGGACCGACAGCGAGGAGAAGACACTATGGATCAACGAGGCGTTGGAATGGGGCCTAGTTGGCGACTATGAGGCGCCCACGAGAAGTGCGGCTACCTGGTTCGATGAAGGCACACCCTGGGCTGTCTTCTCCGTGGAGGACGTTCGCTACAACGTCGACATCGACGACTACATTCGGGCCAGCGGGCCTTGATCCGGGAAGTCCGTCCAGAAGGATAAGGAGACCCAGTGAGACGAAGGATCTCACTCGCGATGTGCGCGCTCACGATCATAATCGTCCGCCTCTTGGCCCCCGTCGACGCGTATGCGGAGGGCACAGAGCCGGTTGCCTCTTATGCGATAGACGTCAGGCTGGACACCGAGGCGAAGACCCTGACAGGCCGAGAGGTGGTCACATACACCAACAGGACCGATGAGCCGATCCCCGATCTGGTGTTCCATCTCTACCTCAATGCCTTCAGCGGGCCGGACACGGTCTATATGGAGGAGATTGGGAGGCGTCCTGAAGACCCGGGTTGGATCGAGGTCGACAGGATCCATCTGAGCGACGGCAGGCCGCTGGAGCTTGAGGCGACCGGGGATGGGGCCACGACCAATCCCAAGCGAGCGACGCTGGTGCGGGCCGACCTCCACGAGCCGGTGGCCCCGGGCGGATCGGTCGAGGTCGTGCTCGACTTCCACGCTAGGCTTCCACGTGTCGTCGCCCGCACGGGATACGTGGGCGATTTCTTCATGATCGGACAGTGGTTCCCGAAGCTGGGCGTCTGGCAAGATGAGGCCTGGAACGCGTACGTCTTCCACGCCAACAGCGAGTTCTACGCCGACTTCGGCACGTACGACGTGGCGATCACCTTATCGACGGACTATGCCACCGCCGCTACGGGTCTCCCGGTACAGGTAACGGAGCACGACGACGGCACGAAAACGGTGCGTTATCACGCGGAGGACGTGATCGACTTCGCGTGGGCCGCCTCGCCGCGTTTCGAGGAGGCCAGCCGTGAGGTGGATGGCATCGATATTCTTTACGTCTACCTGCCCGAGCACGCATCGACCGTCGAGAGGGCGCTGGATGCCGCGGAGCTGGCGCTGACCACGTTCAGCGACTGGTACGGCCGGTATCCCTACGAGCGGCTCACCGTGGTCGACGTCCCGGACGGGGGGATGGCGGCCGGAGGGATGGAGTACCCGACGCTGATCACCGCGGGGAAGGCGCCTGGACCCTCGGGACTGGAGGGATTCCGCATGTTGGAGCTCGTCATCGTCCACGAGATCGGGCACCAGTGGTGGCAGTCGGTGGTGGCCTTCAACGAGGCCGAGGAGCCGTGGCTTGACGAGGGTTTCACGGACTACTCCGCAGCCCGGGCTATGGCACAGGCGTATGGTGAGGAGGAGTCCTTCCTCGACGTCGGACGTCTGGAGGCGGGGTATCTCGATCTGCAGCGAGCCAGGTATCTCTCGAATCCGCACGTGCCGATGATCGGAAGGGCGTGGGACTTCAGTGGTCATGAGTATCAGATCGCGGCGTACTCAAAGCCGGTTCTGGCGTTGACCACGCTGGAGCGCTTGCTGGGCGAGGAGACGATGCTCGAGGTGATGCGGTCTTTCTTCCAGCGCTACCAGTTCGCCCATCCGACCACGGAGGATTTTCGCGCCGTGGCGGAGGAGGTCGCCGGCCGGGATCTGACCTGGTTCTTCGATGGCTTGGTCTACGGGGACGGCGTGCTCAACTACTCCGTCACGGCGCTCGATGTCCACAGCGTTACCCTGGCGCGCCAGGGTGATCTCGTCATCCCGACTGACGTGCTGGTCACGTTCTGCGATGGCGGCACGGTGACGGAGGCCTGGGACGGTCGGGATGCGGAGACGAAACTGACCTACCCGGGTCGGGCGGTGTGCAGCGCGGAAATCGACCCGGAGCGGAAGCTCGTGGTCGACACAGAGTGGTTCGACAACGGGCTCTCACGCCGGATGGAGGTCGTTCCCTGGCTGGCCCTGGTGAGCCGATGGGTGGCGGGACTCCAGTCTGCGCTGCTGGCATTGGGAGGGCTGTGAGCATGAACGGCCTGGATGCGTTTCGTATAGGCCTGAGCCGCGCGGCGCGCCATCGTGAGGTGCTGGGGATCCTGGTCGCGGTCAGCCTGTTGACCGCTCTGGTGGCGGTCGCACCGGCGGCCGTGGCATGGGTGGGGGCCGCTCACCGGCCTGCTGCGCGTCATCTTGTGGACGGCGCGGAGGCTTGGATGATCATTGATGCCCTTTCGACGCCCCCCGTCGACGAAGGGACTGCCGCCTTTGCGGGGGAAGGGACGCAGCGTACCCTTCTGCTGGCGCTGATGACGGTCGTCGTTCTCGTGCTGCTGACCTGGCTCTCCAGCGCGTTCTTGGGCGGCGGGGTGCTGCGCACGTACGCTGAGAGCGATCACTTCCGCTGGCGCCGGTTCCTGCGGGACTGCTGGCGCTGGTTTGGAACGCTTCTCTGGTTGAGCTTCCTGCAGGCTGTTGGAACCGCGGTGTTGGGCACGCTCCTTCTACTTCTGGTGTTGTTCGCGGCATCCACGATGGGTCGGTTGGGAGCGTGGACGCTCGCCTCGTCGATCGTGATCCTGGCCGTGGCCTGGCTGGCCTTCATGGATCTGACGCGAGTCGTAGCCGTGGTGGGCGAGACACGGAACGTGCTCCGCGCGTCCCGACAGGGTCTACGGGTTCTCTTCCTCCATCCATTGGCCGTGGGAGCTCTTTACGGTCTCTCTGCTCTGGCGTGCATAGCGCTTCTGGCGCTGTATCGCTGGGCCCTAGTCCCGCGCCTGCCGCGTGCGTGGTGGCTGCTCGCCTTCATCCTCCAGCAGGGCTTTGTTGCCCTCTGGCTATGGGTGCGCTTGGGGCGCTGGGCCGGCGGCACCGTCCTGTATCAAGCGAGCGCTGACGGCGTGAGTGACGTGGCTAGTTGAACCGAGGAGCTGCGGCGCGATCCCATGCTGGTCAGTTGGCCAGGCTCATGACTCCCCGTCTGGGTGGTGCGTCGGAGCCGCAGATGTGGTAGTCTATGGTTGCCAGCGAGTTTCGACCCGCCCTGATTGTGGGAGTGTTGTCCCCTCGGGGACTGAGCCGAATGAGCAGAGAAGGATATGAACGAGGCAAGCCTGGCTCTCGTGATCGCATGTCGAGGTGTGGCCATGGCAATGGCTGCCGTCAGCGTCGCACTGATGGCTCTCGATCTGGAGTCGACGGCAATCATCACGTCGGCCGTGGGGCTGTTCGCGCTGACGGTCGTCGGGTTCATAGCAGCAGACCGCTAGGACACGACGGACTCGGCCGAAGGACGGAGTATGCCCTTCGATAGCAGGTTGGCAAGGTGCCCACCTCTGAGCATTTTACGAAGAGGTTCAATCAGAGAAGGGAGAAACCGACAATGAACGGATACGACCCTGCAGTGACGCCCTGGGAGATCGATGAGCAGGATTTTCCCGCACAGGGGGGATTCCACTGAGAGGCTGACACACTTGCTTCGCTACGCTGTGCTCGCTCCGTCGAGCCACAACACCCAGCCCTGGCAGTTCGCGGCAGACGAAAAGGCGATCAGGATCTACGCGGACCTGTCGCGCTGGCTGAACGTGGCCGACGCCGACCAGCGGGAGCTCCACGTCAGCATCGGTTGCGCCCTGGAGAACTTGTTGATCGCGTCCGAGCACTTCGGCTATGGCCACCAGGCCGCTTACCTCCCGGAGCTGGAGGAGGATGATCTGGTCGCCGTGGTCACGTTCGAGCAGGGAGGCAATGCGTCGAGCCTTCGCCCGGCGGAGTTGTTTGATGCCATCCCGGCGCGGCACACTAACCACAACGTCTACAATGGGCAAGCGATTCCGCAAGGCGATTTGGAGCGCCTCGAGGCCTGTTGTGTGGAGGAGGGGGTGCTGTTCCACATGACGGACGAGTCAACGGTCAAGCGAGCAGTAGACGATATGATCGTGCGCGCCGATGCCATGCAGTTCGCCGACCCGGCCTGGCGCGAGGAGTTGGGTTACTGGATGGGACAGGGCGTATTCGGCACCCCCTGGCTGATGTCGAAGATGTCCCAGCTGGCAGTCACGTATCTGAACATGGGGAAGGGGACGGCTAAGAAAGACTCGGAGCTCCTGATGAGCGCGCCGGTGCTGGCCGTCATCAGCTCCTCGACCGACGACCGCGCAGCTCAAGTGCAGGCGGGTCAAGTCTTCGAGCGGGTGGCACTGATGGCGACGGCCCTGGGTATTCAGGTCCATCCGATGAGTCAGATTCTGGAGATCCCAGAGTTCAAGGACGAGGTGGCCGACCTGATTCCCACATCGGACGTCGTGCCGCAGCAGACGTTCCGTCTGGGGTACGCCGAACCGGAGGAGCAGCACACACCGAGACGCCCCCTCGAAGAGGTACTGATCTAGGTCCAGACGGAGAGGATCTGTATGAGTAGGTTGATGGCTGGTGGCTCCCTTCTTCTTCATGGCTCGTTCACCTGTGTTATGTCGTATTGAGCCAGAGGCTGGTGGGGTTTCATACGGAGATGGGCTGGACCGGTGCATCCTGGCTCCTATCTGGCCTGCTGGGGGATGCTGCAACGCGGAGCCTTGCCAGCGTCCTGTACGCGCTGGCCACGGTCGGGTTCGTCGTCGGCGGCGTCGGCACGCTCGCTCGACAGGAATGGTGGCGTCCGGTAGTGGTAGGGTCGGCTGGGCTATCCGCGGGGATCGTGATCTTGTTATGGGATGGGAGGCTGGATCTGATCGTGCAGAAGGGATTGGTCGGGCTGCTGATCGACATGGGGATCCTGGTCGCCTTGCTCGTGTTTGGCTAGTTGAGTGGTGTCTTGAGGGAACTGA
>CAZQXX010000069.1:0-2076 GCA_964597105.1 uncultured Anaerolineales bacterium
ATTTCTCCTTCAGCGCCGCCTACGGATATCTGATTCGCGACGGCGAGATCGCCGAATTGGTGCGCGATGTCGTCCTCAGTGGGAATCTGTTCGTCACGCTCAAGCACATTGATGCTATTGGGGACGACTTCCAGTGGGCCGAATGGGGCCGGTGTGGCAAGGGCCAAGGAGGCCTAGCCGTAACGATGGGCGCACCCCACATCCGTATCCAGGATGTTCTCATTGGTGGTGAGTAGCTCAACCCGACGCAATCCATAGACCATTTGGGGAGATTGATTTTCGGAGATATCCGGGCCCGGATGAACGGAAGGGAAAAGGTAATGCTAGAGCGCTTGATGCAGCACGCCGAGCAGGCTGAAGTCTTCGAGATCCAGAGCGAAGCGACCAAGATCGGATTCAAGGCCAACAAACTGAAGTCGTTCGAGGTAGAGGAGACTCGAGGCGTGGCCGCCCGCGTAATCGTGGACGGGCACCTCGGGTTCGCTGCCTCTACCGACGTGACCGCCCTCGATCAGCTGGTTGACAACGTCCTGGCGTCGGCCCGGCTCGGTGACGAGATCCCGCTCCGCTTTCCTGCGACACAGCCCGGCCCCCAGGTTCGGGTCTATGACCCCGCGCTGGCCACGCTCCCGACGGCTCGACTGATTGAGATCGGTAAGGAGATCGTGAACACGGTGCTCGATGCCGACGAGCGGGCAAAGGTCAGTATCGACCTGACTCGTCGTGTCCGCGAGACCACGGTCCGCAACAGTGCGGGAGCCGAGATTACAGTGAGGAAAGCCCCTCTCTCGATTATGCTGGAGATAGAGCGGGTCCGGGGCGATGATGTGTTCACCCTCTGGGAGTACTTCAACACCGCCGTATTGGACGAAGAGTACCGGGCCTTCGTCGACCGGATTGCCGAAAAGCTCCGATTGGCACAGCGGGCTGCGACCCTATCCTCAGGACAGATGCCCGTTCTTTTCTCGCCCACTGGTGCTCCTATGCTGGTTCTCCCGCTCATCCAAGGTCTGAACGGCAAGAACGTCTATCGAGGTATTTCGCCGATGGCGGGGCAGGAGGGGCAGCAGATCTTCGACGATAACTTGATCTTGGTGGACGATCCGACGCTGGACGGTCGCCCCGGGAGCAGCTCTCACGACGACGAGGGTGTCCCGCGTCGCCGAACCGTCCTCATCGACCGAGGGCGCCTGAAGGAGTTCATCTACGATCTCAAGACCGCAGCTCTGGCCGAGGCCGAGTCCACCGGCAACGGAGAGCGAGGTCTGTTCTCACCACCATCGCCTTCCTTCTCCAACCTGGTCGTCGCCAATGGGCAGACGCCCGTCGACGCCCTCATCTCTGACATAGATGAGGGGCTGCTGGTAGAGACCCCCCTGGGTCTGGGCCAGGGGAACGTCATCAGTGGGGCCTTCTCCAATAATCTCAGCCTGGCCTTCAAGATCGAGAACGGTGAGATCGTGGGACGGGTGAAGGATGTCTCAGTCGCAGGGAACGTCTATCAGGACTTGCAAGACATTGAAGCCGTCAGCCGTGAATCGGAGTGGGTATACGGCGGCATCCGTCTCCCCTACATCCTCCTGCCGGATCTGAACGTCGTCACAAGGGGGTGAAGCCTTGCCGGGCAGAACGACAGGATAGACTGCTTGGTTCAGGACCGCTATGCACGAGTTATCAGTTACTGAGAGCTTGCTGGAGATCGCTCTCCGCCATGCCGAAGAGGCCGGCGCAGAGCGGATTGTCCAGCTCAACATCGTCATCGGGGAGCTGTCCTCGATCGTGGACGAATCGGTCCAGTTCTACTGGGATATCGTCAGCAAGGACACTATGGCAGAGGGCGCCGAATTGCACTTCGAGCGTGTCGACGGAACCCTACGCTGTCTGTCCTGTGGACATACGTTCCCGCTGAGTCAGAAAGACTTTGTCTGCCCGAAGTGCGGAGAGGAACGTGTCGTCGCCGCGGGAGGGGACGACTTTCGGCTTGAGAGCATTGAGATAGAGTGAGGGCCCTGCCAGCTGGCGGTCCCAGCCTCTGAGACGACTGGGCCCAACGTCTGCACAGTCGACCGATACCCG